>CAKKPF010000167.1 GCA_919901575.1 Candidatus Brocadiaceae bacterium
GGTGTTTGAGTTTAGCGTTTGCATATTCTTCACCTTGTCCTTCGTGAACATTCATCCGATGTCCTTCTTCCTCACGTTTCGCTTCAATTACTCCGCATGGTTTGCCTTCGACAAACAAAACATAGTCCGCAGGTCCAACGTCAGTCAAATATTCTTTAACAGCAACGCCAATTCCAGCATTCAGATTTACTTGCTTAATGCTCTGAATAATCCAGCCGCAAGCAGTCAACTGCTTATCAATGTTGTCTCTTGCTATTTGTTCTGGATTTTGATTCATATCTTCCTTTTAATATCCTATCCTTGTCTTGCATCCGAAACGAAGAATTATTATCGAGAAATGGGATCAAGTCCATTCCTGGCTACATATACTTTTTATTTATGATTCTATATTGTTTCAGTACCGCAGGGTTGCATCTTAATTATGAATTATGTAAAACGCTTACTTGCATAAACAAATAAGACCATCTTTTTGAAGATATTTAAAATGTGGTAAAAGTGATCTGTAAGTGCTGTCTATTGGTGGTTATTATAAAAGAGTGGGGGTGTTTTGCAAGACAAAAGACATTGGACGCAGATATACGCAGATAAACGCCGAGGTCAAAGGCAAGACTAGAGGCAGGAATTATGATTGAGGAATTAAAGAATTGAGAAGCTAGAAACAAGAGGCAAGAAACAAAAGAAAGTAGGCATTAGGCAAAATTTAGCCACGGAAGGCAGAGGCAAGTCGCCTGAGGACGACCCTGTGGGCAACTCACAGATCCGACTCAGTCGGGATGCCGAACATTAGGTTTGTTTATATGTACTTAAACGTTGTTTAGTAACGTAGGCAATAATCAGGATGTGTAGAGAAAGGATTCTGAATAAGTGTATTATTCGGATGAGTGGCAGCAAAGGCCTTACTCCTTCTACGTGGTATATAGAAAGCAGAAACTCTCTTGATTCATCAAGTACGGACTCTTTCACCAAAACATTAAATGAGTTCTTAATATGACCGAAGATTTTGCCGCCCCTGATTAATATTGCCATAAGACGTTCACCCGCCGACTCAAGCCATTCGGGACATTCACTTAGTTGGCTGTACCATTTCTCGTAGTACTGAATATTATCATCACTCAAATCGTTTATGGGTTCCGGCAACTCCAGCCCAAGATTTTTCTTGATCCGCCAGCAGTGCAGCTTAAACAAAGATTCGATATCATTTTTCCTGACTCTGTACAATATCTCTTCCCAGTCTATCCTTTCTTTATAATATTGGCTGGTCATTACAAAATCACATAAATCCTGAATCTGAAAATTGATTAATTCCTGATGCCGTATCACATCGTGAACAAACTTATGGTAGATTTGATCTGTCGGGCATGGAATATGTGTTTTAATGCCATCCATCTCTACTTCTACCGTATTTGCCCAAAAGGAATCCATATCAAACAGGCTAATGTATTTTTCAGGTACCGGTAAATAGTGCATATCTATGGCGATATCCCTGCCTTCAAAATCTTCGCTGAGATCGTAAGGAATTCGGCCTCCTACATAATGCAGACCAGCAGTCTGCATACATTTCCTGGCCACGGGAAAATCCTCTTCCTTAATGAGGATATCCAGATCCTCCATTGACCTCAAATTCCAATTCTCATAAATATTCTCACAAAAATTTATTGCACCCTTTAGTATGATGGCCTTTATACCACATTGATTTAACGAACGAATCATGTCCTTTAGCACATGCCTGATAACAACATTTCGCGCCACCCCCCTATGATATTCGAGTGACATAATCCGGCGGGTTTCCGGTTTTAGCCTATCTTCCAGCCCAAGTTGTTTTATTTTGAAAAACAGGAATGTTATTACGCGATTCTCTTGTGCTATATCTATGACGTCTTTCCAGTCTATGGATTCTAATTTATTCCATAGTTCATCAACACTCTTTTCACCCGTCTTAAGGCTTAAGAGTCTGGCAATATGTCTTTTAGTAGTTGGTTCATTCATATTTGTGAAACCAGGCGTACGGCATCATTCACATTATTTGTCTTTAAGGAATAACACTTACTTTCCCTGACCAGCCCCGTCAGGATTGTAACTGCTTTTCGTTTGTAATTGTGAACGTTAAACGACTGTCTCAGTAACTTAATGCACATCTGAGATTTGCTAACCGGCCTTAGTTCATTCTTGAAACGGCGATTGTGTTTTAATTCGACGATGGCATACGGTTTTACTTTTCTAACAGATAATTTGTTTCTGGTATCAGGATTAAAATACAAAATATCTTCTGACCTGCAGTAATACCCGTTTTTTTTATCTATTAAATTAGACTTTGCCAGCTTTTTAATTGCTCCATCCTTTATTAAAAAACTTCGTGGAAAAGGAATGACCATGAGTGACTCAGGGTCTATTAAGACTATATCATCGGAAAGACAGCGATAACGGTTCTTAGTAAGACTTAATGTCAGTGTGGTCTTTCCGGAACCATGCTCGGCAGGTAGAAGAATAGCTTTCCCACCCTTTACAACGGCGCCTGCATGTAATTGGAAGAATTCCTGAAGATGTGACAGGGTATTGCACGTAATCATCCATTCAAGATGGGAAAACAACTCTGATTTCCAATTAGTTTGATGTTTTTTCCTGCCGTCTATAAAAATCTCGTATACCGTACCGGCGACACTATCGTTTCTCATCTTCAGTAAATAAACAATATCTGCATGGCCGTTGCGCTTGACCCTCGAATCAGGATAAATCTGTGAACATAATTCTGCCAGCTTCCTGTTTCCAGTCTGTATAGAAAATCTATGTGATTGAAGTTTGTAATTTAACGAATACATAGAAATCTGATTGCAAAAAAAAAGCCCTATACCGGAACGGTAAGGGGCTTATGGCTTCAAAAGTTCTTTTTTTATAAAATCTTTAACTATTATTAATATGTCTTCTAATACCAGCTTACTTCTTGGCTCGAAACATTTCTCCACAATTGTAGCTATTTCTTTTATTGAATGTTTTCCATCACAACACGACCAGGTGAAAGCTGCCGTAATATTTAAACTATGTACTTCATCTTTCTCGGTATCATATAGTATACAACCATCATCAAGTTCTTCAAGTTCGACGCATTCCTTAGCTGCCGGTACAAAGTCCTCATTTATCTCCATTTTCAAGACACATTCCGTAATTTATCTTGTTTAACATGCTTTATGTAAAGATCCTCGATGAGGTCATATGTGTCTTCCAATCTGAAAACCAGTTTTTTTAGAATGCTCAGTGCAACTAATGGATTGCCTGTTATCAATGTTTCCAAAATATCTTTACTTATAACATTCAACCTGCAATCTGAAATAGTCTCAGCCGTAACCGTCCTTGGTTTATTTGTTATAACTGACATCTCCCCGAAAAATTCCCCAAAGCCTAATGTTGCTAAAACTACATTTCCATGTGTTGTTTTTCTGCTCAATTTGACTTCGCCTGAATTTATCAAATACATTTCTGTGCCAACGTCTCCTTCTTTAAACAACACAGTCCCTTTCGGAAATTCTTTACCGGCCTCTTTGAACGTTGTACCAGCTAAACGCATATTACCATCTCCATTTTAGATTCAATTTATATTTTACATAAAATACTTCTGTAAAACCACAAAGTCAAGTTATAACTATTATAATTATAAACCTTTATCTGGAAATATAGAAAACTAATAATGGTTCGCTGCCCATAACAACTCAACCTTCCAAAAACAAATTAAATTTCCTACTCTGAAATGTTTCCGCACTTAGCGAGCATATTATGGGCATCTTTTATAGTATATTGAATTTCTTTGGGTATTTAACCTGTTATTACATCTCACAAGTTTAACTAAATAAGTATAACCTAAATTGAGCGATTTGTGTAGCCGCATCCTTTAGGTTGCGTAGCTTACGAGAAATTCACATACACCCATCGGATGATGTGAAACGCAGGCTAAAGCCTGCGGCTACTATAATATAGAAAATAAAATCGCTCAATTTAGGTATAAATCAGTGTTGTCCGGTTAGGTTTTTGCGTGTGTTCCATTAATTGTCCAAAAGCTGTCATTCCCGCATTCTTTTAGCGGGAATCTAGGATAAACGGGCATTTAGATACCCGATAAAGGCATTCGGGTATGACAAAAGCCATGCATGCAAAAACCTAACCGGACAACACTGGGTATAAATAAATAATTTTATCACTATTTTACCTTATAGATGAGATTTTTCTTGACGAAAACAGAAAACATGGTAAGTATGATAGTTTTAGATAGTTTTAACACATCTATACAATGACTTATCACATACACGAATTAACAAAAGATATTGGCACATTCCATCTGACTGCTATTCTAATAAAGAGGGCAAGGGAATTGATGGATGGGGCGCCAGCACTGATTGCGACAGATTCAAGCGATCCAGTCCAAACGGCATTTGAAGAGCTTGCGAGCGGAAAACTTAACATTACTGATGAAGTTGTAACAAAAGAGTAAATAAGGGAACTTAATTGCTCAAAGTATTGTTAACCTAAAAAAGCTCGTAAATAAAAGCCATATCTGGAGATTTGCAATATGATTAATGTCAAGAATTTAACAAAACGTTATGTAAATATTAACGCTGTAGATAATATATCTTTCAACGTAGAGGAAAACGAAACTGTCGGACTGCTAGGCCCAAACGGTGCAGGCAAAACTACTACCATGCGAATATTAACCTGTTTTATGCCGGCAACCGCCGGTTCTGCAACGGTAGCCGGTTATGATGTGTTTAGTGACTCATTGAATGTACGTCAGCAGATTGGATATTTACCGGAGAATGTTCCGCTTTATCTGGATATGAGGGTAAATGAGTATCTGATGTTCCGCGCCAAACTTAAAAATATACCCAGAAGGGAAAGAAAAAAGAGAATAGATTATTGTCTCGACATAACCGGAATAAAAGATGTGCAAAATCAGATTACAGGCACCTTGTCAAAAGGTTACAGACAGAGGGTGGGCCTTGCTGATACCTTAATACATGATCCAAAAATCCTGATCCTCGATGAACCCACCATTGGACTTGATCCTAACCAAATCATGCTGATCAGACAGGTAATTAAAGATTTAGGCCAGAAACATACTGTTTTGCTGTCAACACACATTCTCCCGGAAGTTGAAATGGTCTGTGACAGAATCATGATAATCGACAAGGGGAAGATAGTGGCAATGGATACACCGGCAAACCTCATGAAACAGTTAAAAACCGGTTCAAACGTAGTTCTAGAGGTAAAGGGTGATGGAGAAAAGATAAAGAACAGTTTGTCCGGCATAGATGGCGTACGTTCAGTAACATGGAAAGAAAAGGGAGATGCTAATGAGTTTTATGTCGAAGGTTCTGGAGAAGGTGATATCAGAGAAGCTGTATTTAAGTGCATTGTAAAAGATAATTATATACTGCGCGAAATGAAGCGACATACCATTACATTAGAAGAAATCTTTCATCAAATAACCACCAAGGAAACGGAGGAAGTCTCAGACAATGCGTAACGTATCCACTATTTATCAACGAGAGATCAAATCCTACTTCTATTCACCTATAGCGTATGTAGTAATTTCTGTTTTTCTTATAGCCTCAGGTTTTTTCTTTGCCGGTAATTTACAATTCTGGCAGGAAGCATCGCTGAAAGGCAGCCTTGATTCAATCCAGTTTTTCCTCCTTTTACTTACACCCGTAATCACCATGAAGCTCTTTGCAGAAGAAACGAAATCCGGAACGATTGAGACCCTGATGACTTCACCGGTTACGGATTTTGATGTGGTTTTTGGCAAATTTCTCGCCGCCCTGAGCTTGTATATTGTGATGATCTTACCGACGTGGATATTTGTCTTGTTCCTGACCATTTTTGGAAATCCGGACTTCGGTCCAATCTTCTCCAGTTACATAGGCCTTATACTTATGGGAGGTCTATTTGTTTCTGTCGGCTTACTGATATCATCATTCACAAAAAATCAGGTTGTTGCCGCCGTAATCGGGATAGTTTCGTTGATAATACTCTGGGTAGTTGGGTTTTTAAGCACATACGGTGAAGGCTGGTTTTACGAGACTCTCAGATATGCGGGGACTTTTGATCATTGGGAATCTTTTACAAAAGGCATTGTTGATACAAGGGATGTAATATACTATCTAAGCTTTTCGACATTACTTTTATTTATTACGGTAAGAAATGTTGAGAGTAGAAAATGGAGGTAGAAAAGCCATTGAATGAAGAAGTAAAAACAGCAGTGCAATCACAGGACATGCGAAAGACAAAAACTTTAATTGGCGCTAATGTCATTTTTATGATACTTATCGTTATAGCTATCTTTGTCTTTGTCAGCTATATAAATGACAGGCATTATTACCGTTTTGACCTTACTGCATCCGGAAGATATACATTGTCCGCCAAGACAAAGAAAATCCTGAAAAGCCTTGACCAGCCGGTTTTTATAACTTCACTTCTGGTACAAAACCAGGACTATCGTTTCTACGGGCAGATTATAGATATACTTGAAGAGTATAAATATGTAACAGACAAGATAAAGGTCACCCTCTTAAATCCACTGACAGATCGTACTAAAATAACAGAGCTGGCAGAAAAGCTCAAGATGGACCTGGAACAATTGCAGTTAAATTCAATAATCTTTAAATGCGGAGACAAAAGCAAACACGTACAGCAGTCAGAGGTGATCGAAAGAGAGTTTCCTTTTAAGTTCAAGGGCGAAGAAGTTTTTACATCTGCAATATTAAACGTTACACAGGAAAAACAGACAACCGTCTATTTTGTCAAAGGACATGGGGAAAGAGATTTTGGAGATTTTGAACGTGCAGGTCTGGGGAATCTGGCAAATTCGATAAAACGTGCTAATTATAATATCATACCACTTGACTTATTAGAAAAGAAGCGGGTTCCTGAAAATTGCGATATACTCTTCATTGCCGGACCTACAAAAGCTTTTTCTACAGAAGAAACAAACTACATTCGTAACTACCTTGGAACGTCAGCAAGATTATTGGACGAGAAAGGCGAGCTTAAAGAAGGAAAATTACTGGTAATGCTCGAACCTGTTGTGGGCGCAAATAAACCGTCCGGCTTAAATGCATTGCTTGGAGAATACGGTATAATTGTAAGGGATGATGCAGTTGTATACAACAAAGTGAACATGCCCCTTTACGGTATGCAAACTGTTGTTGAGATATATATCAGCGATGATAAGTATCTGGAACATGAAATAACAAAAGATATTGAAAAGCTAACATCAGTATTTTATGGGTCAAGCGTAGTCAGTGTCGCCCCATTAAATGATACAATGGCTTTTTCTGCAAAAGCTATTGTGCGTGCCCCTGACAGCAGTTGGGGTGAAACTGAAATAGCCGGTAAAGAGAGGCCAAAATATGATGAGGACGCAGATATTGCCTCTCCTATTACTTTAGCAATAGCGGCAGAGCTGAGAGAGCCGGAATCAACTCCAATTACAGATGTCACAACCCCGCCACATGCTACAAAGGCGTTCGAAGGTATAGGGAAAAAGGGATCACGTATTGTGGTATTCGGTGATACGGATTTTGCCGCAAATGCATTTTCTGATAACCCCGGGAATCAGGACCTTGTCTTAAATTCCGTAAGCTGGCTGGCTCGCAGGGAAAAAGAGCTAGGTATATCACCTAAAGCTCCCGACGTCAGAAGGGCTATTATTAAACCCGCAGAACTAACTGTTATTTTCTGGTTATCTATTGCTGGGCTACCATCTATTTGTATTATAATTGGTGGTTTTGTCTGGTTGAGAAGAAGAAGATAATCCGAGGCTGAACTTAGACAGGATCAACATATTTACAGAACTAAGCCAAAATTAACCTATAAAAAATTATGAAGTTTAGAACAACCATAATACTCTTAATAATTGCCGCCATAGGAGCCGCATACATATTCCTGTATGACAGGAAACAATACAGGACAGATGAATGGGTGCAAAGACAACAAATGGTTTTGCCGGACTACAAAGTAGGCCAAATCAATAAAATTGAGTTAAAAAAGGAGAAGGATACAATTATCCTGGAGAGCGCTGACAATGTGCGATGGAGGATGTTGCAACCTTTGCAGTTAAGAGCAGACAAAGCTGAAGTAAAAGACATTCTCTCTCAATTTGAATTTCTAAGAAAAGTCGGCACCCTTAAAGAAAGCGAAACCGAAAACTTCAATCTGAAAGATTACGGCCTTGACAAACCACAAATTGTTGTCAACCTCTGGATGAAAAAGAGTGCAATTCTAAAAGGAACTAAGGAAGCAACAGGCGCTGAATCTAAATATACCATTAATATAGGCGACAGGTTAGCTGCTGGACAAAACACTGTCTACATAAACATAGAAGGGAGCAAAGACGTTCTTGTAGTAGCGGCGAAATTTCTTGAAAAAATCGACAAGGATATAAATGACTTAAGAAATAAATGGGCATTTGAATTTGACGAAGATGCGGTAGAAAGGCTTAGAATCCAGAGCGGCCCGAAAGAGCCTATAGTGTGTTCCAGGGCTGATCAACACTGGTGGGTGACACAACCTGTCTCAGACCGTGGTGATGCTGATAGAATCAAAGACATTCTTAATGAATTGAGAAATTTGCAGATTGCTAAAGCTGATTTTGTGTCAGATAACGAAGAAGACATAGTCAAACACGGCCTGGACAAACCCAGACTTACTATAAGTATTGGTTCTACAGGAGGCGATGTGCAAAGTCTCCTTTTGGGACACAGTCTGGATGACAGGGTTTATGCAAAACGTAACGACGAAAGCTCTATTTTTTTTGTACACGATGTTGTCCTTAGCGACCTTGATCTGGAAGCAAATGACCTGCGAGACAAGTTGTTGTTGAGATTTGATTCAATAGGTACTTACGGGATAGAAAAGGTTGAACTAAAATATCCTGATACTACCCTAACTATGGTAAAGACTAAACAGTATGATTGGATGATTACATCACCATCTGAAATCCTGGCAGACAGCGACACGGTCAGAGAATTCGTAGAAAAAATTAAGGATTTACAGATCCAGCAATATGTTGATGATAGTGGGGAAAACTTTGATAAATATGGGTTAGGTGATTCATATGTAGAAGTTTCTGTATTTAGAAAGATTGGAGAAGGTGAAACTGTAAAGTTTATGATCGGGAATTCCGATGCAGATGGCGGATTGTGTTATGTAAGAAAAGATGGAGAGGATGCTGTTTATTCTGTGCCTACAGAAAAGTTCTATGACGTTGCTGCAAGCGGATTTATCGCTTTCAGGGACAAAGTGGTTCTGGAATTTCCTAAAGAAAATGCACAGGAAATAGTTATCAGCAGGGATGGAGAAACATTCGTATGTAAGAGGAATGAAGAGGCCCCTGTCCTAAAATGGAATCTGACCAACCCTGTTAATATGGAAGCTGATATAAATTCCGTAAATCAGGTGGTCTGGAACTTATCATTTTTAACGGTTAGCAAGATCATTGCCCTTTCCGCAGAAGACCTTGGTATGTATGGGCTTGACAAGCCCTTTATGAAAGTATCTGTAACATATGAAAAATATGGTAGTGCTGAAGGTGATGGTGAAGTCATTAGTAAAAAAGGTGACTTAACGAGGCCAAAGGAAAGGGTAACGAAGACACTCCTGGTCGGAAATAGATTAGAACCTGAGAATGATAAATCAGGTTACTATGCAAAGTTTGCTGACGAAGATATAATTTTTCAGATAGGCTGGCCTGATGTCAGGGATTACAGTGTTGAACTTGTAACAAAGACACTGTTTAAACTTGACTCTTCAAAAACAAAGTCATTAACGATAAAGCATACAAAAGGTGAAACGTCTTTCCAGAAAAATAGTGATAACAAGTGGGTAATGATTCTGCCGGAAAGTAAATCATTAAAAGGGAATTTTGCAGACCGTATCATATCGGCAATGAATTCCTTGGAGGCGGTGTCTATTGTCCAGTACTCAAACAAAGATTTGTCGAAATTTGAACTTGATAACCCGCAATGTATCGTTACCGTAAATTCTGACGATGGCGAAGACTCATTGCTGGTAGGTAAAGAAGAAGGGTCTGATTATTTTGTTATGAGCAAGGCCACAAACTTCGTCTACCAGGTGCGAAGAAAAAAGATAGACGATATTATAGAAGAAAGCGTGTTATCTGAAATTCAATAAAAGCAAACTGTTTAGCCGCAGATTCAGATAAATACTCTTTTCAGCAGCAAAAAGTTATAGGATTCCCGAAACGTTGCCTCTGCTTCCAGAAAACTTCAAACCACAAAAGACTTAGGGCATCGTCCAACGTTTCATTTGCAAATAAATATTAGTTTGGTGGACAACCTGCCTCATTAACATATTTGTGAAGACACTTTCTTTTCTCACAATCTTATTATGGAATCAAAAGATATTAAGAATATTACAGACATCATCAAAGAAGAGAGCAGGGTTCTTTCTAATTTGATTGATGAAATGGGGAAGGTGATTGTAGGGCAAAAACATCTGATAGAAAGGCTCTTAATCGGCATCCTGGCAAATGGCCATATCCTGTTGGAAGGCGTCCCGGGATTAGCAAAAACACTTTCTGTTATGTCCTTGGCAAAAGCAATTCAAGTAAAGTACCAGAGGATTCAATTTACTCCCGATCTCCTACCGGCAGATTTGATAGGAACACTTATTTACAACCCTCGTAGTGGCGAATTTACCACAAAAAAAGGCCCTATCTTCTCAAACATTATTCTTGCCGACGAAATAAACAGAGCGCCAGCGAAAGTTCAAAGCGCACTTCTGGAGTCTATGCAGGAAAGACAGGTAACGATTGGTGATGAGACATTTAAACTTGACGAACCATTTCTCGTACTGGCTACTCAGAATCCCATTGAGCAGGAGGGCACATACCCTTTACCAGAGGCACAGGTAGATAGATTTATGTTAAAATTAAATATAGATTATCCCAGCAAAGTTGAAGAACGTGAAATCCTGGAAAGAATGGCATTCACAGAAACAAACATAAAAATAAATCCGGTGCTATCCCACGGTGATATAAAACGTTTACGTTCGGTAGTCGATCAGATTTACATTGATGACAAAATAAAAGATTATATAGTGGACCTGGTAATAGCAACCAGGGAACCTGGAAAATACAATCTTGACCTGGACGAGTATATTGAATATGGCGCATCTCCCAGAGCTACCATTTATCTAACTATTGCATCGAAGGCGTATGCTTTTCTTAAAGGCAGGGGTTACGTCACCCCTCAGGACGTAAAATCCATAGGAATGGACGTCCTGCGACATCGAGTAATCATCACTTATGAAGCAGAAGCAGAAGAAATGACATCTGAAGAGATCATACAAAACATCTTTGATAATATAGATGTACCATAGCGGAATAACTACAACCGGCAGTCATTTCAAACTATCCTACTGCTCTCATCAATTCGATAAAACGTGGAGAAAATTATATGAATAACAAATGGCTAATCTTATTAGCAATTTTCACATTAGTAATTATACAAAACTGTACCACTACAGAAAAAATTGTTACAGAGAAACAGGCACCTGAAACCAAAGCGGCTGACAAAGAACTACATGCCGACCTTCAGGCACTTAAATCAATGCTTGGTTACAAGCATGAGGATACAACCGCCACAGATGCAAAAAAGACAGATCAACCGATAGAGTTTGGATTAAGCGTGGCTCAGGTACAGGAACTGTTTCCTGCTCCTGACAAGTTCGAATTTGACCCAATGGTAAACAATAAGGTGACCATGCTTGCAAGGGACTCTGGAGGAGGACGATTTACCTTCTTTTTTTATGAAGACAAACTATATAAACTCGCCATAATCAGCAAATGGAGCAACTATACACTGAAATTTGCTGAAGAAGACATTAAGAAAACTGAAGCGATCTTCATAGAAGGAAATGGCGAACCGGATGTAGTTGAAGAAGACGAAATACATAAAAAGATGGTGTGGTTAAATGGTGATGTTGAGGTGGCGCTTGAGTTGTTTAACTTGATGACACATCAGGGTATGACCAGGGTAATGACTTTAATGTATGCAGACAGAAATATCAATCCATTGGCAAAAGGCTTTGAATCCTTTGAGTTATACAAAACAAGAGTGAAAGAGGTTGTAGATCAGTAGTAATCTTAGGTTTGCTTTACTTGTCTGTCATCTGCCTGAATGTATGCTGCTTAAATAGCTTGCCAGGTTTTAGCTGATACACTTTCTGAACATAAACCCAATGCCGCGTGGGCAAACCGGCATATAACTGCTACTGCTGCGCGTTGCTATATCTTTCATGCAAGCGTAGTACGTATCTGCCACATATCCCTGCCAGACGCATTACCATCTGGCTAAGCAAATTACCATTTACGGCCGGTATACCATTCTGACCATGGTTCCCACTCTACATATTTTCCACCATCTGACAGCCAATATTGTTCACCCTCTCTCCATCTCGTACTTGATACAAAGTCTGTAGTTCTTTCCTGTGTCTGCTTTACCTTTGCATAAAAGTAGCAGTCTACCTGATGGAAGTTGATTTTCTTCTTGTCTGTTACCTCTGTAAGCTCAAGATCATCCATTGTGACAGAATTTGATGCTACTTTTTGTTCGTCAACAACGACTTCGTACGTCGTTACCTCTTTTACCCTTACAGTGACACCTTTAGGTTTTGGTTCTGGAATAACGATTGGGTTTTCATACGGCTCAAATGACTGATGATGGGTTTCCGATGGTTTTTTAATATAATCTTCAGCCTGTGCCTTAGTAAGTGCGCCAGTTGTAAAATTTAATACAACAAACACAAACAAAGCTGTCGTCGGGATTATCAATCTTTTGAAACTATTTGACATTATTTCACCTTCCTTTTACTAAATAAATACGTAGTCTTATAAACTTTTTAATATCACTTGATAATTAATTCTACATTAAAAATAATATTTGTCAATATACTGCATACTGTAAAAGATAAAGACCACTAAAATATCGTCTAATATCAGGAATGGATATGGACAGGTGACAAGAAGCAGGATACTAATGCGGCATGGGATGTGAATTTCAGCAGTGGCATGGCAAGCTGGAGCCCACTCAACGATCATGGATTCATCCGACCCGTACGTTTATCTAAAACAGGAAAGCCTTAACTAACCGCAACACCTTTTTCTGACGGTACGGTTACGGCGCTGCTCTTATACCAGTCCTGGTAATAATCTCCTGAATCGTATAATTTATGTAGATTTTCCAGTACCTGCTCAAATACCTGTATCCAGTCAGAACCAACCCTGAAGCCAAACATGGCGTTGCGCTTGCCGTGCCTTGTGCTGCCAATAGTTTGAAGTGATTTTCTAAATCTCATTCTCAGGTTGTCACCGGCATATAGATGATCATACATATATTGCATGCCGTCAATGAAATCCTCTAAAGTCATATCAACAAGTCTGTGAACCACATGCGCAGTATCATAATATTTCCAGTCTTCAGGAAAATTCTTACGGAAAATCCTCTTTTCAGCATCCAACCTGTGATAAAGCGCAGTCACCGGAAACGGACAGTTGATACCAAAAGTAAGAACATCAATGTTGTTTTCCAATACAAATTCTGTCATCCTTTTGAAAGAATCTTTATCATCTCCATCTGCTCCAAGGACTATTGATCCCCAGACAACAAGACCGTGATCGTGAATCTTCTGAATGCAGTCATAATAATTGTCAGCTCCAAGCCTTAAATTTGTCGTTTTATTCATCTTCTCCAGAACAACCTCATTTGTCGATTCTATTCCGCAAAGAAATCCAAAGTTTCCACTCTTAGCCATCAGATCAAGAGCTTCTGCATCCTGTGATATATTGAGCGCGGTAAATCCAAGCCAGTCCTTCTCGATGCCTCTTTCTATCATACCACGAAAGAGGGCTTTTGCCCTGTTGGCAGAGTTCTTACTATGACCATAAAAATTATCCTCCGCAAACATTAATCCCCTGTAATCAGTTGCCTCCATCTCATCCAAGACATCTTCGTATGGCCTCTCTCTGTACTTTTTTCCCTGAAAGGTTGGCACACTGCAGAAATCACAGTAATTTGGACAACCCTTTGTTGTAACAATAGAAGAAAACTTGTAATCATATTTCTTCTTCAAGAGTTCCCTATTGGGAAAGACATGCTTCATCTCTGATAAAGCCGGCAATCCGCCATTATAGACTTTTTTGAGTTTACCGTTTTCAAAATCCTTAATGACTTGAGGCCAGAGAGCTTCCGCTTCTCCAGTAAATATTGCATCCACATATTTAGACGCCTCGTCCGGCATTACGGATGCGTGGATCCCGCCCAGGATTACCTTCATACCTTTCTTCCTACAGGCCTCAGCTATCTTGTAAGCCCTTGCCACTTGATAGGTAACAGAAGTTAAACATACCAAATCCACAGGCTCAAATGTAATCTCACCACTTTCATCAATGGCCAGTTCCATGTTTTCGTCGATTACGTCAAACTCCCAATCTCCAGGTGTAAGTGCAGCAATATATGCCAGATTTAAAGGCATTTGAACTATGACGGTTATACTCTCCTCACCATGTCGCCCCGGGGGATGTGGATTGATAAGCATCATCTTTCTCATTTTTTATCCTCCTAATTATTTAAAATCATATTAGCTACTCTCCAGCCGGAAGATACAACCGCACATATCCCCGGTCCTGGATTTGTCCAATGCCCTGCCAGATAAAGATTTTTGAATGGCGTTGTATGCTGAAGTCTGTTTGACCATGTCTGGTCTACTGTTACAGCCCAACCATAAGCAGCGCCTTTTGAATTATTTGTATAGCGATGCAGAGTTTTTGGTGTAGCGGCGTCAATTACTTCAATGTGGTCCTGAATGTCTGGTATAAAATTCTCTATATAATTTATTGTATATCTTTTCATTTTATCTTTAAAAGCAACCCAGTCTTCTATATCGTCGTAACTATCATTTAAGGAAACAACAACAGAAATTATTTGTTTTTTATCAGGCGCCAGACTTGAATCTATATCAGTTGGAACGGATATATAAAACCAGCCATTTTTGGAAAAGCTTATGTTATTTGATGTATGGTAGAAACCTCTTTTCAGGCCTTTTAAGTCTATTTTATTATCAAGACCCAGGTATAGTAAAAAGAATGAAACACTTTCCTTCATGCTCTCGATCTTGCGAAGGTATGTCTCGTCAACGGTATTTCCTTCCATCAGACAGAAAAACGTTTGTCGGGGGTCAATGTTTGATACAAATATATCGGCAGCAATCTCTTCCCCTTTTTCCGTTGTAACTCCTTTTGTAATTCCACCATCTGTGGACAGACTCTCTGCTCTTGAAGATAGCATAATGTGGCCATTATAGTCAATAAATTTTTGAGTGATTGCGTCAGCGAAATTCTGTGTGCCGCCAACAGGGAAATAAGCCCCGTCTTTCAAATAATTTACCAGCATTTGACACATACCAATAGCCGAAACTTCATGAGGAGGTGAACCAATATATCCCCACTGTGCAGATAAGACCATCTTAAGCTGTTCATCAGTAAAAAAACTATCTAACATCTCTTTGTAAGTAATATCCTGGTATTTAACAAGCATCTTATGGCTTTCAGCGCTGAAAGTAGCTCTGTATAATCCAATAAATTCTTTAAAGAATAACGATAGATTTTCACTTTCAGATGGAAAACGTTTTTTCAGCAAATCCACATAATCGTCAATGTCGGCAGGTATATCTATGGAAAACGAAGGGAAATTTATGCTATCCATAGGATCAAGCTGCAAAAAATTAATTTTTATGTCAAGTTCCTTAAGGCACCTGCCAACTACACTCCATTTACCACACCCGCCAATATGATGAACTGCCGCATCGAAGATAAAACCTTTTCTCTTAAAAGAAGTACAATAACCACCGGGTATACTATGCTGTTCTATAATCAGCACTTTCCTTCCACTCTTTGCCAGAAAGGTTCCGCAGGTTAAACCGGCAATCCCGGCTCCCAGTACGATTACATCGTACTTAGATTTTATTTCGGATTTATCAAGGGAAAAGTTACGCATGGAAACAAACACTATGAAGTTATGAATATTTTGAGATGATTATTGATGAAATGTTGCCTGTATCAGAAAAGGAGTTTACAAGTACGTTTTTGACTTCTGATTCCCTGCTATTATTAGGCACACAATCCAGATTGCATTCTTCGTCTTTTTCCTGATAGTTTATCGTTGGAGGAATGATACCATTATTAATTGCTAATACACCGGCAACACACTGTAAGGCCCCTGACGCATCAAGGCATTCTCCTGTCATTGACTTTATAGCGCTCACAGGAACCTTCTCAGCGTGACCGCCAAAATAGTCTTTAATAATTTTGGCCTCCATTTTATCACCTGTCACACTGGAATTCGCACATGCAGATATATAAGAAATATCCTCAACATTAAGACCGGCATCTTTCATTGCCAGAGAAATACATCTTACACCCTGTTCAGTATCTAAATCGTCATGAGAAACCTTATTTGGATTAAAGGTACATCCATAACCTTTTATTTCAGCGTAGATATTTGCATTTCTTTCCATTGCGTCTTCGAGCCTCTCTATCACCACTAATGCAGACGCCTCACCAATTATAAATCCATTTCGTCTTTTATCAAATGGGGCAGAAATCTCAATACCATTATCCCTGCTCCCGGATAATATTCCTGATCTGTAAGCGCCCCAGAATATGTCAGCAGTCAATCCATGAACTCCACCAGACAATACTGCCTTTCCCCTTCCCAATCTTAGAAAGTCGGAAGCGTAAATAATTGCATCGAGCCCACTGGCAACTCCTGTAGATATAGTGGAGTTCAGACCTGTCGCTTTACAAAAAATAGAGGCCCTGCTAGCAGGCGCATTCAGGACAGTATTTGGAAAATCCATGGGGTTAACAAAGGTAGGCCCCTCCCGCAATCCTTCCAGATCGAACGAACTGATACTGCCTATACTGCCATACGTAGAGCCTACTACAATTCCCAATTCTTCCTCACTATAAACGTCATGTGTAATCCCGGCATCATCCATTACCAGTTTTGCCGCAGATGATACCAGTAACGATGTCCTGTCTATGTGGCGAATACCCTTTTTGCCTAAAAACTCCCTTGCATCAAAGTCTGATACTTCACCCGCTTTCTTACTTTTATATTTAGAGACATCAAAAAGCGTAATCTCCTTTATTCCGGAAACACCATTTGTCAGATTACGCCAGAACTCAGCCTTATTTACACCGATTGGTGATATTATACTTATTCCGGTTATTACCAGGCGACTATTCATAATATTTTTAACCCGTAAACTTTTTTAATATAAGACTGCTATTGTTGCCACCAAAGGCATATGCATTATTCATGGCAATATCGACTTGCATTTCGCGTTTTACATTTGGGACAAAATCCAGATCACACTCCGGATCTTTAGTTTCATAGTTTATGGTTGGAGGAACAACACTTTCTTTAATGGCTAATGCACATGCAATCGCTTCTATGGCGCTTGCGGCCCCCATTGTATGGCCAATCATTGATTTTATAGAGCTTATAGCCAGGTTTTTTGAATGCTTACCAAAGACCTTCTTTATAGATATCGTCTCAGCTTTGTCATTAGCAAAAGTTCCCGTACCGTGCGCACTCACATACTGCACATCCTCGGGTTTAATTTTGGCGCTTTTAAGGGCTTTTTCCATTGCTGATGTAACACCATCTCCCTCCGGGTGTGGAATAGTTATATGATAACCATCACAACTCAGGCCGTAACCTAAAATTTCGGCATATATATTTGCGTTCCTGGCCAATGCATCTTCCAGGGATTCCAATACCAGCATTCCGGCGCCTTCGCCGACTAACAGTCCCTTTCTATTCTTGTCAAAAGGTTGACAAATTTCAGGCGCAATAGCATTAAGTCTGCTAAAACCGACAAAAGCTACTTTAGAAAACGGATCAGAACCACCTGCCAGCATTAAATCTGCTCTGCCCAATTTGATCAGGTCACATGCATAACCAATAGCGTAGTTTCCTGCAGCACATGCGGTAGGAATTATTGTACTCGGCCCCTTAAAGCCAAATTCAATAGATATGTTGGATGGCATATTAACACAGGGATGCTTTAGAAACAGGTCCGGGTCTACACTCTCTTCTCCCTTTTCATATCTTAAATAGTTCACCTTTTCCAGAATCTGAATTTCACCGGCAGTTGTTCCGATTGAAACTCCCGCCCTTTCAGGGTCAATATTATCTAAACCAATCTTAGAGTCTTCGATGGCAAGTTTTGCTGCTGCAATGGCAAATTGTGAACCTTTGCCGACTTCCCGTCCTGAACCATTACTGATATAATCTTCATACTTGAAGTCTTTAACTTCGCAGCCTCTATGTACCTTAAATGCAGAGGTGTCAAACGCCTTGACCTCAGACACACCGGATGTCCCAGAAATTAATGCATCCCAGAATACATCTTTCTGGCACCCTATAGGAGAAATTACACCAACACCGGTAATTACAATTCTTTTATCCATGCTTACTTACTCTGTGCAGATACTAATGGTTTTCAACCTGTTAAAGACTCTTTTTCAGCAATGCCAAAGCTCAATGTAGCTTTAGTTACAATTTTCTCTCCCACTTTAGCTATCCCCTTAACTATTGCCGCACTGGAAATTATTTTCTCAGTATTAATTTCTAAAACAAGCTGGTCTCCTGGAAAAACAGGCTTTGTAAAACGGACATTCGCTGAAGCCAGTAAAAAAACTTTGCCGTTAACCTTCTCAGTATCAAACCTCAAATTAAAAAGGAACATCGAGGCTTGTGCCAGAGATACTACAAATAAAAC
>CAKKPF010000168.1 GCA_919901575.1 Candidatus Brocadiaceae bacterium
GCGCCGGCAAGATGAACTGCGTGCATATATCTCTTTCCGACAAATCTTTTTTATTTGTCATTTAATAGGTTTTGACTTTTAAGTTAACGTACAGGAATTACTTGTTTGTTCTCGACTTAATAAATTGTTTTAAGTCTTCTGGCTTTATGCGCCATTTACCTATCTTGGTTGCTTTAATTTCTTTAGCTTTAATTAAATCGCGAACCCATTCTTCTGTAATATCTAATTTTCTCGCAACTTGCCTGACTGTGAGATATTTTGTTAGATCAAACATGACTTAACCTTACTTTTAATGAAATTTAGTATAGTCCTTATTACTCCGTATGAATCCATTTTGTACATCTTCGCTTAAAATAAGTCAATTTGAATTCCAGAATTTAACGAAAATTAAGGGGAAATTATGCAGACGGTATTTAAGGAAGATGACAATTATATAATACCTTGAAGGTTTTTTCTTTACGTCCTGCAATCTCAGCGGTGAACTTATTACCTTAATCCACCCAATCGGCAATAAATATATTCGTTTCATGCGGTCTGCTGTTGTTGCGGTTTGAGGCGAAAACCAGTTTTTTACCGTCATGGCTGAACATAGGGAAACCGTCGAATGTTGGATTATACGATATACGTTCGATTTCCTTGGTCTTTATATCAACCATGTACATCTCAAAATTTCGCTTTTGCGGATCATCCGTATTGGAAACAAAGATAACTTTCTCCCCGCTTGGGTGGAAATAAGGGCCGAAGTTGGCGGCTCCGTTGCTGGTTAACTGAATCGGTTTGCGGTCTTTCAGATTCATAACATATATCTCAAGTTTGCTGGGCCGGATTAAGCCTTGTTTGAGAAGCTCCATATAGTCTGCAAGTTCCTCCCCCTGTGGTCTTGACGCCCGCCAGCAGATCCATTCCCCATCAAGAGAAAAGAAAGCGCCGCCATCGTAGCCGGGCATATCAGTCAACTGTTCAACGTTGGAACCGTCCGGATCCATCAGGAACAGTTCCAGGTCACCGGTACGGACAGACGTAAAAATGATTCTATCCCCTCTGGGTGAATAGACTCCCTCGGCATCATATCCGGGCGTATCAGTCAGACGGACAAGATTGGAGCCGTCAGGGTCAGCCTTGAAAATATCAAAGCTTTTATATAACGCCCATACATAGCCCTTCGACATATCAGGTTTCGGTGGACATTCTTCTCCACCCAGATGTGTCGAAGCATAAATTATAGATTTATAGTCAGGGGCAATAAACGAACAGGTAGTGGAGCCTTTACCAGATGAAA
>CAKKPF010000169.1 GCA_919901575.1 Candidatus Brocadiaceae bacterium
CACCGAAAAGTGTTAAATCTGTTGAATCCACAATATCAATTTTGGCAAGCTTGCCGGGCAGTGAAGAAGATACGTCAGCTTGATTACTCCCTTCCGGCAGGTCAAAGGCAACGATCTGGTTTTGCCTTGTCCTCCCGCTTAGTCTGCCTGCATCAGATTTGCTTGTCCCTTCAACCAAGACCTCAACAGATTTCCCAACCATTTTCCTGTTTTCTTCAATACTTATTTTCTTCTGCAAATCCAGCAATTCATGATTTCTTCTTTTCTTTGTTTCTTCCTGCACATCATCAGGAAATTCTGTCGCAGCAGTTCCCGTTCGTGGTGAGTATTTGAATATAAAACTATTTTGACAACGAACATCGTTCAGCAACCTCACCGTATCTTCAAAATCCTCTCCTTTTTCACCGGGAAAACCCACAATAAAGTCACTTGCAATCTTAATATTTGGCACTAAAAACTTAGCCATCTCAACAAGCTCTCTATAATGTGCGGAGGTATATTGCCGTCTCATTTTTTTCAATATTTTGTCTGAACCTGACTGTGCCGGCATGTGCAGATATTCACAAACCTTTGGCAATTCTCCAACAGTCTCTATTATCTCCTTAGTCATATCTCTCGGATGAGAGGTGACAAAACGGATTCTTTCTATACCTTCAATTGGATCCAGTTTTCTTAGCATGGTGGCTAAAGTAACATTTCCGTTCAAACCTTTTCCGTAAGAGTTTACATTCTGTCCCAATAGCGTGACCTCTTTACAACCATCATCCGCAAGGCTCTTAACCTCGTCTATTATGTCTGCAACCGGCCTGCTGAATTCACGGCCCCTCACATACGGCACAATGCAGTAAGAACAGTAATTATCACATCCCCTCATGATAGACACAAAGGCGCTGTATCGGTTTTGTCTCTGGGTAACCAACCTGTCAAAATTTACTTCTCCGTCTTCATCGATAGCAAGGATGCGTTTATTGGTTCCATTAATTTCTTCGAGTAACTCAGGAAGTTTAGAAAACATCCTCGTACCGCAGATAAGGTTAACGTGAGGCATCCGCTTGAAGATCCTGTCTCCCTCATTTTGCGCCATACAACCCAGGACGCCAAGAATCAACCTGGGATTCTTTTCTTTCTGATCTCTTAAACTGCCGAGCTGGGAATATACCTTGTGTTCAGCCTTGTCACGCACGCTGCAAGTATTCAGAAGGATAACGTCCGCATCTTTTTCATCTTCGGCAAATGCGTAGCCTCTCTTCAAAAGAGAGCCTATTGACAACTCCGAATCCAGCTTATTCATCTGGCAGCCGTAGGTCTTAATATAGACTGAAGGCTTTTTGTGGGCGAAAGTCTTTGAATTCGTTGACATTTATAAAAATTCTCCTGTTATTTCTGCTACGCCGGGGAAAATAAAATGCTCTGATTCAGGTTTACCTAAAAGAAAAATCCCTGCACGGGTAATTTCCCCTTGTATAGTAATTTTAGCCTTATTCAAGAAAGTAACATCATCCCATTTATCAACTTCATCTGTAAGGTTGAGGTGATTTTTCCGCCATTCATCTGTCAATTTCCCTTCAAAGGCCTGCTTTAAAATACTCTACTCTGCCGTAAGGCTTCAGCCTGATTTAGGCTGGTTTTCTATCGTTTCTTCCATCTTGTCGCAGACGGAAAACCGGGATTCGATTTCTTGGACAATTTCTTTTTGTAAATCTAAATCAAAATAAGGCACTGGAATATTTGACACTATCTTCCATTTCACAAAAACGCTTTTTATAACTTCTTTAATCAAATAACTTAACAGTATCCTTCCAATTCTTCGGTTTATATTTCTCCCATTCTTCCTGCCTAACGTATAGCATTTTATAT
>CAKKPF010000170.1 GCA_919901575.1 Candidatus Brocadiaceae bacterium
TAGCCGTCATCGGGAAATACCTTGTAATCGTTAAAGTGCAATTGCAATCCGTTGGATATAGCTTTCATGTTATTCATACATGTTACCTGATTGGTCGTTCCGCGTATTTTGACTACGGCAATAGTCCCGATACCGGCAAGCGCTGCTATTATGCCGATTGTTACAAGTAATTCTGTAAATGTAAATCCTTTATTGTTACGTTGATATTTTGGTTTCCACATAATAACCTCCTTATGTAAAGCATCAGGCGCTTAAAGCGCCGAATAGGCTTAGTAGCTCACACTATATCACAATAGAGTATTGCCGCAAACAATTTTTTGCGCCATTACCACCTAAATGCCTTTTAATTGTTCGCTATTTCTGCTGAGTTTGAGATTAATGGCGTCTTCAGGGCATAGCTCATGGCATTTATTGCCACAGGCCTTGTGTCGGACGTAAGTTCCAGCGACCTGACTGCGACTGTCGCCGCCTGAGTAGCTGCCTTTAAAGCCTCGGCTATTCTTGCATCTGCGTTTGATGTCTTCTCTAAGGCATTATCAGCAATTTTCTTCACCTCAGCAACATCTTTTGTGAATTGATCTATAGACGCAACTGCTCCCGTGACGCTGTCCAGAGCATCAACAGCCTTTACATTTGCATCTTCAGCGCTTTCCTGGGCCTTAATTGCTATCTTCTTGGCATCCAATGCATTTGTCAGAGCGGTAACGACCTGTTTGATTACGGCGCTTTCAGCCCCTTTCATTTTAGCTATTACGGCATCAACATCGGTTGAGTTCTCTTGTTTTATCCTCTCCTCTAACTCACGTATTGACTTGTCTATACGTGAATCAACGTATTCCGTAGAAACAGTAACGCACCCTGCGCCGCTCAAAGGCGCCGCGAGGGCAACCCACAAAAGATACTTAGTAAACATATTTTTCATTTTCATTTCTATCTCCTTGAAAAAATTCAAATAATTAAAAGATTCCATTTACGGTTGTGCTATCATACGTCTATGTCCAGAAGATCTTTATCTTGTAAGATGTGCGGAGTAATCATGATAAGCACCTCTGTTTCTTCCTCACTATTAGAAACACTCCTGAACATGCCGCCCAAATAGGGCAGGTTTCCCAGTAAAGGGATTTTCTTCTTTGTTTCCGACCTTTTCTTTTGCATTAATCCCCCGATTACAATGGTCTCTCCGTCTTTTACCCTGACAGTAGTATTTACCGAACGTTTGCTTACTATGGGTAGTCCCAGGTCGCCTCTGGCTTCAACGTGGGAAACCTCCGCCTGATTTATTGTAACTGTTATATCTCCCGATTCTGAGATCCTCGGCGTTACATCCAGAATGATCCCCGCATTTATTCTTTCCAACTGTGTGGTTTGAAACGAAGCCGGCCCGCTTGTCACTGAGAATGTTTCTTGCGAACCGATGAAGATTCTTGCCTGGCGTCCGTCAAGTGTGGAAATCCTGGGAGTAGCTCGAACGACCGCTTCATTATTCTCTATCAATGACTTGATAGAGCTGAT
>CAKKPF010000171.1 GCA_919901575.1 Candidatus Brocadiaceae bacterium
CTTGATAGAGGAGAATCAGTCATGAACAGCGGGCATGATTCACGATAAATTGAGTTTTATTCCCGTCCTCTTTATCTCCTCAACCAGCATTCCTCCATCGTAAAAATCTTCTGGACGGAATGGAATTGGTTCTATTCGGCTATCTTTCTTTCTTCTCAGTGGCACGATCCTCCTGCGATCTTCAAATCTGTCTCCTGTAAAATCAGGTGAAACCATTACATTTTCTTTCATAGAAAATCACCGGGTTTTAGTAAATCATGTTTTTTAAAGAGTTCGTTAACGAAATCGAAAACATATCTCACCATTCCCAATGCATCTCCGGCATCCGACTCGGTAAAGAGCTCTTCTGCAGTGCCTTCTTCCGTGCCGTAGAATGCGGGTTCTCTTTCTCTTGCAAGTTCGTCAGATATTTCTGCCACTTTTTTCAGGACGTCCACCGGCACTTCATCTCTGAGGCAGGATTCCAGTAAAATAGCACCAACCCTGTGGGATTTTGGATATTCTATCCCTACAAATCTTAATAGTCCCTTGAGCGCTAATTCTACTGATTCCTGGCATTTTCTCACCGTTCTGTGGTAATGCCCCTTATTGAGTGAATCTCTTGCTTCTTCCGAAATAGTTTTTGCGTCTTTTATATAAGCAAGGCCTATACGGTCGCTTCTCATAAGGTAATTACCTCCCCTAGCTTCATACCAGGTTTTAACTCCCAGTACCATGTTCCATCTTCACAAACTATTTTTCTCGAATTTAACTTTGACATCCTTCTCTTTATGTCGTCAAGCTTATCCCGAAATGTACCGTTATCCAGAAGGATTTCTCCATCTTCAACCATGTCAAGAAAAATGGGCTTCGTTTCCTGTATCTCTTCAGGAGTGTAAAGAATGGGCGAGATATCAGGGAAATAACCTTTAATTCGAAGTTCTTTGTAAGAGTGCATCTCTCTTAAGTCTGCCAAAGGTCTGGAAAGAAGTCTGTTACGCTGGAAACGGCTTTTTGGCAGGTTATTTATAATAATACACAGGTCTATATCACTTTCCTTTTTTGCATTTCCCCTTGCTACCGAACCAAAAAGAACAATGGAAATGATATCTTCTTTAAATCTTTCTTTTAAAATCTGAATAAAATCTTTCAGTAAGTTTTGATATTCTTTTTGCATCTTTTTACTCCAATAAATACATTTTATTTCTTGTAATAGTTCACCGCAGAGGGCACGGAGAGCGCAGAGAAACAAAAAAGGGAAATTCCGCATACTTTTTCTGTTTTATCCTCTGTTAGCCTCCGCGATCTCTGCGGTGGGCCAGCTTTCTCTTTCTTTTTTCTTTCACCCCGTTGGGGTTGATTATATATTATTTCTCTGTCCAGGGGCTTCACCCCTGGCTATTAGCTGTCTGCCCTTTGGGCATTTAAGTCTAATGTTAAGGAATTTCAATCTTTTGTGATTCCCCTCTTTCCAGAGAGGGGAGATTAAAAGTCACTCGCCGTGACGAGCCTAATTCATTACCTCCGCGTCCTCTGCGGTAAATATCTATTATAAAATTTCCAAAATTTGATATTTCCCCAAACCAAAACTCGTTCCTTTACCCAAATGGATATGTTCACCTAATTTGAGAATTTGCATAAATGGTCTAAGGTTGCCTTCATATTTCACAGTTCCCAATACGCCGCCCAGTGTCATCTTCCGCTTCTGCCTGGTGGAATAGCGTTCCCAGTCAAACCACTGTAAATCATTCGATACTGTCTTAATTTTCTCGGCCTCTTCAATATATGCCTTATAATCACATTCCAACTCTCTGCCACAGTGGAAGTATAATAGTGATGACACCCTGCGAAGGAGATTCCTGAAGATTACGTGAAATTCTATATCGTCAGTTATCTTCCCGTCAAACCGGACGCGGAACGGTGTCAGGAATTTCACCTCAATCTGACTTTTTCCATTATTGCTTTCTGCCTGATTCAACTGTGAAGCCTCCAGTAAAGGATAGTCGTTTTGAAACACCCCGTCTTCGCAGGTATAAACAGATTTACCTTCCCCGTTTACGTCCAGAGCCTCAATCTTTTCCAGGATGAATTTACTTCTATTTTTACCAATCCCCTGTTTGCCCAACTCAGTAAATGTAAGTATAAAGTACGGCAGGTAATCAACCGCTCTGCCGATTAAGATCATATTAAACGTAAGCCTGTCATTCTGTTTTACTATCCTGTCGCCGTTAAGCGGCGGCTCTATGACAAAAGGATGCGGTATTGTCCTGTATAGCCTCAATACCTTTGTATCTTCAGGCGGAGATGTCTCAAAGATGTAGCTGTAAACACAAGTTCTTTGAAGCAAACATTCCGAACACTCTTTCCTGGCTCTTTGTATACATACAATCTTCTTAAAGGCATATCCAAAACCTCCCCTGAACACAGCGCCTTTGTATGCCGGTAAAGCCATCTCCTCTACTGCTTTGATGGTAAATCTAAATTTTGCAAATGTAAAATGGCTAAGCATTATTGTTTACACTATAAAACCCTGAATTACACTGCCAACCAGTGAGGTGAATAGCTCTTAATTGTTAAATAGGTTGTCCATCAATAAATAGAAACTATTTGAGGCAGAAAATGATAATAAAAGATAAATAATTTCAACTGCTATATAACAATGCAAAACAGTTCAACCTTTTATGAAAGAATATCTATCAATTGATAGATTTATGTCTTTGAGATATGTTAATTTTGAAGCTTTGGAAACCTGACGGTTATATTAGTCTACTATTTATTAAAATCAAGAGGAAAAATATCCTCAACCAAAATCAGCTCTAATCTATTGAAAAACCTGCATACTGAACATTTCAGGTATCTCTTGCAAAACCGATAAAAACAAAAAATAATTATAAGATGTCAAATAGATTTTTTTGGACAAATACGATACATAATCGTAAAATCCATAGCATGAAAGTAACCGCACTAATACAAGACGATTTGATTAAAGACGTAAAGAAACTGACAGATGGCAAAAATCTTACTGAATCTTTAACCATTGCCCTTAGGGAATGGGTTGCTCAACAAAAGATAAATAAGATAAATACTAAGATTGCCAAAACCCCCCTCTCATTTCATAGAGATTTTTCTGCCGAAATAATAAGATCGATTAATAGAAGGTAATGATTATAGTTGATACTTCTGTGTGGGTTGAATTTTTTAAGGGTCGCCAGCCTTACTTTCTTAAATTATCCGAGCGATTAGAAGAAAGTCAAGTTCTAGCTATGGAATGTATTTTTGCTGAATTAATGCAAGGCGCCAAAAACAAGCATGAAAGAGAAATAATCAATGAATATTGGCTTAATCTACCCAAATATTCTGAACAAGGAATATTTTTAAAAGCGGGGTTGGAATCAGGCAAAAATAAATGGTTTAGTAAGGGTTTAGGATTAATTGATAGTGCAATTATTATAATGGCCAGAGAGACTGGCTCAACCATTTGTACTCTTGACAAAAAATTAAGAATAATATTAAGAAAAAATGAATCTTATGAATAAATTCTCAATAATTTTAATTTTATTTATCACACTCGGACATATAAGCTTCGCACTTGCTGATAATGAAAGCAAAGGTTCAAACATGGATAACAAGAAGACTGAGAAGGCGACGTTTGCAGGCGGGTGCTTCTGGTGCATGCAACATCCCTATGACGAATTAAAGGGAGTGGTATCAACCGCCGTAGGCTATACCGGCGGCCACAAAGATAACCCTACCTATGAAGAGGTGTGTGCCGGTGGGACCGGTCATGCAGAGGCCATTGAAATATTGTATGATCCAACACAGATTAATTACTCTGAATTACTCAATGTATTCTGGAGGAATATCGACCCTACCACTCTCAACAAACAGTTCGCCGATGCAGGAACACAATATAGAACTGCCGTTTTCTATCACAGCGAGGAACAGAAGCAATTAGCCGAATTATCAAAAGAAGAAATGGAAAGATCAGGCATTTATGACGACCCAATCGTTACCGAGATTACCCCTGCCTCCATATTTTACAGGGCCGAAGATTACCATCAAAAACATTACGAGAAATGTCCTGTCAGATATAAGATGTATAAGTCCGGATCAGGCAGGGAGCAATACCTGGAAAACGTATGGGGAACTGAGTAGGAATAAGAATATTTTAGACTTACGAATGCTCGCCTTACGAATTGCGATTGTCGCTTATATTATTTTATTTTATGCCAAGCCTCAATAATCACTCTATATAGAAAGGAAGAAGGTTGAAAGTCCTTGTATCTGATAAATTATCTCAAGAAGGCATTGATATTCTTAATGCAGTTGATGGGATTCATGTAATTTATAAAACGAATCTGAAACCGGAGGATTTAAAAAAAGAAATCCATGACGTTGAGGCGCTCATCGTACGTTCTTCAACTCAGGTTACTAAGGAGGTTCTTGCAGAGGCAAACAAACTAAAGATTGTTGGAAGAGCCGGTATTGGAGTTGACAATATTGACTGTGCCGCCGCTACAGAACATGGTGTTATCGTTATCAATACACCCAGCGGCAATGCTACCACAACTGCTGAACATACTATTGCCATGCTCATGTCTCTGTCCCGACATATCCCTCAGGCTGATAAAAGTATGCATCAGGGGGCCTGGGAAAAATCAAAATTTACCGGAACAGAAATTACGGGAAAGATCCTTGGCATAATTGGATTCGGCAATATTGGCAAGATCGTCGCCGACCGTGCTCAGGGACTCAGAATGAGAGTTATGGTTTCTGACCCGTTCTTAAATGAACAAATCGCCGCAAAACATGGAACTGAGCTGGTTTCCAGGGAAACACTTTTTGAGCGTTCCGATTTTATTTCTGTCCACGTACCGCTTAACGATTCTACCCACAACTTGATTGACCGGAAAGCCATTCAGACAATGAAGGCTGGCGTTCGCATTATCAATTGTGCCCGTGGCGGGATTGTCAATGAATCTGCTCTCCTGGATGGATTGAACTCCGGTAAGATTGCGGGCGCTGCTATTGACGTATTCGAAGAGGAGCCGCCTCAAAAAGACAATCCTCTTTTAAAACACGAGCGTGTTATATGCACGCCCCATTTGGGAGCTTCTACAGCAGAGGCGCAGGTCAACGTTGCTATTCAGGTTGCAGAGCAAATTAGAGATTATCTTCGGACCGGAGAAATACGCAACGGGGTAAATTGTCCATCTATTAGTTCCGAAATGATTAAGGTGCTTAATCCATACTTGAAACTCTGTGATAAATTAGGCTCTTTTCAAGGACAAATTTACCGTGAAAATCAGGCGGAAGTCGGGAAATTAACTATCAGTTACTCAGGTTCTGTAACAGACTATGACACAGGAGTACTGACATCTGCTCTGGTACGTGGATTTCTGAATACCATTCTGGATGCATCGGTAAATTTCGTGAATGCACTCAGTCTGGCTGAATCCAGGGGTATCGTGGTTGAAGAAAACGTGGTGCATCACGTACAGGAGTTTGCCAATAAGATCACCCTTTCCGTTTCCGATGAAAAGCAGACCAACCTGATTGCAGGCACTGTATTTGGAAACAAAAATTATAGATTCGTGAGATTTAACGACTTTTATCTGGAGGTCATACCGGACGGCTATCTCCTGGTTCTTCATAATTATGACAGGCCTGGAGTGATAGGAAAAGCCACTTCAATCCTTGGAAACCACAAAATAAATATTTCCCGCATGCAATTGACCCTGGAAAATTCCCATAAACCGGGATCGAACACATCATGTCTGCAGGAAGCCGTATCCTTTATTAATATTGATCAACCGGCGGATGAAATGGTACAAGAAGAATTGAAACAGTTAGACGATATCATTGCTGTCCATCAAATTGATCTGAATTAGTTGGTGCACTTTTTTAGAGTATCTTAATTCGTATGGCTGAACAAAATAGCAAAAAAGATAATGACAAAAGACCATCGTGGGATGACTACTTTATGGAGGTGGCAAATGCCATTTCCAAGAGAGCAACTTGTGACCGTGGAAAAAGCGGCTGCGTAATTGCAAAAGACAGGCAGCTCATAGTCTCAGGTTATGCAGGTTCACCTACCGGTTTTCAACATTGTGACGAAGCGGGACACCAGATCAAAAAGGTAACTCATGAAAATGGCGAGATCACCGAACATTGCATGCGTACAGTTCACGCTGAACAGAATGCCATTTGCCAGGCGGCAAGAATCGGAGTTTCGATATCAGGCGCTACCATTTATACCAGAATGACCCCATGCAGGACGTGTGCGATGCTTCTTATTAATTGCGGTATTAAGAGAGTTGTTTGTGAACGTAAATATCACCAGGGAGAAGATTCCGAAAAAATGTTCAGGGAAGCGGGTATTGAGCTGGTTTATAAATACAATGAGCATCAACAATACTCAAACAAAAAGGAGAATAATTCATGAAGAAATCTTTAGGGGTAAAACCACTGGCCTTCCCCACACCTGTCTGGATAGTAGGAACATACGATAGAGAAGGGAAACCTAACGTAATGACTGTAGCCTGGGGCGGGATTTGCTGTTCAAAGCCGGTGTGCATCAATATATCTCTGAGAAAGGCAACCTATTCTTATGACAATATTATGACACGAAAAGCTTTTACTGTAAATATCCCTTCTGAAAAGCACGTTAAGGAGGCTGATTATTTTGGAATTGCCACAGGAAGAAAAACAGATAAGTTTGCTGTTACAGGACTTACTCCTGTAAAGAGTGAACTGGTTGATGCTCCTTACGTGAAGGAATTTCCATTAGTATTGGAATGCCGGATGACTCACAACATTGAGATTGGATTACATACTCAATTTATCGGTGAAATTATGGACGTTAAGGCCGATGAATCTGTGCTTGGCGACAAAGGACTTCCTGACATTGACAAAGTAATGCCCATTCTTTACGCTCCTGAAATCCGCACATATCACGGAATAGGAAAAACACTTGGACGGGCATTCTCTATAGGAAAGGAACTACAATAACAGATATTGGTGAGTAATATCCATCTACTGCCGGACTCCTTCAGAATGGGAGGAAGATTGTCCCGCTTTCACCCGCCTGGAAGACGGAGTCGGACAGGCAGGGAATCCGGATTAAAATAATGCTAAAGAAAATTAATCACGTTAATGTAGTTGTCAGCAATCTTGATGAGGCAAAGTCATTCTTTATCCAGCTTGGCTTTACAATAGGAGATGAATCCGAACTATCAGGGGAATGGATATCTTCCATAGTCGCCCTGCCGAATGTAAGGGCAAGATATGTAACATTGAAGTTACCATGCACAGATACAAATCTTGAATTAATTGAATACATCAATCCGCCTTCTGAA
>CAKKPF010000172.1:0-1143 GCA_919901575.1 Candidatus Brocadiaceae bacterium
TCTCCGGTCCTGCCTCAACATTAACCCCTAATAACTTAAGTACGTCAGCGCTCCCACAGTGACTCGAAGAAGCTCTATTACCGTGCTTTGCAACTTTCAGCCCTGCACCTGCAACAACGAATGCTGCAGCCGTAGATATATTAAAGGTACATTTCGCATCCCCACCGGTGCCACAGGTATCCACCACTATATTATTACCTACATTGATATGAGTTGCCTTTTCCCTCATTACACTTACACAGCCGGTAATCTCGTCAACTGTTTCACCCTTCATCCGTAACGCCGTAATAAAAGAGCCAATCTGCACTTCCGTGGCCTTACCTTCCATTATTTCCTTCATTACTGCCTTGCTTTCCTCGATCGAAAGATCTCTGCCTTCCGCTATTTTTGCAATCATTTCTTTTATCATGATTCAGATTATGGCAGAAATATACAAAAGTGTCAAGAATTTGGATTTAGACAAATCCCGTAAGTTCCCGATAAGTAGAGGAAAACCTCCCCTTAATCCCCTCCTTCGCCCCGTCCGAACGGCTTGGCCGGGCGGGAAGGAGGGGAAATGGGGTGGTGAAGTAAATTAAAAGGTTTTCCTCTGCTTATTGAGAAATTATCAATTTTCACTATATATTGACAAAGTCTAATAATAACTTAAAATAAAACATTATGCCTGAAACACGCAGAATGACAACATACTCAAAGGAAACGGACAAAAAGAAAGCAACACCAGAACAAACTATTAAGACCGCTTATAAAATAATGGAGTCTTGTGAGTTGTGTCCAAGAAGGTGCAAGGTTAATCGTTTAAGTGGAGAAAAAGGATTCTGTGGCACAGGAACAAAAGCTGTTGTTTCATCAGCAGGCCCGCATTTTGGGGAAGAATCAGTATTGGTAGGAAAGGGAGGATCAGGAACAATATTCTTTGCAGGATGTAACCTGGGTTGTGTTTTCTGCCAGAATTACAACATAAGCCAGCTTCGCCACGGAGATGAGGTAGAAATATACGACCTGGTAAATATGATGCTACAGTTACAAATACGAGGCTGCATAAATATAAATTTTGTTACCCCAACACACGTAGTTCCACACATTATTGAATCTGTTTATATTGCCCGGACAAAAGGTCTTAAAATACCTACTGTCTATAAC
>CAKKPF010000172.1:1153-8144 GCA_919901575.1 Candidatus Brocadiaceae bacterium
GGTACAATCGACATTTACATGCCTGACGCCAAGTATTTGAACTCTGATTCTTCAGAAAAATATTCCTTTGCACAGGATTATCCTGATGTAATGAAAGCGGCTTTACGGGAAATGCACAGACAAGTTGGCGATTTAGAGATTAAGGATGGATTGGCAATCCGGGGACTTCTGATACGTCATCTGGTGATGCCGAATAACGTTGCCGGTAGTATAGACATAATCGATTTTCTTGCGAATGAAGTATCAAAGAATACATTTGTAAATATTATGGAACAATACAGGCCCACATTTAAGGCCCATAACTTTCCCGAAATAAACAGACCCATAACCCATCAGGAATTCCATACAGTTTACGATTATGCAAAGAAACGGGGCTTAAGGCTTGCAGATTAGGACTGACACTCTTTAGCTATCGGTAACTTACCTTATCTTGTTTCATCAACCTTTTGCCTGGAAGGATTCTTTTCCTTTTCAGCCTTTGCCTTTGCTTCTTCCTGCAGCCTTTTCATCCTTTCTGAATCTTCACTTTGTAATAATACGTCAAGATCCTCGGTTAGCTTTTGCGGGTCAGTTGTAATGTCTTCCATACTTCCAATAGGAGTAAATCTAAATTTTGTTGTCGTACCTTTTGAACCACATCCTGAAAGAACTAATGTTGTTAAAAATATAGCCATAAACAACAAGATGAAATATTTAAATGATGTCACGATATCCTCCTTATGATTTATCCCCAATAATGTTTTTAATATTTTCCGTATTTGGGCTGTTAATTACGCCCCTTTCCGTAATAATGGCTTTTATGTTAGACGCCGGCGTGACATCAAAAGCAGGATTAAACACCTTTATTTCATCCGGCGCAATCTTATTACCTGCAATTTTAGTAACTTCGTCAGGATTTCTTTCTTCAATTGGGATTTCATCACCGGAAGCTATACTCAGATCAAAAGTAGAAGCAGGCGCAGCAACATAAAACGGTACATTATGTTCCTTTGCAATTATTGAAAGGCTGTACGTGCCTATTTTGTTAGCAGTATCACCGTTTGCTGCAATCCTGTCCGCCCCGACAATTACGCAATCAATTTTTTTCTGTTTCATGGTATGAGCGGCCATATTATCACATATTAACGTTACGTCAATACCCGCATTCTTAAGCTCCCACGCTGTAAGCCTTGAACCCTGAAGCAAGGGGCGGGTTTCATCTGCATATACGCTAATCTTTTTCCCCTTCTCTGCTGCTGCAAACATTACTGCCAGGGCTGTTCCATAATCTCCCGTGGCAAGTCCCCCGGCATTACAATGAGTTATCACACAGCTACCGTCTTCTAAAAGTGATTCGCCATTTTCACCTATCTTTCGACATATTGCTTTATCTTCTTCAAGGATGGTTTTCGCCTCATTAAGGAGTATGCGCTTTATTTCCGAGACAGGTTTGTGGCTATTCTTTTGTGCGGTATCTTCCATACGCTTCAGTCCCCAGAATAGATTTACTGCTGTCGGCCTGGAAGAACCCAGGCATGAAGTAACCTCCTTCATCTCCTTGAAGAATGATTCGAAGTCCTCAGATTTACTATTCTTAATACCTACTACTGTACCCATTGCCGCAGCAATACCAATGGCAGGCGCCCCCCTGACCATTAATGTCTTTATTGCATGGAAAATGCTTTCTTTATCATCACAATAAACGTATTTCAATTCATTAGGTAATAGTGTCTGGTCTATAAGCTTTATCCGTCCGTCTATTTCACCTATCCATTCTATAGTTGGCAACGGCACTAAAACCTCCTTTTAAAACTTAGCATATGTCGTTAACTTCTTAATTTCTTCAATATTTTCTTAACGGTCTTATCTTTCTGGACAACCTTATCAGCCTGTTTCTTTTTATAATCAAGAATTTTCTTTCTAAGGCCCTTATCTGCGGTACTCAGAATCTGAATCGCCAGGATGGCCGCATTCTTAGCCCCGGCCTTCCCGATACCTACAGCAGCAACAGGAACGCCGCCCGGCATTTGTACCGTTGAATAAAGGGAATCCAACCCACCAAGATCAGACGTCAACATAGGCACCCCAATAACTGGAAGAGGCGTCAACGACGCTATCACGCCGGCAAGATGTGCGGCGCCCCCCGCACCGCCAATAATAACCTTGTATCCCTTTTTCTCTGCATTCACAGCATATTTATGCGCACGGAGTGGAGACCGATGGCAGGAGACTACGTCAACGTCATATTTAACACCAAATTCATCAAGGACATTAAGCGTTTCCTGCATAGTACTCAAATCAGAATCACTGCCCATTACTATTCCAATTCTTTTATCTGACATATTACCTCCCAAAAATCCTTGCCCACCTCTCTCCAGGGGGTGATGTCATTGAATTAAGACGTAGCGGAAACCTTAAGGTTTCCATTAGCATGTCTAAGTGTATAAATGGAAGGCTAAAGCCATTCCGCTACAGTTTGGTGATATACACTGAATTTATGAAAATATTCTTAATTCAATGACATTGCCCTAAGAGAGAGGGTCAGGGCGTTAATTTAATGTTTTTATCATAAATAAGGGGAATAAGTTCAGACATGAAGAAAGCAAGGCTCTTAGCTGCAGTCTTTGTCTGTTTGTTAAGGCGTCTTAAAAGCGCCAGTTTTCTAGGGTTTTTCATAACCTCCAATGCCACGCTCGTAACCTTCACCTTCCCTTCATCTGACATTATACTATCATAATCAAGATGCAGGTCATCATCTATGTCATCTGAGATCGAACGTATTGCTGCAAACTCAACACCTTTTCTATATGCAATTTCGGCAACAGCAGCACTCTCCATTTCTACGGCTACAAATGAATTTTGTTCCCCAATTCTTTTTTTTGTGCTTGCATGGCTTATCACCTTGTCCACCGTTAATAGATTTCCAAAATGGCACTTCGTCTCCAGGCTGTTACTAAGTTGTCTGGCTAATCGAACGACTTCTTTCTGACAAACAAAATCTGATTCCAGTTGCAATTCTTCACCGTCGAAGTCGCTTTGACTACTATGGCCGACACTTTCCGCTACAACCAGATCGCCAACCTTAAGACCATGCCTTATCCCCCCAGCAACGCCGGCAGAAATCAATAAATCCACCTTTATAGATTCTAATAAACAATTTGTAGCCTTAACGGCATTTTTTCTACCCACTCCACCCTGAACAAGCGCTAGAGGCAAGCCATTCAGATACCCCTGAAAGAACAATACTTCATCTATATCAAACTTTTTATGTACGTTCATACAGGCGACTAAAGGGCTTATTTCCTGTCTTATCGCACACAAAACCGCTATCATCTTTTACCCTTGACTTTAAATTTCAAATACATAATACTTAAGAGGACGATCAAAAATAGTTCCGACGCTAATCCCTGCCCGATTTCGCCCACTCGTACCTGTACGAACGGGTCATTCTGGCGGGTACAAAACCACAAAGCTTTGTTGCAAAATATTACCAAAGTAAGAAATTTATAACAACAAAATATTTAAGTCAAACTATCTCGCAATAAGCATAATAGGACAATATAATGAGAAGTTCATTCAAACAAACGTATTCTCTTGCTAAATATTTATTTAAAAACAGAATCTCATCTGTTAAACGATTTCCTCTTGTATTGATGCTCGAAATTACACACAACTGCAACCTCACATGCGAAGGGTGCGGCAGAATACTGGAATTCAAAGAAACAATGGACAGAAAGATGAGTGTTGATGAATGTATGCAGGCGGCGGACGAGTGCGGAGCGCCGGTAGTCTCAGTCACGGGGGGAGAGCCGTTCCTGCACCCTGATCTTGACAAGATAGTAAACGGACTGATAGCCAAAAGGCGGCATATTTACCTTTGCACAAACGGAATCACACTTGGCGATTCTTTGAAAAAATTCAGGCCCAGTCCATATTTAAACATAAACGTACACCTGGATGGGATGGCAGCCACTCATGACAGGATAGTTGGCGCAAAAGGAATATTTAAAAAAGCAACGGATAGCATTAAAAAGGCAAAACAATCAGGTTTTAACGTATGCACAAATACAACAATTTTTAAAGAAACTGATCCAAAAGAGATAGAAGAATTGTTCGCATTTTTGACAAAGATTGGCATCGGTGGTTTGCTCGTCTCACCGGGATTCAGTTTTGAAGACAACTCAAATGACGTTTTCATTCAGAAGGAAGAATTTCACAAAAAATTCAGCTTTATTTATGAATTGTCAAAAAAATACAAAATCATGAACACGCCCCTGTATCTAAAGTTTCTAATGGGTGCAAGAGACCTGACATGCACACCATGGGGTAATCCGACAAGAAACTATCTTGGATGGAAGGGCCCCTGCTATCTAATCACAGACGCATATTATGAAACTTTTCAGGAATTGATGGATAACACCGATTGGGACAAATACGGCACTGGCAAAGACCCCCGCTGTCAAAATTGCATGGTACACTGCGGATTTGAACCAACGGTTGTCCTGCAAACAGGCAAAAGCTTCAAAGACGTATACGAAATGGCAAGATGGAATTTCAGCTGAAGTTTTGTTTTGTTACTCAACAGTCTCAAAAATTATACAGATTTTCTGACTGTTAAATCAGAAAACCGTAGTATAAAAGAGGTAGATGAGATATAATGCCGACAGTTCTTAATATTGGACCATATCGTTTTTTCTTTTATGCTGGGGATAAAGATGAGCCACAACATATTCATATTGAAAGAGATGCTAAGATTGCAAAATTCTGGCTTGACCCTGTTAGATTACAAAATAGTGGTGGCTTTAGCCGAAAAGAAATTAATCAAATGCAAAAAATTATCCAAGAACACCAAATATATTTAAGGGAGAACTGGAATGAATACTTTAGCGGTTGAAATACAAGTTCCAAAAGCACAAGGACTTACTATAACAGAAGACACCCTTAGCGTTGATCTAACTGATGGACGCACCATTTCTGTACCACTTGCATGGTTTCCCAGGCTTCTACATGCAACTAATGAAGAACGTAATAACTGGCGTTTAATCGGCAGCGGTCATGGGATTCACTGGGAATACATAGATGAAGATATTAGTATTGAAGGGTTAGTAGCAGGTAGGCCATCAGGAGAAAGCCAGATATCATTTAAGAAATGGTTAACTCGACGACAAAAGAACATATCTAGTCATTGATAATTATATCAATGGAAATATCAAATCCACAAAAATCATCACAAAGGATGATAAGAAGTCCCGGTTATCCACCTGGACATCCGGGGCTTTAATTGAATATTCCTAGAAAATAGATTGCAACTCTTTGACGATGTAGAGCGGCCTCTCATTATTCATTACTTTTATTGTGTTTTCAGCAATCAAAGTGTACCTCCTGACCAGAGCTTCCCTGGTCTCTCCGGCTATGTGAGGAGTGAGTATGACGTTTGGAAGTTTTCTTAATTCACTATTTCCCGGAAGAGGCTCCATTTCGTACACATCCAGGGCGGCCTTCCGGATTATGTTGCTTTTAAGAGATTCTATTAAATCTTTCTCATTAACTATGGAGCCCCTGGATGTATTTATCAACCAGCCAAGTCCTGCTCCACCTATCTTTTCTAATTCTTTTTTTCCAATTATCCCTTTTGTCCTGTAACTGCCATGCTCTATTAAGGGAAGAAGAATGGAAACAATGTCAGATTTCTCCAATAAATAATCAAAGCCAACAATATCTACAAAGTTAAGGCCCTCATTCCCTTTTTCCTTATTTCTTCTAAATACTACTGTTTTCATTCCAATCCCATGGGCAATCCTGGCTTTTATCTTACCGATATTGCCGAATCCAATAAGGCCAAGTGTTTTTCCGGCAAGCTCAACTCCGACCCCCCTGTTCCACTTGCCTTCTTTCATTTCCAGCCCATATTCTCTGTCATTCCTGGCTAATGCTAATACAAGATACATTGCATGCTCTGCAACGGATTGAGCCGTAATACCGGGCATATTGCAGACAGGTATCTTTCTCTCTCCGGCGGCTGCAAGATCTATGGTATCGTATCCGGTACCATACTGGAATAATCTTGTTTTCTTTGCGCTTTCTATCATTTTTTTGGTAATTATAGCTTTGTCCGGATACACAACATCAGCGTCAACTATTTCTTTAGAGATGGTATCTGCGTCATGTTGATCTCTAACAAGAACAATGTTTGCCTCAAAGCCTTTGTTACTAAGAGCGTTTTTTATGGTTTTAACCATTATCCCGTCATCATCTGAACATAATAATATCTTTAATGTTCTAGACATTTTTGTGTTAATGAATTTAGTAAGACGCCAGCTATTCTCTCGTGCAAATTACCCTCTCCATTCTCTTTACTCTTCCAGTCTGACTTGTTTTCTGTAGGTACGAATATCCTTTTCATCATGGAACCAACTTAACAAGCTCTATTAGAAATGTCAATAAAATCAATGTTATAGAATTTTTTGCAAAGGAAAATTGCAATTAAATGCTCTTGACAATTTTAAACTCGATAAATATTATTGCATATAAGAAGAAAACACTAATCATTAACTAAAAGGGAGAACAAATGAATATAATTAAATTCACTGCGATTTGCTGTTTGGCAACTTTTTTTGTTATCAATATTGCAAACCCAACATTTACCACTGCGGGGGGGTTGATTGATATGGGCTACGGCAGAGGCGGAAGGATGTCAGGCGGTTCTAAATCATCACGTTCAGATGAGCCTATACAGCCAATTCCAATTAACTTTGACTATGACAGGGCGAAGGTAGAATTGGGGAAGAAATTGTTTTTTGAACCCAGATTGTCTAAATCCGGTTGGATAACCTGTAATTCCTGTCACAACCTATCAACAGGAGGCGCAGACAATTTGCCAACCTCTATCGGACATAAATGGTTTTTTGGCCCGATAAACTCACCTACCGTCCTGAATGCAAAATTCAATCTGGCACAATTCTGGGATGGCCGCGCAAAGGACTTGAAAGAACAGGCAAAAGGTCCCGTAGCC
>CAKKPF010000173.1 GCA_919901575.1 Candidatus Brocadiaceae bacterium
TATAACGGATTATGCTATCATCAGTATTTTGTTTTAAAAATATTCCCTGGGAGCAATTATAAATCTCGGTGTTCTCAATAGTAAGATGATCGTTGCCGTACGTCTTTATAGCGGAAGTATTGTGGTTATTGTTTGTTTCTCTATAGTTGTAGAATTTGCAATTCCGGATCAAAGTATAACTGGTCCCCTCAATTCTCAACCCCTCACGATTATCGGTAAACGTATCAATAGTAGTTCCTCCATCAAAAATGCAATTTCTTACAATATTTCCCTTAACACGGCCGCCTATATTATGATCAGTAATTATAAGAGAACCCATATATTTACCATTATTGGTCTTCAAAGTGAATCCATCAAAAATAATGTAGTCTTTATCGCCATTTCCCATAGCACGGCCGCCATTAGAATTCATAATGGGCGTTTCACCCGGATAGGCTGCAAAAGTAATCGGATTGTCTATTGTTCCGGAATTAAATGGACCTAATATCCCCCTATACCAATAATAACTATCACTATTACTTTTATCTTGATAAAGTTCATACTGACCTCCTCTAAAATAAACAGTATCTCCCGCCACAGCATCTTTCATGGCAGTTGCGGCAGAGCAAGGTGTTTCAATACTAACAGATTCCTTCCACCCGGCAGAACCAGTTGGTGAGACGTAATACGTTTCTGCATATGAAACGCTTATAAACAAAACTAAGATAACCCCTGATAACAGAGATGCTTTAATATAATTAAGGTAATTTCTTTCAGTATTCATTGCTATTCCGAACCTTTTAACATGGCAAATATCTAACAGAGCAAAAACCTGCCCGAATAGGTACCCGTCCCCGCCAGAACAGCCTTGTCGGGCTGGCGAACGGCTTAGCCGGGCGGGCAGGCGGGGACGCTAAGATTTTTCTTTCGCGTTATTTCGTGCCCGCCTGACCAGTCAGTTCGGGCAGGTGTTTCGCGGTCTCTTTTGAAATTCCTATGCATCGAGAATCTGTGAAAGCCTTCGTGTCAATTCTCTCCGCTCATACAATAACAAATCTTTATCAATGGTTAATTTCTTCCGCGATTCCCAAAACAAGTATAACTTCTTAACTGCATCCTTGATTACTCTGACGTTATACGGGTCTACAACTATACCGCTTTTTGTTTTCCTTATTAAGTCCGCCGTTGCTCCGTCCTTTGCGAAGCACAAAATGTATCTCTTTGCAAAAAGATATTCATAAGCTTTTGCAGGAATTGCATAATACTGTTCCGGCGCAAAGAGTAACAGGACAACCGCTTTCCGCATTTGTACAAGAGATTCTTTATATGGTATTTTATTGGAAATATTTATACAACCGTTAAGATTACACTTCTTAATAAGCTCTTCTACAGGAATCCCTTCCGCATAACAGACGTCCCCAATAAGATTTACCTTAAGCTTATCAATGGGAATGATATTTTCTTTACATAACTGGCTAATCGCTTCCAGAAACTCCTTTGGGGTGCGTCCATGATAAAATGTCCCAAGATACGTGAGAATAAATGAATCGCTTTCGTCATTGTTTGTATCAGAAAGATTATAGTCACTACTATCAAACCCGTTGGATATTGTACAGAATTTGTCTGTTGGCAACTCAGGATAACATGATCTTAATAATTCGGTATATTGTATGGTAGTTGAAATAATTTTACCAGAACCATACATAATCTTTTTTTCTATCCATCTCTCAATAATATCTGAAAGACTGGTCCTTCTGGATTCATGCTTCCGCTCATGTAAATCCAGAGGATCCCTCAAATCAGTTACTAATTTTACACCGGTCAACTTTGACAGAACAAGGCCTATTATACCCACTGTTGATGG
>CAKKPF010000174.1 GCA_919901575.1 Candidatus Brocadiaceae bacterium
GGGTATTAAATCGAATAATAATGCACTTGAATTGTATACAGAATTGACAAAACGAGAGAGAAGAGAGACCACCGCTTCATGGCGATTAGGCTCGAGGCTGGCAGGTAGAGACTTAATGCCAATATAGACTCTTAGTGAGAGTTTTTTGACCATTTTTGTCAAAATATTTATTAATAGAATTTTTCAGGATGTTTGATAAGCACCAAATAATAAAATCCAAATAACAAACAAATTCCAATTACTAAAGTTCAAAATGCCCAAACAATATGATTTAGAAGAGCGAACATTCCAGTTTGCCAAAAATGTTTCTCTTTATATTAAGGAATTCTCAAGAACTATTTCTAACATAGAATATGGAAAGCAAGTAGTAAGGGCATCTGGATCTGTTGGTGCCAACTACATTGAAGCTAATGAAGCTTTAAGCAAGAAAGATTTTATTATGAGAATAAAAATATGTCGTAAAGAAGCAAAAGAATCCGCTTACTGGTTAAGACTATTAGTTGAAACAAACGGTGAAAAATATACAGAAGGCGGAAGCAAACTTTCTAAAGAAGCAACTGAGTTAAAAAAGATATTTTCTTCTATCCTTGAAAAGTCAAAGTAGTTTGTCATTTCATAAATTGGGATTTGTAATTTGTTTGTATTTTGTGATTTGAGAATTGTAATTTATTAACTCCCTGTTTGGTTCTGGCTTGGCCAGGTTGGGGGAAAATATAATGGATTCATTTCAGATAATAATCCTTATCATAGTATTACTAATCATGCTTGGAGGGCTTTCTGGGGTCATACTTCCAGCGATTCCGAGCACGCCCCTGATATGGTTGGGTATATTTATATATGCCGTTTGTGATGGATTTGAAAGTATAAGCTGGCTTCTCCTCTTAATTTTCGCTGTCTTAACTATTATTTCTCTTGCCCTTGATTATCTTGGAGGCGTTATCGGGGCGAAGAAATTTGGTGCAACAAAATGGGGTTTGATTGGATCTGTAATCGGTGGCATAGCCGGTTTTTTCACAGGCGGCATAGTCGGGCTGATTTTCGGCCCATTTTTTGGCGCAGTATTACTTGAATTAATCTTTGGCAAGGATTTGAGAGGTGCGTTTAAGTCGGGTGCAGGAACATTAGTTGGCTTTATTGGAGGTGCAATCGCAAAACTGGCTATAGGCGTTATTATGATTGGCATATTCATCTGGGAGGTAATTTAATTATATAGGGATTTCCATTTTAAGTTTTTGTGATTTTAGTAGTTATGACTTTGACCTTTTACTGTGGATCAATTCAAACCTCAAGGTATGAGATACATTTCGTGATTCTAAAGCCTTAGTTTCGTGCAGATAGTGGATGCAACTCATGGCTTCCTGCCCGAATAGGTACCCGTCCCCGCCAGAAAGACGTGTCGGGCTGGCGAACGGCACCTGCCCGACTTCTTCGTTCAGGCGGGTTGCCGGGCGGACAGGCGGGTAGACTTGAGAGGTTTATTTTAAAAGCCCGAAGGGCTGACTTATTAAAGCCCAGGGCATCGTCCTGGGGACAAATGATAAAAGAAACGTAAGCCCTGAAAGGGCGATTTAAAGAATTATGAAATATTAAATTGTTATGGGGTTGAATATGACGAGCGTTATCTATGGGATTAAATTGTTAATTCGCCCCTTCAGGGCTAAATATCTTAACACCTCAACCCACCCAGGGTTTTACTCTGGGCTTTAATAAGTCAGCCCTTCGGGCTTTAAGTACATGTATAGGAATTTCAATCCTTGTTTATTATACGCAAAATAAAACCCTAAAGGGTAAAATCCAGAAAGGAGTTAAGGCTTCAGCCTTTTAACTTGATGGCCAAGAATTTCAAAGTTGCCTTATGTCATTCCCATGAAACCTGTCCTCGACCCATATCGGGGAATGGAAATCTAATTGTCCTTGTAATGATAATTCTAGATTCCCGCTCAACAGATTGTGGGAGTGACAGACCTGCCCGAATAGGTCCAGGCGGGGAATGGTTAAGTAGTTGGGTTTTTGTCTTTTAAAACCCAACCTAATTTAAGCTATTTTATGTCATTCCCACGGAAGTGGGAATCTGGATATAGCTGTCATAAAAGGATGCAACACGTTATTGGATAACTTATAGATCACAGAGATGAAATTATGATCTTGCATAGAGACCTGGATATAGGAAAGCTTTCTCCCTGTCCTTATCTGACGGATAGAAAGAAGCAGATCAAATACTTTATTGCGAGTGAGCTTGACGAATCCGACGTTTCGTTTTTACTTGCGAAAGGCTGGAGAAAATTTGGTGTATATTTCTTCCAACCCTCCTGTCCCGGATGTCAAGAGTGTGTTCCCATTCGGGTTATATCAGATGAATTTAAACCTTCTAAAAGTCAAAGGCGGAATCTGAAAAGGAACGGGGACATAGATGTAGTCTTTGGCCCGCTTAAATTCAGCGAAAGGGCCTTTGAGATTTACAAGGATCATTCAAATCAGCGTTTCTCTCAGGAGTGTAGTCTGGAGAAATTCATTATCAACTTTTTCTCGCCCTCTACCCCAGGCCTCCAGTCTGAGTTCTATCTCAATGGCAAATTGATAGGTATGGGTTTTCTGGATAAAGGTGAGGATTGTCTGAGCAGTGTGTATTTTATTTATGATACAGGGTATTCTCATCTGGGGTTGGGGACTTTCAGTATCTTAAAGGAGATCGAACACACACAATCTCTTGGACTGAAATACTATTGCCTGGGCTATTACGTTCGTGAATGTCAGAGAATGGCATACAAGAATAATTTTAAACCGAGGGAGCACTACAACTGGTCGCAGGATAAGTGGGATGCCGTTTGAGTCCAAGTAGTATCACAGGCATCTTGCCTGTGATTGACAGTGAGGAAGGAATTAAAGCAATCCCCCTGTTTCCCCCTTTGTTAAAGGGGGATTAAGGAGGATTTAATTAGTCAGGGTCTTCTACACAGAGAAATCAAGTGTTTTTCTGGCAAGTTCTTTTTCAAGCTTACATAAATCACCGTTTAAATCTTTACAAAGAGACCTTTGCAGGTCTGCTTCATTTCCCTGTTCTATTATGGTTCCGGCAAAATCGAGGTGCTGCTCAGCATGAAGTTCTTTTGCCCTGGGTGCAGTCATATCTATAAGACGTCTGAGTTGTTCGCTGATGGTGATGATTTCTCCTGTCTCCGGTTCTATCATTTTAGCATTGAGTCCGTATCTCATTGCCTTCCACCAGTTTTCTTCGAGATATCCGGCATGAAGGTCACTTACTGGGTCTCCCGCAAAGAACCGGTCCTGATATATAGCAACGGCAGCTTGTATCATGGCGGCAAACGCTCCGATACGACGAACGGATGTAGGAATATCAAATATCCGAAACTCAACAGTACCCAGCGGCGGTTGGGGACGAATGATCCACCATAAATCACCGGGCCGTGTTATATCGCCTGCGGCAAGAAGTTTTTCGTAAAAAGCGACCAATTCCGGAAAGGATTTAAAGGGTGGGGCGAATTTGGTTCGAGGCATGGAATGGAACAAGTGCGCTCGTGTAGAAGTCAATCCTGTATCTCCACCATCGTAGTAAGGTGAATTTGCGGAGAGGGCTAATAAAGGGTATGCCCATCGCCGCATTTCGTTCATGACATAGATGGCCGCCTCTTCATTTTTTACACCGACGTGTATGTGCAGCCCGAAAGCCAGCATGCGGTGGGCGATATATCCGTGATTATCACGCACCCATTGGTAATGTTCATTGTCTACGAAAGGTTGTTTTCTCCAATCAGAAAAAGGGTGGCTTCCTGCTGCAACAAGGTTAACATTAAGTTTTTTACAGTACTCTGCCAGGACAGTGCGGCCGTCAGCTGTTTCTTGTATTAGTTCGTCTACAGTTTTGTAAACACCCGTACGAGTTTCCAAGACGCACTGAAGCAGTTCGTAACATACTCTTTCACGAAATTCGGCATCAAGAAGCGCCATAACCTTATCAATAGAAGGCGTAAGTTCTGCAGTTTCCGTATCTATCAAATGGAGTTCTTCTTCTATGCCTAATGTGGGATAGTCATTTTCCTTGAATGGTTTCATTACTTAGATAAGCATATCTTTAAGGAGGATGCAAATCAAGAAGAAGATGAATATTAGAAAGACTATTTGACATAAAAACATTCTATGATAAGCTTTAAGGGTATGGTTATGAAGAGTAATAAAAAACAGAACCTTCCAAAAAACATGGCGCTCATTCCTGAAGGTCTGTTTTTAATGGGAAGCACAGAAGAAGATATTGGCAAATTATTAGAACTTGACCGCAATGTTGAGGCGGGCAGGTTTGATGTCGAGATCCCTCAGCGAGAGGTCTATATGAGTGCATATCTGATTGATAAGTATCCCGTTACTAATGCGGAATATAAAAAGTTTATAGAATCAGGCGGTTATAAACAGAGAGATTTGTGGTCGGATGCCGGGTGGGATTATGTCCAGAGGTCAAAACCTTTGGACAGTGATGTCGTGAATAGCGCCCTGGATGGCGAAGATGATTGTCCCGTAGTAAATGTTTCCTGGTACGAGGCTGAGGCATTTGCAAGATATGCGGGCAAAAGGCTTCCCACCGAGGCAGAATGGGAAAAGGCAGCTCGCGGCACGGACGGCAGGACATATCCGTGGGGCAACGAATTCGATAAAACAAGATTAAATTGTGCCGAATCTAAGATTGAAAAACCAACTCCCGTTACTAAATACTTGCAGGGTGTAAGTGATTATGGATGTTTTGATATGGCGGGAAACGTTTGGGAATGGACAGCAGATTGGTTTGACAGCCAATATTACCGTTCTGCCACTGATAGAGATCCGCAAGGACCAGCAAGGGCAGAAGATAAACCGTTTTTCGGGAGACCGGAGGACGTGGGCACCTCTATTTATGAATTGGAACCCGCAGAGGCGGGCAGCAGCACACTAAGCTATTGCAAAGTGTTGCGCGGAGGCTCCTGGAACGGCGGAGGCGTTATTCATATCCGTTGTGCAAATCGCGATTATGATGAGCCTGATTACAAAAATGAAACCATTGGCTTCAGATGCGCCAGGTCTTTAATATAAATTTAGATTTTTTAGACAGGATTACATAAAACCTAAATAATTTGAAAGTGGATAGGAGAAAATGAAAGAAAAAGGGAACCTTGATCAGTTATGCATCGGTACCATACGAACGTTATCAATGGATGCGGTACAAAAGGCAAATTCCGGGCATCCGGGTGCGCCGATGGGCCTTGCGCCTGTAGCATTTACACTTTGGGATAGATTTATGCGCCACTCTCCCTGCAACACAGATTGGCCTAATCGGGATCGTTTCGTACTTTCGGCGGGGCATGCTTCAATGCTTTTGTACAGTATATTACACATATTTGGATACGATATCAGCCTGGACGATATTAAGAATTTCAGGCAATTGCATAGTAAATGTGCCGGCCATCCTGAATATGGTCTGGCGCCGGGTGTAGAAGTGACTTCAGGGCCTCTTGGACAGGGCGCTGCAAACAGCGTTGGTATGGCGATAGCGGAGAGGTGGCTTCAATCATATTTCAATCGTCCCGGACACGAGATAATTAATTATAATATATTTGCCATTGCGGGCGACGGATGCATGATGGAGGGTATATCCGGCGAAGCGGCATCTCTGGCAGGCCACCTCAGCCTGAGCAACCTGGTATGGATTTATGATAATAATAATATTACTATTGAAGGCAACACATCACTGGCATTCAGCGAAGATGTGGCCGCGCGCTTCAGGGCTTACGGATGGAACGTTCAGCATGTTACAGATGCGAATGATATAGGAACGCTGGAGAGGGAACTGCAAACCGCTATAGATGAAAAAGAGCGGCCGTCTATAATAATTGTTGATAGCCATATTGCGTATGGCAGTCCTAATAAGCAGGATACAGCGGACGCTCACGGCGCTCCCCTGGGTGATGACGAGGTCAGGGCTGCGAAGGAAAATTATGGTTGGGATCCGGACAAAACATTTTACGTGCCTGATGAAGTCTCGAAGTTTAAAGAGGCTATGATAGATAAGGGTACAAGGTTGGAAGAGGAGTGGAAGGAAAAGTTAAAGGCCTATACAAAGGCGTTTCCTGATCTGGCAAGGCAATTTAATACAATGCAGAATTGCGAATTGCCGGAGGGATGGGAGGACATCATTCCAACCTTTCCGGCTGACGCAAAGGGACTTGCTACCAGAGAATCAAACAATAAGATAATAAATCCGATTGCTGATAAAATCCCGTGGTTCATGGGGGGCTCTGCTGATTTGGGGCCTTCTACAAAGACCTATATAAAAGAGACTACGAGTTTCAGCAAGGAAGATTACGGTGGCAGAAATCTCCATTTCGGAGTTCGTGAACATGCCATGGGGGCCATTATAAATGGAATGTCTTTAAGCAAGATCAGGCCATACGGGGCTACATTCTTTGTTTTTTCAGATTATGCGCGTCCTGCAATCCGCTTATCTTCTTTGATGAAGCAGCCTGTGATTTATATTTTTACTCACGACAGTATTGGTGTTGGCGAGGACGGGCCGACACATCAGCCTGTCGAACATCTTGCTTCGTTACGTGCAATGCCTGATTTAGATGTCATTCGCCCTTCAGACGCCAATGAACTGTCAGTGATGTGGAAGTACATCATGGGACTTAAGGACCGTCCTGTTGCGCTGGTCTTAAGCCGCCAGGCTATGCCTACTCTTGATCGTTCAAAATATGCCCCGGCTGATGGCGCATCAAAGGGGGCTTATGTCCTGATTGAGAGTGAAGGTACCCCTGATGTTATCCTGATAGGAACCGGTTCTGAAGTTCAAATATGTCTTGATGCGTATGATCAATTGACAGATGAGGGAATCAGGGCAAGGGTAGTAAGTATGCCGTGTTGCAGTCTTTTTCAAAGTCAGGAAAAAGATTACCAGAAAGAGATTTTACCTGATTCAGTGCGGGCACGTGTTGTAGTAGAAGCAGGGTCGACTTCCGGTTGGCATAGATATACCGGAAGGCCGGATGATTGTGGTATATTCGGGCTTAAGGGCTTCGGCGCTTCCGCACCTTCCAAAGATTTATACAAAGAATACGGTTTTACCACGGAGAGAGTGGTGCAGGTGGCAAAAAACGTTATAAAAAAAGCAAAAAACAAAATAATTTGATAGTACACAGGTTTCCGCTACAGCAGACATTTGTAATTTTAAGTTATGGGGAAAAAGATTCACGTTTATCCAAATAAAAAGAAACTCGCAACCGAAGCTGCAGAGCGGGTTATAAATGTGATTGGGCAGACGATACGGGAAAATGGTTTGTGCAATATAGCGTTGGCCGGCGGCAAAACTCCCCGTGAAGTATATTCAATGCTGGCTACGGACGCTTACCGGGATCAAGTGGCTTGGAGTAAGCTTCATCTTTTCTGGGGTGATGAGCGGATGGTTCCTCCGGAGCATCTGGATAGTAATTTCAGGATGGTTCAGGAAACGCTTCTTGATCGTATCAATATACCGGATGGAAATATTCATCGGATTCGGGGAGAAATTGCGCCGGAAAAGGCGGCTACGGAGTATGCGGAGTTGCTGCACAACCATTTTAAAGAAGGGTTGCCACGTTTTGATTTAATATTGCTTGGACTGGGAGATGACGGCCATACTGCTTCACTTTTTCCTGGTACGGATGCGGTTGAAGAAGGTGAACGGCATGCGGTTGCAGTCTATGTTCCCGGGTTAAATACATGGCGGGTGACGTTAACATTGCCTGTACTTAATGCGGCCAAGGAAATTTTATTTCTGGTTTCTGGCAGATCAAAGGCTGATATTGTCCAGCGTATAATAAGTATCAAACAACCTGCTAAAGAATTTCCTGCAACCATGGTAAATCCGGAAAACGGCACACTTCACTGGATGCTGGATTCCGAGGCAGTGGTTTTAATCAATAAAAACGCAAGAGAAGTTATGTTTCATTATTAAATAACAATTAACTTGCCTGAAAATTTTGATGTAGGGTGGATTACCCGTCCGACCGTGTCATCCGGGCGGGAGCGGAGCGAATCCACCAATTCCTGTGTTGAATATTATTGTTTAATGAAAAGTAATCATGAATAAGCAAGTTTTTGGCCTGATCGGCCTGGGTGTTATGGGTCAGAATTTTGTACTCAATGTTGAGCGCAACGGTTACGGCGTTGCTGTTTATAATCGAACTGCTGAAACAACAGAGAAATATATTGCAGGTCCTGCCTCCGGCAAAAATATCAAACCTGCGTATACATTAAAAGAATTTGTTGACGCACTGGAAACCCCTCGCAAGATTATGTTACTGGTTAAAGCCGGTGCGCCTGTTGATGCGACCATCCAGCAGCTTATTCCTTTATTAGATAAGGGCGATTTGATTATAGACGGGGGAAATTCTTTTTTTCTTGATACGGAAAGGTGGGCTAAGGAGCTTGAGTCTCAGGGCTTCAATTTTTTTGGAATGGGAGTATCCGGTGGAGAGGAAGGCGCTTTATGGGGGCCGAGTTTGATGCCGGGTGGTTCCAGAGATGCTTACAAGGAAGTCGAACCCATTATGAAGGCTGTGGCTGCAAAGGCAGAGGAGGATGGGGAACCCTGTGTAACATATATTGGCCCGGGTGGTTCCGGCCATTATGTTAAAATGGCTCATAACGGTATCGAGTATGGCGATATGCAGCTTATTGCAGAGGCTTATGATTTGCTCAAGCGTGCCCTTGGACTATCCGCTCAGGAATTTCACGAGATTTTTGCTGAGTGGAATAAGACGGAATTATCCTCGTTTCTAATTGAGATAACAGCAAAAGTTTTTAAGAAGATAGATGAAGATACCGGAAGGCCATTAGTGGATGTGATATTGGACAAAGCCGGGCAAAAAGGAACGGGCAGATGGATGGGTGAAAACGCTCTGGAATTGGGAATATCAATACCTACAATTATTGCTGCAGTTAATGGAAGAATTCTATCTTCACAAAAGGACGAACGTGTATATGCTTCAAGTGTGCTAACAGGTCCGGCAAAAAAGTATGAAGGCGCTTCACCACAAAAACTGATAGATTCAACAAGAGATGCGCTTTACGTGTCTAAAATTTGTTCTTATGCTCAGGGTATGAGTTTGCTTAAGAAGGCATCTGTGGAATACGGATATAACATGGACCTGGGAACAATTGCAAAAATCTGGAGAGCTGGTTGTATTATTAGGGCTAGGCTCCTTAATGACATAACCAGCGCTTTCAATCGAAATAAGGATTTACCAAATCTACTCGTTGACGACGTGTTTCGGGAGTCAGTAAAAACCAGACAGGAGTCATGGCGTTTTGTCATCAGGACGGCAATAGAATTAGGCATTCCCATGCCGGCCATGAGCGCTTCACTGGCATATTATGACTCTTACCGCAGTGAACGTTTACCTGCTAATTTGATTCAGGCCCAACGCGATTTCTTTGGGGCGCATACCTTCGAGCGCATTGATAAACCGGGTATCTTTCACGCTGACTGGGAGGAGAAGTGAATACAAATCAAGCCATAATCTTAAATACGAATTTTCAACAAAAAGGGGCAAGAAATGAAGAAAGCTGAGCCTGTCACCATAGTTATTTTTGGCGCATCTGGTGATTTGACAAAACGCAAATTGATGCCGGCTTTGCTTCAACTGATCATGGACGGTTTACTTGCAGAGAAGACCACGATTGTCGGATTTGCAAGGCGTGAAAAATCTCATGAACAATTTCGTGTTGAAGTTGAAGAAGCTTTAGTGGAATTTGCCAGATCTAAGCCTGAGGCAGGATCCGGCGGATTGAAAGCCTTTAGTTCCTGTTGCTATTACCAATCCGGAAACTATGACAGCAGTAAAAACTTTCATGATTTAAAAAAGCTACTAGATAAACTTGATGAAGAACGCGGAATAGATTCTGACAAGGCTAATCGCCTGTTTTACCTGTCTACACCTCCCAACGTTTTCTCCGGAATTATTGCAATGCTTGGCCAGACCGGACACATCGCCGATCCAAATGATAAAAACCGTTGGACCAGGGTTATCGTTGAGAAGCCCTTTGGACGAAACCTTGAAACCGCTGTTGATTTAAATAGAAGTATTTTGTCCGTATTAGATGAGAATCAGGTTTATCGTATTGACCATTATCTGGGAAAGGAAACCGTTCAAAATATAATGGCATTCCGCTTTGGCAATAGTATATTTGAACCGCTTTGGAACCGCCGCTATGTGAGTCATGTTCATATTACAGTGGCAGAGGCTGTGTGTGTGGAGGGACGCGGCGGCTATTATGACAATTCGGGTGCGCTCCGCGACATGGTACAAAATCATATGTTGCAATTATTGTCGCTTATAGCCATGGAACCACCGGCCTCTTTTGCTCCGAATGCTGTACGTAATGAAAAGGTGAAATTGCTGAGCGCTATTCCTCCCATTAAATCGAATGAGGTTAATGAATATTCCATCCGCGGGCAGTATGCTGCCGGTACAATCAACGGGAAATTGATTCCGGATTACCTGAGAGAGTCTGGTGTGCAGTCCAATTCTGTAACCGAGACCTTTGTAGCGTTGAAGTTACATGTGGACAACTGGCGCTGGGCAGGCGTGCCGTTTTACCTTCGTACCGGAAAGGCGCTGACAAAACGTCTTACTGAAGTAAATATTGAATTCAGACAGCCGCCACTTGCTCTTTTCAGTCATATAAAAAATGACGAGGACGAGAGAGAGCGGGGCCGCATGAAACCCAATATGCTCTCTTTACGGGTTCAGCCGAACGAAGGCATACGCCTGTCCATAGGCATGAAAGTTCCAGGTCCAAAAATGATTTTAGAACCCAAAGACATGGAATTTTGCTACGAAAACGTTTTTAAAGTAGAGCCGCCGGGAGCTTATGAGCGCCTGATTTTGGATGCCATATTGGGTGACACCACTCTCTTTATTCGACAGGATGAGGTTGAAGCAGCATGGACGTTAGTGAATGGCATACTTGAGGGGTGGGCCAGTGAAGAATTGCCCCATATTCACCTTTATCGGGCCGGCACCTGGGGCCCGTATGCTGCTGATGAATTTATTACCAATGATGTAAGAAGAACAGGGGCTTTGTAAAAGTTTCGTGCTTCGGATTTCTGGTTTGCTGGTATAAGGGGGAGGTATCTTTATTTCTCAATGTGGTATTTCCTTTCAAGTAATCTTCCCCAATGGGCATTATAAGGATGAACCTTATAAACTGTTGTCTGGTTTTGCACAAGCGGCCTATTTTCATTAGCCCATTTAAAGATTGATCCTTCCGGGTTGTACACATTCGTAAAGCCCATATCCATATAATATTTATTAATGGCCTTTACTTCTAATTTCTATTTCTGTTTTGAGAAGCAGTATGTAATGGTCTATTATGGACTTAGGAAGCTTATCTAACAAGTCAATTATTTCATCATAATATGGTTTGTGACTGCGGTATTTTTTTGATGGTTCTGCAACCCCGATTGGAGCCTTTCTCTCCTCTTCATAGAATAGCTTATGGATAGGAATATTGAGAAATTTTGAGATCTTTTCCAGAGATTTTTTTGTATATCCCCTTTTGCCACTTTCAAGAAAGTTTATATAGCCCTGAGTTAAGCCAGTTCTTAAAGCCAACTCTTCCTGGGTAAGATTCATACTTTGCCTTATTTTTCTCAGGTTTTCTCCTACAATATTCTTGTTCATGCATAATTATACTATAACACTTTATTATAGTACGCAAATACTCGTAGTTATATTCACTTGACACAACATAACTCACAGTTATAATTACGTTAATAGAGAAATTCCGGTTCTGAGTTTTTCTTATAAAATACGATTAATCCCATAACCATCGTTTGCCATCGGCTGAACATTTTTTAAACCATTCAGAGTATGATACATAAATATCTGACATTTCATAGCTTCCTTGTTCCTATAGTATTTTGGCTCATTTCTACATTTCTTTTTCAGATTGTTTTCCATATTCCTGAAGTGATAGCTAATGAAAATACAGTTATAATTATTCGTGGTCAAGAAATTACGGCCTATAATAAGGTGATTGCGGGTTTTGAAAAAGGATGTAATGAAAGAAATATCTTCATAGAGAAAATATACGATTTAAAAGGAGATGTAGAAGAAGGCAAGAAAGTTATTCAAAGTATCAAGGCCAATAAACAAAAGCCTGATCTTATCTTTGCTGTGGGCATACTTGCAGCAGTTCTTTCAAAAATCCAATTTACTAATATACCAATAATATTTTGCATGGTTATCAATCATGAGCGCTTCAATTTACAAGGAGCTAATATTACGTGTATTTCTACAGAAGTGTCTGTAGAAGATCAATTTGCATTTCTAAAAGAGCTATTTGGCACAGTTAGGAATGTAGGGGTTATTTATGATCCTTTGAAGACCAGGAATATCATCTCCAAAGCAATCCCTGTGGCAAAAAAGTTTGAATTCAACCTCATTAAGGCAGAGATTACGTCTAATAAAGAAGTTACATCTGCATTAAAGAAAATTGCCAACGAAATTGATGTTCTATGGATAATACCCGATAGTACGGTAATCACAAGAAGTTCACTAAGTGTCATTCTTGAAACAGCCTTGAAACATCGTTTGCCAACATTCTGTACTTCAGGCGTAATTGTGAAAGAGGGAGCAATAGCATCCATTTCACCAGATTATACAGACATAGGTATTAAGGCGGCACGGATGGCCCAAACATTGTTAAACAGTCCAACGGTTATTTCACTGGGCATTAAACAACCAGACAAATTAAGGTTGTCTTTGAATATTCAAACAGCAAACAAAATTGGAATAGACATATCATCCATTCAGTCTCGTCCAAACGTGGTTTTGTATCCTTAAGGCAACGTAACCGTGATCAGAAAATAAAACGTTAGTGTTATACGGTAATCTAACTAATCAGCATCAACGTGGTATTTTCTTTCAAGTAAGTTTCCCCAATGGGCATTATAAGGGTGAACCTTGTGAACTGTAACTTTATCCAGTACCAGCGGCCTTCCTTCATTAGCCCATTTAAAGATTGATCCTTCCATGTTGTATACTTTCGTAAAGCCCATATCCTGTAATTTCCTTGCCAGGATGGAAGAACGATAGCCTACAGAGCAATAGACAACAATAGGTCTGTCCGGTTTGATATCGGTGAGATGCTTCAGGGGGTCTTTGTTATAAGGCAAATTCCTTGCTCCCGTAATATGGCTTACGCAAAATTCTTCCCTTGCCCTGGCATCTATTAAAATTATAGACTCACTTTTGGGGTCCGTCAGCCATGAATGCAGCTCATCAGTCCGGAGTTGTTTGACATCCGGGTACTTATTTCTGATATCTCTTATCACTTCTGTCCAGGTTAGCGCTTCCTGATTGTGTAAGCATCCTGACATTGTTTCCCGTCCTGTTACGGTTAACATTACGATTAGAATAAAATATCTTTTCTTTTTCATCTATACAGGTATTTCCTTGAATACAAGGATGAATTGTAAATTCTCAATAAACTGTGGAAGACCTCCCCTTAATCCCCTCCTTAGATTCTAAAAAAATGTTAGTTAGATTATAGCTAATCAATCCCTTACAACCTACTAAATTAAGTGGTATCAATGACATATGATTTTATTAAAAAATCATTGATTTTACAGTTGTATTTGTTATTATGTAATAATCATTATAGATTGTGAGGGTTTTAAGAACTTTATTATTTTTTTAAAAAGGGGGGATTAGCAAATGTCAATTATGTCAGAGGCATACATGAAGATGTATCCCATGGAGGCTAAAGAGAAGAAATCTTCCGGTAAGCCTACACCGGTTTTAGATATTCCAGAATTTAAAAAGGCATGGGACCTGCACAGGGAAACGAGTATTGATATCGTGAAGCGCTTTGAGTATATGGCTCAATGTGTGGGTTTTACTGATAAGGATACAGAGGCGATTAAAGAATCAAAAGAGATTATCGCCGCAAACCTGAATACAATCCTTGATCATATTTATTATGAAAAGCTGATAACCGATCCATGGTTATCCAGGTGGTTCAGGGATGAAACAGGTCAGATTGCCAAGCAATACATTGACGTCAGGAGGGCGAAGCAGCAAAAGTTTCTTCTCAGGATATTAGAGTGCAAATGGGACGAAGAGTTCTTGAATCATGTTCGCTGGGTTGGCGCTATACATGTTCCCACTTTCGGGTTGGAAGATCTTTACATACCAATGAGATTGAACATTGCTCTTTGGGGATACATCCATCAATATTTGTTTAATCTGTTTGCCGAGGAACTGAGGAGTGACCCTGACAAGCTGCGCAGGATTACTACCGCCTGGACGAAACTCTTCTGGTTGGTTATAGACCTTTATCATATTGAATACTTACCTTCATGGATGTAACTGGTACGTAGTAAAAGAATTGTATAATTGTTCAAACCCTCCCCACCGCCTGAAAGACGTAAGTCGTTTAAGCGGGGAGAGGGTGAACTATTATGGTTTATTTCAGTTTTAAATAATGTACTAGATTTGATTTCTTATTAATGACAGGCGTAATCTTTCCTTTGCCGGAGGTGAGTATTGTCATTACACCGGGGCCATGGCCTGCGATAACACAGTCCGAATGGACTATGATACCGATTGAAATAGCGCCGGTTTTATATATTCGTCCATAGGAGTGGTCAGCGTCAGATATTGCCACGAAATCTCCAAACCTGAGTGTTCCGAGTCCGGATTTCTTTACTATCTTTTCATCGAACATCTGGATGTCATAGTCGCCGGTGTAGCTATGGCTGGAGCCTAGTCCAGATCCCATAATTGCTGCCGGGACTATATGAGTTACCGGAAATTTGAGGATACCTTTCGCTTCTTTTACGGGTATCTTCGATAAAAGGCCGGGAGAGATATTCATTGCGTGTATGTCAGGATAGTAGTTTGTCAGGATTAATCCTGTGCCATACGCCTTTATCTGCATCTTGTCTCCCACCACCATTTTATCAAGTGTCTTTGGAGGGAAGTCTACTATCACATGTTCTATACCGCCGTGTTTTCCAGTTACGAAACCTTTTGCTCCCTTGGCGTCTCCTGAGATAATCTTTACTTCATTCCCGGCGCATGCCAGTGTATTAAGTCCGGCGTTTGGCGACCAGCTTCCTATTGACTTTTCTGTATTAGTTATACTGATTCCGGGTTCCACATGATCAGCAGCCCAGCCGATGGCAGGGTCTCCAATCCTGACGTTGTAAGTAATTCCTCCAACACTTGGAAGTACAAGTGGTCTGCCGTCAGCGCTGATAACATATGGTGTGCTGGCAAAGGTGGGGCTTGATATCTGTCCCACTACTGATTGCATCACTAATTTGTCTTTGTTTGTCTTAATCAATTTCTAACTCCTTATTTAATCATGAATTTCGCACGTCAGCTTAACACATTTATCAATATTCTACCAAATAAATTTAAACATTAATATAGGCTTGACCGTCATACCTCATTCATGTATATTTTTTCAGCTTATGTGCGGGTTATGAGGAAAATATAGATGGAAACTTTTGGTTTGCTAATGTCCACTATCTTATTCAGGCCGTATGTCTTTGTATTGTTGGGACTGTATTTCGTTGCCGGTGGTTTGCAGCTTGGGCTTAAGAGAATAACAGTCTTTACCATTCTGGCTTATGTTATTGCATTTATTTCTGAGTATAGCTCTACCCGTATTGGAATACCTTACGGTTATTACTATTATACGGGTGCAACCCGTGGGAAAGAGTTATTCATTTCCAATGTTCCCTTTATGGACTCACTTTCATATTCTTTCCTGGGATACTTCAGCTATTCCCTCGCCTTGCTGATGGTTTCTACTGTAACCGGGAAAGGGTGGAGATGTGAACTGCAGAATCCTCCCTTGCATTCTAAGAAGGTACTCTTCCTTTCTGCAATGTTGTTTGTACTTCAGGATGTGTTAATAGATCCTGTATCTCTCAGGGGTTCTAAATGGTTCCTCGGACAGATGTATTACTATCCTGAAAAAGGCATATACTTCGGGGTGCCTTTATCTAATTTTCTGGGATGGTTTCTGGTAGGGCTTGCAATTATATACTGTTTTCAAAAGTTGGACCGGAAGATGGGGTGGTCTACAGGATGTGCCGGAAATGCCCTTATGGGGCCGGTATTTTATTTTATAAATATGATCTTTATTCTGTCGGTAACATTTTATATCGGTGAATATCTTATAGGAATGATAAGCCTTTTCATTTTCAGTATACTGTTTTATCTCACTATACTGAAAGTCAGTCGAGCATTTTCAATGAGGATAGATAGTTAATCAAACCCTTTTACATGTCAATTTTTTCCATGACATGACGTTATGCCTGAAGCCAGCCTTGACAAGTCATTTTTTTTCCTTGAAACGAAAGTATACTGCTGTTAGCATAAAGTACCGGAAGTCTATTGTAATTGAAACCCTTTAACTTACTTACCTGTTAAATCTGCGCATATGGTGTTTGTCCTGAAACATAAGAAATACTTACGCAACAGCAATTATATCATTTCACAGTTTCTATCATAGACGTTATTAAGAGAAACCATGTTTGGTTTTAGCGGCTCATATTTGAAATAAAGGAGGGGAAATGCCGTACAAATTCTTTTGTGTTTCTTTCATATTGATTTTAACAATTTGTACAGAGATGTACGCTGATACTTTAAAGCTGGAAGGATTTGGAGAAAAGATTGATGTAAAGATACTCGAAATGACTGAGGAGTTTATTAAGGTCGTTGTTCCTCAAAGAGAGATTGGTTCAATAAGCATCAAATCAGAACACGATGATAAATATCCTGATACGGTCTTCATAAATGTTGATGGTAAAGAGAGTAAGGTGATTTGTAAGATTGTGAAAATATCTAAAAAACCGGGAAGTATTACATTGCAAATTCCCAGGGAGAGGGTTGCTGCAATACAGATAGCCTTTCCGGGCAATGAGCAGGATACGGACAGTAATAAGAGTGACGCCTTGACTGAACGCAGTAGAGAGAGCATGCCTCCACCCGTAGATGCTGAAAAGTTAAAAGAACAAATAAAAGAAGAACTGAGACTTGAGTTTGAAAGAAAGCAGGGGAAAGATGATATTGCGATTGAAGAAAAAATTAAAGAGGAATTAAGGCTTGAGTTAGAGGATAAAAAGCAAATGGAAGAGGATGCATTTGAAGTAGAGAACTATGGCAAGGTGGCAGGCCGTATGCTTTTCAAAGGCAAGCCTCTTCCTGGGTGTCAGGTAAAAATAATTATGCTGGAAAAATGGGGAATATTCGGAAAGCCGAAGGAAAGCCTGCAATTCGAAACAATTACAGATGATAATGGACGCTACCTTTTTGAAAAAGTACATCCTGGCGGATACAAAATATACTGGAAACCACCCGGAGAATCTTCCTGGATCAGGAGCATTAAGATGGAGCCGGACATTTTTGTAGAGGCAGGAGAGACTTATCATTTTCACGATAGAGATACAAATATAAAAACGGTAAATTAGCACATTTCATGACCGGTTGCTCCGGTTAACTGCCAATTTAGAATGCGTAGAATAAATCAAAACCCGGATATGATAGAAAATGACAATCAAAGTTAAAAGCTTGTTATGGTTTCTGCTTCCTTCTATTTTAATTGCAACTGCAACGGCGACATTTTGCTATTTCTATACTTACAAAACAGTTAAAAAAAATATCTTTGGTCAACTGGAAATAGCCGCTGATGAGTTAGAGAAACACGTAAATGTTTTTTTAGAAGGGAAAAGAGGGAGAATCATTGACTTCAGCTCTGATGGTTTTGTCAGAGATTGTACAGAAGAGATAATCTTAAAAAAAGATAGGATTCAGTATTGTACTGACCGCTTAAATACTCATCTCATTCTGAACAAGAAACCGCTTGATCCTGATATCCTTGTAGTGTTTGTCGTTGATCTTGAAGGTAAAGTAATCAGTTCAACAGAGAATGAACAGATCGGCAGGGATGTCTCAGGTGAAAAATGGTTTTCAGAGACAATGAGCAGGGGTTTCTATATAAGCGATATAAAATGGTCTCCGGAATTTGAACAAAGCACATTCTTCGATGTATCAAGATTACTATTGACCAATGATGGCCTGCATACCATAGGCATAATCGCTAATAGATATAGCGGCGACAGTTTCAGGAAAATTACCCGCAGTGAAATTATAGGGGAATTCGGGCAGGTAAAAGAACTGGAGGGATTGGGAGAGACGGGAGAGATGTATATTGTAAACAGAGACAAGTTAATGATTACTGAATCAAGATTCAATAGTGACACTGTGCTCAAGCAGGCTGTTGATACAGAAGGTGTCAGGAAAGCGTTCGATAATGAAGTGGGTATGATTGGTATATATACCGGCTATAAAGGCCATCCGATTCTAGGTGTATCCCGTTATATTGAGGAGATGGGTTGGGTTGTGCTGGCTGAAAAGGGTATCTCTGAGGCTTTTGCTCCACTTGCGAGGTTAAGAAATTTTACTATCATTATGGGGATTGTGGGCATAATGGTTATATTAACAATTGCAATCTTTTTTTCCAAAATGATAACAGGGCCCATAACCTCATTAGCTTTAGCAGTAGGTGATGTGGCAAATGGCAATTTAAAAGGCATAGAAGGAATTAAGTCCAGAGATGAGATAGGCAATCTGGCAGATTCTTTCAACAAGATGACCATAGACTTGAGAAAATTCAGAGATGACCTGAAACAATCTGAAGAAAGATACAGGGGACTGATTGAAAATTCCTCAGAAATTATTTACCAGACAGATCAAAAGAGATTCTTTGCGGGTATGAACAAAACAATGTTGGATAAACTTGGTTTTCGATCTGAAGAACTAATGGGAATGAAAATAGAAAATATTGTGCCTGCTAACGAGCGTGATAAAGTGATAAGTCATATACAGAAAGTAATTGAAAAGGGCAGTGATTCCATAGAAACAATGTTTCTCTCAAGGAAAGGAGAGACAATATATGTTGAAATCAATGCTAATGCCATGTATGATGCGGAGTGCAATTTCATAGAGACCAGGGCATTTGTGCGGGATATTACAGAAAAAAAGAAGGCAGAAGCGGCGGAAAAACATGAGAAGGAGTTACAGCTATTGACTTCGCACATAATCTCTATTCAGGAGAAAGAGAGAAGGAGAATCTCCCGTGAACTTCATGACGAGGCCGGACAGGCGCTTACGGCCATGAAAATTAATATTGAGATGATGGAGAATGAAATACCTGAAAGCTCAACAAATATCAGGAAGAGACTTGATGAGACAAAACAGCTTTTAACACATACCTTACAGGAAATTCGATTGCTATCATTCGAACTCAGACCATCTTTACTTGATCATTTTGGCGCCCTGGCTGCAATAAGGGAATATTCAAAAAACTATTCCTTGAGAACCAATATAGATGTACAGGTTCGAGGTGAAAATATTGTTGAAAAGTTTTCTCCTGAGATAGACATACTCTTTTATCGTTGTGCACAAGAGGCCTTAACAAACGTGGCAAAACATTCAGAAGCCAAAAATGTTATAATAAAAATAGATCACGATGGAAATGAACTTTGCATGAGTATTAAGGACGATGGGAAGGGATTTGATATAAATGAGAATTTTAAAAAACATATTAATAGTTTCGGTATCGGTTTATTCGGTATGAAGGAAAGAGTGGCTCTTCTGAATGGCAGTTTAAGAATACATTCAGAAAAAAACGAGGGTTCCGAACTGGAGATACTTGTACCTTTTAAAACTAATGATGAAAACAGTTTTTCTGAGTCAGGCAAAAATGTCTAAAATTAGAGTGTTACTGGCGGATGATCATACAATAGTAAGGCAGGGGTTAAGGGCCCTTCTGGATTCTCAGGAAGATATCGAGGTAGTTGGAGAAGCTGAAGATGGAAGGCAGGCATTTGAGAAGACGAAGGAGCTGATTCCGGATATAGTAGTAATTGACATCACTATGCCAAATCTTAATGGAATTGAAGCCACACGTCAGATTAAGAAACTGAATCCGGAAATTAAGGTGCTGGTTCTAACGGTGCATGATAACGAAGAGTATATACATCAAATCCTTCAAGCAGGAGCCTCCGGATACCTACTCAAGGAGTCGGCAGTAACAGACCTGGTTTCGGCAATAAATGCGGTAAAAAAAGGCGGTATATTCCTGAGCCCGGCAATTTCTAAAGTAGTTGTTAAAGATTATATAAGGCATGCCGAGGAAGGAACAGGGGATTTCGATAGTTTGAACATACTCACTAATCGAGAACGTGAAGTATTACAGTTAATCGCCGAGGGCCACACAAACAGGGAGGTTGCCCACATTCTCAAGTTAAGCGTAAAGACTGTTGATGTTCACAGGTCTCACATAATGGAAAAACTTAATATACACGATGTAACGGGTCTCGTAAAATATTCCATTAGGAAAGGACTTATAAAGTTTTAAAAGTTATAAGCATAATCACATATGATATTACTTGAGTGTTCACAGGTTAACTGAATTCTCACATAAATTACATTTCTAAACACACCTTCACGCCTTCATCATTCAAATTTCTGCAAAATCTGGATCTGCATACAGATGCTCTGATTCAAGTATTTATTATTGCAAACCTAACACCTCCAATCTCCAAAAAATATATAAGCACTTTCTTTTGTAATTCATCAATTTCATAGTATTGCTTAACGGCAACAACTTTTGACACATCAAATAAGCCTTATCTTCGTGTGAATCACCCCCACTTTGCCAAGTCTGCCTCTGGCGGAAATCTCAGTTTGTGTGGATAAAACGAAAATTTACAAAAAAATTTTAGAAATATATTTTTGCTCTATACGGACATTGTACAAACAACCTAATCTGTTGATAATGCAGTACTTACCATAGACAAGCTGCAAATAATTATATGACTTAAATGGTAGTGCTAATGGTAGATTCAATCCTTCCTTTATTGGAATGCTGCAGATTAGTGTCATTTTGTCAAAACAGCGAACAGGTTTTTCGCTTAGTTTACCAGCTAAATTACAAAAATAAATAAGGTTTAATATACCGGCAAATAGGGCTGATTACCTATCGTCCGTAGCTTTGTTATGTGGGGTCAATTTGGAAAAATTAATTAAAAGTGTATCCTGAAATTTACGCCACGAAAATATACCGGGATTCTTAGTTATCTGGCTTCATAAGCCCTATAATCTCAATATTTTTTGCTTATATGCGTTGATGACACATTTGTCCCATAAATATGACCTGATATATTTACAAATGACAGCTTGTGCAGTTTTAACGCTATACCTCCAAGTCAGGTTTTCTATAACTGGCAGAACATAATGTCATAACTCAAGTGAGATTAGGCGCTTAGGCAATGGTGTTAATATGGGGAAGTTATGCAGGTTTTATAGTCGGTATTAAAATTGCTAAAAATCTTGTTTACTATGTCTAATTATAGTGAATGTACAACAGGGATAAGATGGCAGAAAGCGGCAAAAAGCCTTCGGCTACAATGGCATATAATATAAAATCGCTCAATTTAGGTTCGATAATCTTTATTTTTAATTTTCCTAATTTTCTAGAGGGGGGGGGTAGTGTTTATGAGAAAGAAATTTTTATTAGCGGGTTTTTCGGTTTTTGCAATTGTGGGGATGTTGTTTGCGATGTTTCCCCAGGATTCACAGGCAATTCCGCCATTTGCCAGGAAGTATAAGACGGCATGTACAACCTGCCACTGGGGAACCTTTCCCAAGCTAAATGCGTTTGGTAATGCTTTTTTTAATAACGGCCTGAGGATGCCGGGGGGCGGCGATGAGGTTTTTATAAAAGATGAACCGGTAGAAATGGGCGCCTCGGCCTGGTCAAAATTATTTCCAAAGGCCGTGTGGCCGGGTGAGATTCCTGGATTACCACCTATAGGTTTTAAGATGGTTACCAATTTTACTGTAACAAAGGAAAGACCTCACAGCGCCAGAGGGTCGACCCCGGGAAGCCCTGAAAGGGAAAATGATACAGAATTCAGAGGTATAGATGATATAGAAGTGCTCCTTGGCGGAACGTTTGGCGAGACAATATCCTTTTTCGCAGCCGGCCCAATCTCGGAAGTGGAGAGGGCACATGTTAACTATACACCATTCATCTTTGGCGAGCAGGGTCTTCTTAACGTCAGGGTGGGTAAACTTGACATACGAGGAGCTCCTATATCAAATCATATAAGGATGACTGATTTTGGTTACATCATGAGCGTCATGCCTCAAATATCAGCAGGTAATTTCTTTGGATTCCATCCCAATCAGCAAGGTATTGAGTTCTGGGGTAGTAAAAATGGGCCTGGAGGCAAAGGGGGCCTTGAATGGGCAATCGGCATCGTTAATGGCAGTACGGGTGATGGCGAAGCATGGTTCGCGGGCGCTGGAGATATGGGGACTATATTGAGTAATATGACTGACACAGACACATTTTCAAGAAACAACGCTGGCCCTGGCGCTGGTGAAAGAAATAACCATAAGGATTGGTATGCAATGGTTTCATATAAATTGTGGGGCATGGGCGTACTGGGAGAAGAGTCAGTAGACGATTCGCTGGTGGCAAAAGAGAACTGGCAGGATGACTCCGTCAGGATAAAGGGATATTACTATAGCGGTGTTACAGGTGCATTTATTGATAATCCTGCAGTTGCAGGTAATTTTGGCAACCCTTTTAACGGTGCAGATGGTGTTGGTGTATGGGATCCTGATGCTAACAGGTTCAAGCGATTTGGTGTCCTGGTAGATGCCTATTGGTGGAATTTTAATTTCATGGCTGCGGCATCGTTTATGGAGGATGACATAAGCGGTACTATAACATATGGTGCAGGCACTTTCGGCGCCACCAAACCGCAAGAGACTGGTTCAAATTTCGATACATCCATTTACACTGGAGAAGTTCAGTGGGTTGCGTTGCCATGGCTTATACAAACTGCCAGGCTTGAGAATGTCAATCCTGATTATGAGGTAAGAGACCTTAAGTCATTTACAAAGTATACCTTGGATACAACCGTAGTCTTGAGGGCGAATATGAAGCTTAAGGCTGCTGCAAATTTCTCCAATTATCCGGATAGTGATTCAGATGGAACAGCTCCGGTTGATCTTGGAGGCAGGCTTATGGATACTACGTATCAGCTTGGTTTAGATGTTTGTTTCTAAGTGCTTTACCTTGTCGGGTAGTTTAATTAAAGTGTAATAAAGCTTCTAAACTTCTATTTCGACAAATATGATGCATGGATAAGTATAAGTTTATTGTCCATGCGTAAGATATAGACAGTTCCCGTGAAGTTGTAAAAAAATTACTTTACAGGATAGCTATGATAGATGGACAGAAACCCGGGTCAAACAATAACCTCCCCGTTTTGGCTTGGGTTTCTGTCATTTGCAGAAGAAGATATTTTTAAATGAAAAAACAGGTTATGTTTCTATAATGAATTATGGTTGATTATGCCTATTATTATTCAGATTAATAAAACCTTGGAAGGAGGTCTGTTTTTATGAAAAAGATAATTTTAACAATTTTTACTTTTGTAGCATTAGTTCTGTTTACGGCAAATCTGAAGGCAGCAGATGAATCTGCAGTAACGCAGGAAAAGTTACAAGCGGCCATAGCGGGATTAAAAACAGAGATAAGGTCTGACGTCAAGGTGGAGAACCCCGGAACTATCATTGGTAAAGTAAAATGTAGCAGGGTGAGGCATTCCGGGGATGCGGTTGTTTATATTGAAGAGGTTGGGGGCAACAAATACGATGCGCCGTCTGAACACGGTATTGTTGACCAGGTGAACTTAGTCTTTATACCTCATGTAATAGCCGTTCAGAAAGGCGCAACAATTGATTTTCCAAATAATGATCAGGTAAGACATAATGTATTTTCGCCTCCTGATTGCTGCAATCAGTTTAATTTAGGAACTTATGATGTTGGAGCTTCAAAGCCTGTTACATTTGATAAATCGTGTGAGGTGCCGCTTCTTTGCAATGTACACGCAGAGATGTCTGCATTTGTGGTAGTATTTGATAACCCGTATTTTGCCGTTACCGCAAAGGATGGGAGTTACAAGATTGATAACGTGCCGCCCGGAGCATATAAGCTGAAGACATGGCACGAAACGCTTAAGTCTGAGGAGCAGGAGGTAAAGGTCGAAGGCGGCAAGACCGTAGAGGCTGTCTTTGAATTGAAGAAACGTAAATAGGCTCCATCTGAAGTTAAATAGTATCTTAAGAAGACAAATCAATTTTTGATTGACAATGTGTCGACAGAAGATTTAGTTGATTATTTAACAACTGACATTTTGTCAAAGGCTGAAAGTTTTAGGCCATAATTTATGGTATGAGGTAAATCTGTATATTATGTATCCTGTTGTGTTATCTGGTACTTACAGAAAGAGATATAAAGGCTGCAATCCCCCTGGCAATTTGGCATTATACTTGCGAAAAGTACAGGCTTCAGTTATTCATGTTAAGGTTTTGTAATATTATATTTGTGATGAAAGGGGAGATTTAGTATGAGGATTTTTTTGAATTTCTTTGTAGCGGCATTGATTATATCATTTTCTTGTATTCCTAATCTTATAGCTCAAGAGGATGCAAAGACACTTACGGAGGAACAAGCGAAGGAAGCACAGAAGAAATTAGAAGCGGCATTGAAGTCGCTAAAAAAAGAAATTAGGACTGAAGTTAAAGTAGATAGCGGCGGTGCTATCACAGGAACCGTAAAATGTAAAAGGGTCAAACATCCTGAAGACGTAGTTGTTTATATTGAAGAAGTAAATGGTAACAACTATCCTGCTCCAGAGGAGAAGGGTATTCTGGATCAGTTAAATTTAACATTTGTCCCTCATGTTATAGCTGTTCAAAAGGGCGCATCAATTGATTTTCCTAACAGTGATCTCGTGCGGCACAATCTGTTTTCCCCGCCAGAGTGTTGTCAGCAGTTTAACCTGGGCACTTACGATGTTGGTGTTGTGAAGACTGTTAAGTTTGATAAGGTGTGTGACGTGCCTCTTTTATGTAATGTACATGCAGAAATGTCAGGTTTCGTTGTCGTATTAAGCAATCCGTATTTTTCTGTTACCGGAAGAGATGGTGTTTTCAAGATAGAGAATGTGCCGCCTGGTAACTATAAGGTGAATGCATGGCATGAGAAACTGCAGACTGTTACTAAGGACGTAACTGTAGAATCAGGAAAAACGTCAAATGTTGATTTTGATTTAATAAAGAAGAAGTAATATATGAATAGCCAAATAACAACAGAAGAAAAAACACTTGCCGATTCTAAGGATGTAAACCGCAGAAGGGCTCTCTATCTGCTTGGCTGGGGATTCATAGGCGTGTTCATGGCTTCAGTAGTTGGCGCGGCCATCAGGTTCTTCTTCCCGCGCATAATTTATGAACCGCCTACGAAATATAATGTAGGCTTTCCATTTGAGTATTCTGTAGGGGTTAGTGAGAGGTTTAAGAAACAATTCAGGGTATGGATAGTTCGAGAGGTTGATAAGATATATGTGATTCAGGCTAAATGTACTCATTTGGGTTGTACACCTAACTGGTTAGCATCCGAGGGAAAGTTTAAATGTCCATGCCATGGGAGTGGTTTTACGCCTGATGGAGTGAATATTGAAGGGCCTGCTCCAAGGCCATTAGAGAGGTTTAAGGTTGCAATAGCTGATGATGGACAGCTTTCGGTTGATGAGAGTGTGAGGTTTAGGGGCGAACGTAGTGAATGGCATAAACCTGGCGCATTTGTTTCAGTGTAAGTACCTGTGCACTACAAACTTGCAACATCGTGTTTTTTTAATAGCATTCCTTAAAGGATAGCATTATCCACCATATCCCGATGCCGGCAAAATTGTATGCCTGTTTAACTATACCATTTGCTGGCCTGGCGGGGATGGGTAGTGTAGTTTAGTTGTTTTAACTTACCGTCCTGGTACGGATGGCAAGGAGTTTGGAGGTTCGAAATTGAGTAATAAAGAAGGAAAAGAGAAGTTAAATATACGAGAGTTGATAAAGGCAAAAGGTATTCCTGGCGCAATTAAGGACTTGACGCTCAATTCTCAGGTATGGCGTTCGTTCTTTCGTCATGGTTTAGAGGACACGCCAAAGACAAGGATGCAGACCGTAATAAGCAATTCCTTTCTCCACCTGCATCCGGCCAAGGTAAAGAGACATGCTCCATTATTCAAGTATACATGGTGCATGGGTGGTATCACATTTTTTACGTTCCTTCTTTTAACGATAACGTGTGTTTTTTTGATGTTTTACTATCATCCTAATGTAAGAGATGCATACTGGGATATGAAGGGATTGGAGTACCATGTGCCTTTTGGCTTACTTTTAAGGAACCTTCACAGGTGGGGAGCTCATCTGATGGTGATAACTGTATGGTTTCATATGTTCAGGGTGTTTATGACAGGTTCGTATAAACCGCCAAGAGAATTTAATTGGGGGATAGGGGTAGTCCTTCTGGTTTTTACGTTACTTTTGAGTTTTACGGGTTACTTGCTTCCATGGGATCAGCTGGGTTTCTGGGCTGTAACAGTAGGTACTAATATGGCCCGAGCTACACCAGGTCTTGGGCATGAGGGCCCTTTTGGTGAGATGCTTGGTATGACGGCTTATAATGATATAAGGTTTGCATTGTTAGGCGGGTCAATGGTTGGCGGTAATGCGCTCTTAAGGGCATATATATGGCATTGCGTTGGTTTGCCTCTTATAGTAAGTGCATTTTTAATAGTGCACTTCTGGAGAATACGTAAGGACGGAGGCATTTCGGGTAAACTGTAGAGTAATCAAGTAGGGGCAAACGGCAGAGCCCCGCTAAGCGTGGCAAAGCTGAGCTTAGCTCTGCCGATCGCCCCTACTTTGCAGAGCAAAAATTATAGAAGGAGAAGAAAATTGGGAAACCTTTGGCATATAATAAGCAAGCCTGACAATATACCGATAGTTGGTTTGATAATCCTGTTGATTTTCTTTACGTGGTTATCATTTAGTCAGGCATTTCAGAATGATCGGCTTCGTGAAGAATGAAGAAATTTTTGAATTATAGAGGAATGATTTAGTGGATTATAAGATCGTTCATGCTGATGAAAGTTGGTTCAGGGAGAACATAAGTTGTCAATATGCCTGTCCGGTTAATACTCCTGCTTCCAGTTATATAGAGAGGATCCAGGAGGGGGATTATAATGGCGCCTTGGGTTTAAACTATATGGCAAACTTGTTCCCTCACATTCTTGGCAGGGTATGTACCCATCCGTGTGAGAGCGCTTGCCGCAGGGGTAAGATTGATGAACCGGTATCAATTTGTTCGCTTAAGAGAGCGGCGGCGGATTTTGCAGACAAAAAATCTCCTGCAAGAAGTTCGATTGCAAAAAAAAGGACAGGAAAGAAGGTAGCCATAATAGGCGCTGGCCCTTCCGGGCTTGCTGCCGGTAACGATTTGGCGATTATGGGGCATGACGTTACAATCTTTGAAGCTCTTCCTATGGCAGGGGGTATGTTAAGTGTAGGAATTCCTCCCTACAGGTTGCCATGGAATAAAATTGATGAAGCAGTTAATTGGGTTAAGGAACTTGGAATAGAACTTAAACTGAATAGTCCTGTAAAAAGTTCAGAAGAGTTTGATAAGTTGGCCGAAAAATATGATGCCGTATATATAGCCGCAGGCGCACACAAATCAGTAGCATTAGATATACCGGGAGAAGAAGACCTCAAAGGAGTTCTGCACGGTATTACGTATATGAAGGATATAAATCTCGGAGAACAGAAGAAGGTGCCATCGAGAGTTGCAGTGGTAGGAGGAGGATTTACTGCAATAGATTGTGCAAGATCGTCATTAAGGTTGGGCGCCAAGGAGGTCTTTATCATATACCGAAGAACGCTGAAAGAGATGCCGGCAGGTGAGCTTGAAGTAAGCATGGCAGAGGAAGAGGCGATAAAAATACTTTACTTAACATCACCAATTAGAATATTGGGAGATATAGGTTCAAACGTAAAGGCTATAGAATGTATAAAGAATAAACTGGGCGAACCTGATGCGAGCGGCAGAAGAAGGCCGGAGCCTGTCCCCGGCAGTGAATTTACATTGCCTGTAGATATGGTGATTGCAGCAATAGGCCAGGCTCCTGATGCCGGTTTTGTGACCGGGAAATCAGGTGTGGAATTTACAAAATGGGGTACTGTTATTGTGGATCCTGAAAGTTTTACAACAAGCAGGGCGGGTGTTTTTGCGGGAGGAGATTTCATAACAGGGCCCAGGAACGTTATTGAAGTAATAGGTGACGGCAGAAAGGCGGCCAGAGCCATAGATAAATATTTAAGTGGCGGTAAGGAAAGAAGGTATGAATACACGTTAATGGAAAAAAATCCTGTGAGGAAAGATCCTGGTTATGAGGCTGTGCCGCGTCAGGAGCAGGATTCAGTTGAAATGGGTGCAAGATGGGATATAGAAAAGGAGGTAGAGCTTGGTTTTTCAAAGGAGAATGCCGCTAAAGAGGCCGACAGGTGCTTGCTCTGCCATTACAATATATTTATAGATGCGGACAAATGTGTGCTTTGTGGAGGGTGTATTGATATTTGCCCTCACAATTGCATTATGATGGTTTCCAGGGATAAGATAGAGGCGGAAGGTCTGCTCGATGGATCAGTCACCAAAGACTGGGATGCAGTGATGGCCATAGATGAGGAGCAGTGTATAAGATGCGGCCTTTGCGTAAAGCGGTGTCCGGTGGATGCAATAAAGATGCAGAGGTTTTCTTATACTGAAGCTACAGTATAATTTGTGTTAATGTTAGAATAGCAACAAACTTTTAGTAATTTTGTGAAGGGAATGTGAAATGCCTGATAAGAAAGAGACTGCACAAGGAAGATATCGCGCACTAGCGTTTGTCAAGGGTGAGTCGCTGGCGAAGGAGAAGGATTCACAGGTGTCCGAGGATGAACTTCATACCTGGCCTTACTTGGTGAGGAAGGAGTTTCTTGCGGTGATAATTGTAATGATAATCTTGATGATCTGGTCAATAGCGCTTGATGCGCCATTAGAAGAACCTTCAGACCCTTCCCTCACACCTAACCCGGCAAAGGCGCCATGGTATTTCCTTGGGTTACAGGAGATGCTTGTATATTTTGATCCGTGGATTGCAGGGGTAATATTTCCTTCGTTGATAGTAATGGGATTAATGGTAATTCCTTATGTTGACATAAATCCTAAGGGTAATGGTTATTATACATTCAAGGAGAGAAAGTTTGCGATAGTGACGTTTTGCTTCGGGTTTCACGTACTCTGGATTTTATTGATTATAGTAGGAGTCTTTATGCGTGGGCCCGGCTGGTTGTGGTTTTGGCCGTGGGAGGAATGGGACTCTCACAGAATAGTAGCAGAGACAAATTATGATCTAACACAGTTTATTGGTATTGATTCAAAATCCTTGCTGGGTTCTATCATTGGCGGAGGTATTGTAACTATTTATTTTTTCCTGGGTATGACGGTGCCGTATCTTCTTATGAAAATGCGGAAGAGTCAGATGCTTGAGAAATTAGGGACAATAAGATATTCGATAGTGGCATTTTTGTTCTGGTCTATGTTGGGGTTGCCTATCAAAATGGTTTTAAAATTGGTATTGCATCTAAAATATATATGGGTTACACCATGGTTTAATATATAAAGCGATAGATTGTTTAACCATTTCATAAAAATACAAGTCGCTTAAACGGATAACTGGTCGCCAGACTGAAAGGCGGGAGTAACCGTTCGCGCTGGGGTATCATGGGATACCTGGCAAAGCCACGCTCAGCGTGGTAAAGCCTTATTCGTCAGGTTTTTACAACCCCATTTCCACTCAATTATACTATGGCAATTATGCAGGCGCCATGTTATCTACGTCTACAGATATCAACTTTTTCATATATAACTTCCCTTTGACATTCCACTCTTCCACAAGGAAATCATAACACTGTAACAGTAGTATAATCACAAGATTTACATAGGCTTATGTGATATTCTGGCCGTTATAAATCATGATGTGCAAACGGAATTTACGTTAAAATGAGTAAAAATTTGTCTTTTTGTCATACCAAACATCAAATCCATTTCGAAAAAAGCTGAAGAGTACATAAATGTATGTAGGTTATAATATCTTGAATAATAGGTGAAATTCCCAATTGAAAACATAATCTTATTGCATTTTGCCGAAAAAAAACTTTAAAAAAAGTATTCTACCAAAATGTCTGTTTTTCAGGACTTCAAAAATAGGCATATACTCTGATTATTGGCGTTATGGTATATTATTATGCATGTATTTTTAACTTATGATGATATGTGACACGCTGTCCTGAAAACCTGGTATGATTTTTCTGATAATGACGTTTTGTGTAATACACAAAATGATGTATTTATAGCGCTTAATCTGTAGCTAAGTAAAATATATTCCATATCTTACGATAACAAAACTACTTAGTAGAGTTGGTCATAGTTTGTAGAATAAATTTATAGATTTGGTATAAGCTTTGCTAACCTAAGAATGCGCTATAACCATTGTCTCCATAAGGGCTTGAATATAATATCTTTTAAAAAAATAGTTGTTTTTTTAGGAAGTTTATTATGAAAAAGGAAGAACAAAAATCATATGTTCTGATGTATGCAATTTGTGCTGCTATATTAATAATAGTGCAGGCTTGGGCAATATGGAACGAAGTTGTGGGTAAAAGGCCGTGGAAGGATTACCAGAGAAAGTTTTATTCGCTACTGATAGACAACATTAATGATGATATAGAGGAAGAAAAAAAGAGGTTTGATGGTCCTGATGTTCAAAAAGAATATCAGGAGGTGGCGCAGAAACTGGAAAAGGCGAAAAAAGAGTTTAAAATGTCTGGTAATCAAAATGAGTTCAATAAATTAGAGGAGGCTATACGTAATATCAGGAGCAAAGAACTGTCACCCTTACAGTTGCAATTGTCGGACATTAGGAACAGGGTTCTTGAAGAAGAATATTTATATACTAAGGATCGTACCGAAGAGCGTAAGGTAATATTAGATAAACTTAAGGAAGAAGCGAGTGAGGCGCTTTCTATTGTTGAGAAAGTAAAGGCCAGGTTGGCAGAGATGCAGGAGAGAAAGATTGCGTTAACTACGCAAATAGAAAAATATGAAGAAGAATTGAAGCCGTTTGTTGCGCCTATCAATAAGCTTCAGGAAAGATTGACATTGTTAACAAGAAAGCGTCCGAGTTTACAGGAATATCAGATACATATTCCAGCGCTGAACGAAGTAGACCGGTGCAAAAGCTGTCATCTGGGAATTGACAGGGATGAAAGTATTTCAGATAAACAGCCTTTTAAAAAACATCCTGGGAGCTACATATTTTTAAAGAATCACCCTCTTAAGGATTTTGGTTGCACTGTGTGTCATGAGGGGCAGGGAGGGGCGACAACGTCTGTAGAAAAAGCACATGGTGAAGTTGAATACTGGCTGCATCCGATGCTTCGTGGAAGTCTGGCTCAGGCAAGTTGTATCAAGTGTCATGAAAGAACAGATGATCTGCCGGGTGCTGAGATGGTCTCAATGGGGCAAAGGCTTGTCGTTGAAAGAGGTTGTGTAGGGTGTCATGATGTGGAGGGCTTTCCTACGGTAAAGATTGGGCCTCCTCTTACTTTTGTTGGAGAGAAGGTTAGCTACAAATGGTTGAAGACGTGGCTGAAAGATCCCCATGAAACTTATGAAAAAGCAAGGATGCCAAACTTCATGCTTTCGGATGAGGAAATAGAAAATATTGCAGATTTCTTTGAGGGGCTAAGCAGAGGCGAGCTTGAGACAATGATTGCGGCTGATCCGGATGTGGATGAAGAAAAGTATCAGAGAGGTATGGCCCTTTATAACAGTTCCAGATGTGTTATCTGCCACCCAAGAGAAGGCAGGGGCGGAGCGGTGAAGTATGTTTATGCACCTGATCATACAAAGATAGCGAGTAAGATTAGTAAGGACTGGTTATTCCGTTGGATAAAAAATCCACAGGCTTATCATCCAGATACAAAAATGCCGCATTTTAGATTTACGGATAAAGAGGCGGAGGAATTAGTGACCTTTATGAGTGCTGAATTTATAGATTGGGATGCCGTTGATGAAGAAGAGGAGGAAGGAGAAGAAGTAGTCAAGGCAGTTAAGAGGGATAGCGATCCTGCGTCTGCTGAGAAAGGCAGAGAACTGGTAAAAAATTATGGTTGCTATGGTTGTCATGAGATTAAAGGGTTTGAGAACGAGAGCAAGATAGGGGTAGAACTTACGAGTTTTGGTTCCAAATCCGTGGAACTATTGGATTTTGGTGTGGTTAAGGATTTAGAGAGGAGTTGGCTGAGCTGGACAATGGCAAAGTTGAAGGATCCCAGACAATTTAGAGAGGGGATCAGGATGCCTAAATTCAGTTTTACTGATGAAGATTTTGATGCATTAGTATGTTTGTTGAAAAGCTTCAAAGAGAGGACAGTACCGGTCAATTATTTTGTAAAGGCGACAACTGTAGGATACGAACCGCAGGGGAAATTCGGGAAGATTGTGGAGGATTTAAATTGCCTGGTTTGTCACAGGATAAAGGACAAAGGGGCAAACTTTGCGCCGGATCTTACTTATGAGGGCAGCCGTGTGAAAAGAGAATGGCTTGAAGATTTTTTGAGGGCGCCTGACATACTCAGACCGCTTTTTCAACAGATGCCAAGGTTTAACCTGTCGGAAGAGGAGATAAAGATTGTTGCGGACTATATTACACTTGTTTTGGTAGATGATGAGGTGATTGCCAGGGAGGATTTGGGTGAAATTACGAGTGACAATGTGGAGCGAGGCAAGAAAATATACAATGAGAAGGGATGCCAGGCATGCCATCAGATAGGTATTGAAGGTGGCGCTGTAGGCCCTAATCTAAGTGTGGCCGGTGATAGATTGACTCCCGAATATATCTATATGCACTTAAAAGATCCTCAGAAGTGGGGATCTTCAAACGTAGCTCCAAACTACGGTTTAGATGATGAGGAGCTTACATATCTTACCAAGTACTTATCAGACCTTAGAGCAAAAAAGGTGGGGTTCTTATGGAAAAATACAAATTGATACAAAAAAAGTTCGGCGTAATCATTTTTTCTGTGCTGATAGTATTAATGTTTTATGCCTGTCAGCCTTTAGTATATTCAGAAGAGGATATAGCGGCGGGAGTATATGTTAAGCCAGAAGGGCATGTCTTTACGCTTAAGCCTAAAGAGTCATTTGAGATACGTAATGGCAGGATTGTTTACAACGAACATTGTGCGCCGTGTCACGGTGATACCGGTAAGGGTAATGGCAATTATTACGCAAGCGGCCTTGAACCAAAACCACGAAATTTTACAGACGCAGAGTTCATGAACAAGGTAAAGGATGACTATCTTTTCGAGGTTATATGGAAAGGTACGGCTGCGTTTGGGAAAAGCCCTTATTGTCCGCCATGGGGGGACACATTAAAAGAAGGGGAGAAGGTCGGGAACATCATTTCATTTTTAAGAACTCTTGCCGGCGCCGGCAAGTGAGAGTTCAATTCATATCTCTGTGCAAATTAATTTATGATACTTAGGAGGGTAATTCATGAATTGCCCTTATAAACATATACTTTTGTGCAATAACTTTTAAAACTCAGATATAGTAAGATAGTATGACGGAGAATAGAGTGGAAGCAGAGAATAAGAGTACAAATTCCGGGACGACTGATAAGGTTGCGAACAATGCCTGCCCGTCCGTCAGGCGGGTAGGACGAAGGAAATTTATGTATTATGGAGGCTGGGGGGTTATTGGTTTATTTATTGCCTCCGTTCTAGGCTCAACCGTAAGATTCTTCTTTCCCAGGACGCTTTTCGAGCCCCCAACGATGTATACGATTGGATATCTCTTTGAATACGCTCAGGGGGTTAGTGAGCGGTTTAAACAGTTACGACGAATTTGGGTTGTCCGTGAGGTGGATAAGTTGTATGTGATAGGGGCGAAATGCACACATCTGGGTTGTACCCCTAACTGGCTGGCGGCAGAGGGTAAATTTAAATGTCCATGCCATGGAAGCGGCTTTACCCCTGATGGGATTAATATCGAAGGACCCGCCCCGAGACCATTAGAAAGATTCAAGGTTACATTGGCAGAGGACGGGGAGATTACTGTTGATGAGGGCACAAGTTTCAGGGGAGAAAGGCGGGAATGGGATAAACCGGGAGCCTTTATTAGCGTTTAGTAATTATGATCGAACAGTATATGTGATGGAAAGGTTATTTAATGGATAAAAAAAGCGATGCGAAGATTAAGGAAGTTGTAACAAGCTCGCAAATCTGGAAATCAATCTTCAGGCGTAAACATGATGACACTAAACGCAGCAGGGTATTGGCGATTGTTGGCAACTTCTTTATGCACCTGCATCCTATTTCGGTTGCAAGACATGCGCTGGCATTGAAGTTTACGTGGTGTATGGGGGGTGTTACTTTTTTACTATTTCTTTTCCTTACTTTAGGAGGCGTACTTCTAATGTTTTATTATCACCCAACTACCGGCGAAGCCTACTGGGATATAAAAGACCTTCATTATAGTGTGCCGTTTGGAAAGATATTGCGCAATACACACAGATGGGGGGGCCATTTGATGGTAATTACCGTCATGGTTCATATGTTCAGGGTGTTTATGACAGGTTCGTATAAGCGTCCAAGAGAATTTAATTGGGCAATAGGTGTTATATTGTTAGTTTTTACTCTTTTACTTAGCTTTACTGGTTATCTGCTTACATGGGATCAATTGGGAATGTGGGCAATTACAGTAGGGACGAATATGGCAAGAGCAACGCCTTTTATTGGTCACGAGGGGCCTTTTGGAGAGCAGTTGGGAATGACGGCGCATAATGATGTCCGTTTTGCCTTATTGGGGGGTTCTGTCGTAGGGGCAAACGCATTGTTGCGGGCGTATGTATGGCATTGTATTGCGATCCCTTTAATTGTTACCTTTTTGATTGGCGTACATTTTTGGAGAGTGAGGAAAGACGGCTTCTCCGGTTCTTTGTAAATTATGTCAAATATAATTCACATTTTATTTCTTAAAGATAACGAGGCAATAGCTCTTTTTGGCATTATTGTGATATTTTTCGTTATAGTCGCTTTCCGGGAGGCTATAAAGAATGATCGCCTGAAAAGAGAGGGTAAATGGCCGCCTGAAGAACAATCCGGTAAGGACAAGGTTTTAGCATGGCCTTTTCTTGTTAGAAAGGAATTTCTGGTTGCTATTTTTGTTATGATGGGTGTGCTTATTTGGGGTATAGTCAGGAATGCGCCCCTGGAGGAATTTGCCAACGCAAATGTTACCCCTAATCCTTCGAAGGCTCCCTGGTATTTCCTCGGATTGCAGGAAATGTTGGTTTATTTCGATCCGTGGATAGCAGGAGTTCTTTTTCCCTCCTTGATTATAGTCGGCCTGATGGCCATTCCGTACATTGATATTAATCCGAAAGGCAATGGATATTATACATTCAGGGAACGAAAATTTGCGGTTTCGGTGTTTGCTTTTGGCTTCCTATTCTTATGGGTAGTACTGATAATAGTTGGTGTGTTTTTCCGTGGGACCGGCTGGTTGTGGTATTGGCCATGGCAGGAGTGGGACCCACACGCTATTGTTGCCGAAACAAATTACGATTTTACACAATTTATCGGCATCGATTCAAAATCTTTATTAGGTTCTGTTATTGGCGGTAGTGTTGTAGTGATGTATTATTTTCTTGGTATGGCAATTCCATATGCAATTATGAGGGCGAAGAATAGTGGAACGCTTCAGAAGCTTGGGTTTATCAGATACATGGTGGTTGCCTTTCTTTTCTGGTCAATGATAGGATTAACGATAAAGATATTTTTAAGATTAGTTTTTCATTTGAAATATGCCTGGGTAACACCATGGTTCAATATTTAAGGGATTTCAAAATATAGCGTATATTTTCTTATTGGGGATATTATATGCCGTATGTGGTTACTGAAGAATGCACTGGTTGTACTGTTTGCGCAAAGCAGTGTCCGATGGGCGCTATTTCCGGCAGGGCAAAAGAACTCCATTATATTTCAGCGTCCCTTTGTATTGACTGTGGTGTGTGCGGTATGGCTTGTCCTTCATCTGCAGTTTTAGATTCTTCTGGCAATGTTTGCAAGAAAGTAAGTTTGAAAAACAGACCAAAGCCTGTTGTCGACCCGGAACTTTGCAGCGGATGTGAAGCCTGCGTTACAATTTGTCCGTTTGGTTGTCTGGAGGTTAACGGCTCAATAATGCCTTTTGAAACTAAAGGTAAGGCCGAACTGGTTAAACCTGCTAAGTGTGTTAGTTGCAGAGAATGTGAAAGGATTTGCGCTAAAAGCGCCATTATTTTAGAAATATTACGTAAGGAGATTGTCTCCGAGGTTTCTTAATTTGATGTCTATTTCCAATATTTGTTTGTAACGCGTTAAATAAAACCCTAAAGGGTAAAATCCAGGAGTTAAGGCTTTAGCCTTTTATCTTATGAGAAAAAAAGAAGAAGAAAAATCTTATGCGTTCTTATTCATCATTGCCAGTCTTATGATAATGGGTACCTTTACCTGGGTGATCCTGGATGAAGTTTTTGCGGGAAGGCCGTGGAAACAGCAGCAAAGAAAGTATTATTCACTACTTATAGATGATGCCAGGAAAGAGATTGAAGAGGCGAAAGCTGAATTTAACAGCCCTGAGGTTCAAGAAAAATACAATACAGTGAGAGATAAACTCGAAAAGGCAAATGAAAAGCTCAAAGAATCCGGCGGTCAGGATGAATACAATAAACTAAAAGCAGAGATTCAACAAATTTCACAAAAAGAACTTCCTCCCTTGCAAATGAAGTTGACAGATGTACGAAACAGGGTGCTCGAAGAGGAATACCTGTATACAAAATACCAGACTGAAGATATAAGGAGAAGACGTGATGAACTTCGGGTTGAGTCAAATAAATTACTAGTAAAGGTAAACAAGATAAACGAAGAACTGGTTGAGAAACAAAAACGAATGATGTCATTTACAACTGAGATTGATAAATATAAAAAGGAATTAGAGTCGTTTATGTCTCCATTAAAAAAACTTCAGGATAGGCTTACGGCTTTGAGAAAGAAGCGTCCAAGTATACAAGTGTCTCAGTTAGATATAGAGGAGCTCAAAAAGGTTGACCGTTGTATGTCATGTCATGTGAATATTGAAGGGACTAAAAAAGTTTTAAATGAGCAGCCATTTAATACGCATCCCGGAAGTTATCTGTTTCTTAAGAATCATCCTGTCAAGCGTTTTGGTTGTACCGTATGCCACGATGGACAGGGAAGGGCGACAACATCCATGGAAGAGGCTCATGGTAATGTAGAGTACTGGTTAGATCCATTACACAAAGGAAGACTTGTTCAGTCAAGCTGCATTATGTGTCATGAAAATGTATATGGATTGCCGGGGGCATCACTAATAGAGGCGGGGTTAAGGTTGTTTTCAGAGGAGAGAGGTTGTACCGGCTGTCATGATGTAGATGGTATTCCTACTGTAAAGATTGGCCCACCACTTAGTCATGTTGGTGAGAAGATTAGCTACAAATGGTTGAAGAAGTGGCTGAAGGGTCCACATGATTATTATGAAAAGGCAAGGATGCCCAACTTTATGCTTTCGGATGAGGAAATCAGAAACATCGCAGATTTCCTGGTGAGTTTGAGCACGAGTAAAAAAGATTTAGTGGTTACGGCCAACCCTGATGTGGATGAAGATGTGTATGAAAGAGGCAAGTCTATCTATAATACATCAAGATGTGTCATCTGTCATCCAAGGGAGGGTAAGGGTGGAGCGGTAAAGTACGTTTACGCAGCCGATCATGCAAATATAGCAAATAAGGTCAGCAAAGAGTGGTTGTTCAGATGGATGAAAAATCCAAAGGCATATTTTCCAGGAACAAAGATGCCGCTTTTTAGATTTACGGATAGTGAGATAGAAGATTTAGTAAGCTTTATGAGTGTAGAATTTATCGATTGGGATGCCGTTGATGAAGAGGAGGAAAGTGAAGGTGCTGAGGCTGCTTTTAAAGAAGAGATTGATCCTGTCTCTGCGGAGACAGGCAGGGAACTGGTAAAAAAATACGGCTGTTTTGGCTGCCATGATATAAAGGGATTTGAGAAGGAGAGTAAGATAGGAGCAGCGCTTACGGCTTTTGGTTCCAAGTCCGTGGAGTTTCTGGATTTTGGAGTGGTTCATGATATTGATAAAACTTGGCTGAATTGGATAGTTGCAAAGTTGAAGAACCCCCGGCAGTTCAGGGAGGGGCTGAAGATGCCTAAATTCTTCTTTACGGATGAAGAATTTGAAGCATTAGTATGTTTATTAGGTAGTTTTAATGAGAAATCTATACCGGTTGAATATTTTGTAAAGTCAACAACAGTAGGGTACGAACCACAGGGGGAATTCGGAGAACTTGTCAGGGATCTGAATTGCCTGGTTTGCCACATGATAAATGACAATGGAGGTTCTTTTGCCCCGGAGTTGACTTACGAAGGCAGCCGCGTGACAAAGGAGTGGCTCGAAAACTTCCTGAAGACGCCTGACATACTGAGGCCGCTCTTGAACCAGATGCCGAAATTTAATCTGACGGATAAGGAAGTAGAGATTATTGCGGACTATATAAAACTTGTCCTGGTTGATGATAAGGTGGTAGCAAAGTCAGATATGAGCAAGCCGTTTCTGCTGCAGGATATAAAGGAGGGCAAAGAGATATATCGCGAAAAAGGATGTCAGGTATGCCACCAGATTGGTCTTCAAGGTGGAGCTGTAGGCCCTAACTTGAGCGTAGTGGGCGATAGATTAACCCCTAATTACATT
>CAKKPF010000175.1 GCA_919901575.1 Candidatus Brocadiaceae bacterium
GTTCTCAATAAAGATGAAAGCACAAGATGGATTTATACCAGGGATGTATGTTCTCCTAAGGTAGATAAGCAGTAACTGTTAAATCCATAAAAAGACGAAAGAATAAATTAGGCGTGGTGGCATGGGCAAACTTTGTTTGCCCGTGTTTTCAGTATATTGCAACACATTGCACGGACAAACGAGTTTGTCCATGCCACCCTACAGTACCAAGATACTTTGAAATTCCTAGACAAAAATTTATGATACCGGCAGATGAAAATAAAGAAATATACCATACTGATTATGTTTGCCCTTTTCTTTGGTCTTCAAGATATCTCTCTTGGCCACGAGGGTCATTCACATGAGAAGCATTCGCATGAAGACCATCATGTTAATACTAACAAGAAATATACCTTCATCGTAGGAAACTATATGACGTCAAGTATTATCGGGGCAATAAAAACTATCTGGCAGGAGTACCCTTTCATCAAGGATCGAATCACCTTTGAACTTATAAGCAAAACGGACCTGGACTCAGGCTTTAACCCCATAGAAATCGAGGATTCTGATATCATTGTTATAGACATAATGAGCATAAAGATATCAACGTCAACGCAATCAGGATTTGATCAAAATGTTATAAAAAATGCTATTGCTAATGGCGCTAATATACTACCCATCAATCAATCAGGTGGTGTTGACACACAGTATATTAACATTGGACTCAATTATGACAAAATTCTTCGTTCATATTTTCAATTTGGAGGAACTGATAACTTTAAAAATATGATCCTATACTCACTTTCTGAATATTTGGATATTTCCGAAATAAAATTTGAACCGCCGCAAAAACAACTTAAAACCGCTTATTATCATTACGATGGTTCAAATGGAGTAAAATTTAAGACATTTGATGAATACAAGCAGTGGTATCGTGAAGCCGGTTATTTTAAAGAAGGTGCAGAATGGGTGGCGGTATTGACCTACTCTTCTTTTTATGAACAGGGACAGACATCTGTAGAAGATGAATTAGTCCATACTCTTGAAGAAAAAGGCCTGAATGCCTTTACGGCGTTTGGTTATCCGGACACTGAAGTCATCGAAAAATTACTGATTGATTCAGATGGTGTTTCAAGGGTTTCAGGCATACTGTCTTTCCTGTTTCGCTTTTCAGATTTCAAAGCTGCCGCTTCCTTAGAGAAATGCGGGGTACCGGTGATTAATCTGATTACGGTTTACGGAAAAGATGGAAAGACGTGGGAGAATGATCCCGTAGGTTTGAGTTCTCTGGAAATAAGCTGGCAGTTGGCAATCCCAGAAATTTCCGGTCTCATCCAGCCTACCGTGGTCTCGTATCGAATGCGGGAAAGAGATGATGAAACAGGTTTTTTTGTTGAACAACGAAAACAAATACCCGGGCAGGTTAACCGTGTTGCAAACCGCATGATGGCATGGATAAATCTGCAAAAGAAAGAAAACAGCGCCAAGAAGGTGGCTATACTTTATTGGAACTACCCGCCCGGAAAACAGCAGATCGGAGCAAGTTATCTAAACGTATTTGCCAGTATTGAGAATGTCTTGAAGAAAATGAAGGACTCCGGCTTTGACGTCGGTAATGAAAAGATTGATAAAGATGTCCTCCTTGATAATTCACTTAAGTATGGGCGAAACGTAGGGAATTGGGCGCCTGGTGAACTGGATGAAATGGTAAGCGGCGGGAAATGCGTCTTGCTGACATTAGAGGAATATCGAAAGTGGAACAGAAAATTACCTCCTGAATTTATTAAGAATATAAACAAGGACTGGGGACCGGTTGAAGAATCAGACGTAATGATGTGGACAGACCCGGAAGATAATAAAAAGTTTATGGTCATTCCTACAATACAACGCGGGAATGTTGTCATACTACCACAGCCTGTCAGAGGCTGGCTGCAGAATAAGGAAGCCATGTATCACAGTGAGGATCTGTCGCCGCATCATCAGTACGCAGGGGTTTATTTATGGCTGAAATACGGCTTTGGAGCAGATGCAATTATTCATTTTGGCACGCACGGCACGCACGAATGGCTGCCCGGTAAAAGTAATGGTCTTTCAGGTGATGACCCGCCTGAGGCATTGATTCAGGATATACCTGTAGTTTATCCTTACATAGTGGATGATGTTGGTGAAGGGATTGTAGCAAAACGGCGGGGTGCGGCTGTTGTCATAGACCATATGATTCCTCCCCTGAAGAAGGGAGGACTCTATCACGAGTACGCCGAGCTTGAAGAACTGATCAGTGACCATCACAGGGCTCTTGACCAGGATGCAGCGCTGGCAAGGCAGTACATGGAAAATATCATAAAGAAGATCAAGTCTCTGGGACTCGAGAAGGATATAGAAATCGGTGAATCCCTGGATATTGATGCTGAGGTGGGTGATACACACAAGTTTGATCATGAAATTGTTCACAAGATAGGAGAATATCTCGACGAATTAAAACAGCTTAATATGCCTTATGGTCTGCACACGTTCGGCAAGGCGCCGGAAGAGTCGCTTCGTACATCCACCATTCAGGCCATAAAAGAAGTTGTTAAGGATATTCCTGCCGATGAATTGGATAGGAACATTCAGGATGGTGCAGAGAGAGAACTCTCCAGCACGATCAAGGCCATGAACGGGAGATATATACCAACCGGAACAGGAAATGATCCTGTGAGAAACCCGAAGTCATTACCCACAGGAAAGAATTTTTACGCCTTCAACCCGGATAAGATTCCAAAGAAAGAGGCATGGCAGGTGGGCGTCAAACTAACCAGGGAACTTCTTAATAACTATCGCAAAGAACATAATGGAAAATATCCGGATAAATTATCCTTTGTTATATGGGGCACGGAAACCATACGGCATGAAGGAATACTGGAATCCCAGATACTTTACCTACTGGGAGTCACGCCAGTCTGGAATGAATGGGGAAAGGTAACGGGAATCCAGATAATACCAAAAGATGAATTAGGACGCCCGCGTATAGATATCGTTGTTTCATCAGCAGCGGAGGAGATGTTTGGACAGTTGACC
>CAKKPF010000176.1 GCA_919901575.1 Candidatus Brocadiaceae bacterium
GATCTTTACAATAAACTCGAGAAAATAATAATCCCAACCTTTTATCAAGATAGAAACAAATGGACAAGTATGATGAAGAGCGCTATTGGTAAAAATGCCTACTACTTTAACACTCACAGGATGATGCGCAGGTATGTGACAGAAGCGTATATAAGATAGATAAATGAAAATAGCAGAAGTATCACCCGAAATAATTCCATACGCTAAGACCGGTGGTCTCGCTGACGTTGTGGGGACATTACCCATACACCTTGAGAAAGCCGGACAGGAAATATCAATATTCATGCCTCTTTACAAGTCGGTAAGAGAATCAGGGTTGGATCTCAAGCTAATGGATATCACTTTTGACGTTCCGGTTGGTGATGTCGTTTGCACAGGACATTTATGGAAAAGTATTCACCCCGGTTCAAAGAACATAGTGGTATATTTCATACAACGTGATGAATATTATGATAGAGATGCGCTGTATGGAACAGAGTCTGGCGATTATCCGGACAATGCGGAGCGTTATATTTTCCTTTCAAGAGCCGTACTGGAAGTAATTAAGAGACTGGGGCTGTCAATAGATGTGATTCATTGCCATGACTGGCAAACAGCCTTAATACCCGTTTATCTGAAGACATTGTATGCTCGCGAAAAAATCCTTTCATCCATGAAAACAGTCCTGACCATACACAACCTTGCATATCAAGGGTTGTTTCAGCACGAAGATATGAAACTTACCGGATTAGACCACTCCTTATTTAACCCGTTACAACTTGAACATTGGGGGAAAATTAATTTTCTTAAAGGCGGTATTGTATTTTCCGATATTGTAACGACCGTTTCAAGAAAGTATGCGGAAGAGATAAAAACCGTTGAGTTTGGATGCGGGCTTGAAGGTGTGCTCGAAGAACATGAAAACAAGCTTTATGGAATAATCAATGGTGTTGATTACGATCAATGGTCTCCGGAAAATGGTAAATTTATATCTCACAAATACAATTCCGAGGATTTGCGCGGCAAGGTATTGTGCAAAAAACACCTGCGAAAGCTCCTGAATCTTCCTCAATTAAAAACGCCACTTCTTGGTATGATCAGCCGTCTGGCTGAGCAAAAGGGGGTTGACCTTTTGGTAGTAATTATGGATGATCTGATGAAAAGAGACCTTCAACTTGTCATACTTGGTATCGGAGAGGAGAAATATCATCAAATGCTTAAGGAAGCGGCTCCAAGGTATAAGGAGAAGCTTTCTGTAAACATAATGTTTGATAATCAACTTGCCCATCAGATAGAAGCAGGCGCTGATATTTTCCTGATGCCGTCAAAGTATGAACCATGCGGCCTGAGTCAGATGTACAGCTTAAAGTATGGAACCATTCCTGTAGTGCGTGAAACCGGAGGTCTGGCAGATACTATTATTGACGCAAATGATGAAAATCTCAGGAACGGGACCGCTACAGGATTCACGATGAAGGGTTATTTTGCCACTGAACTCCTCTTTACGATAGACAGGGCATTGGAATTGTATAAATCAAAGACAAAATGGAATGCACTCAGGAAAAATGCCATGAAACAGGATTGGTCATGGAATAAAAGCGCGCGTGAATATGTTGAATTATTTAAATCTGTACTGGCGAAAGAATAGGTTCGGAACTCTCGATCTCTGTGATGAACTTGTAAATATTCATCTTCTCAAAAAGAAAAATCCAGAGATTAAGCCTATTAAGATTACATGGTTATCCGCTTGACTGCCGTAACCACTATATATAGTATATTGGGTAAT
>CAKKPF010000177.1 GCA_919901575.1 Candidatus Brocadiaceae bacterium
GCGCAATGCTTGCCGGTACGAACGAAGCTCCCGGTGACTATTATTATGAAGGTGGTGTCAGGCTGAAAAAATATAGAGGGATGGCATCCTTAGAGGCAATGGACAAAGGTGGCGATAAGAGGTATTATGCAGAAGACAATAAGGTTAAGATCGTACAAGGAGTGTCGGGCACAGTGGTTGATAAAGGATCAGTGGTTCATTTTGGCGAGTATATTATAAAAAGCTTATTACATGCAATGCAAAATCTTGGTTATAAGACAATAAAAGAACTGCATAACGGGATTTATGATGGCTCTCTTGCTTTTGAAGCCAGATCCCCTTCCGCTCAGGGAGAAGGGTCTGTCCATGATTTACATTCATATACTTCACCTGATGCCGCATTGTTTTACCCCCATGATAGAAAAAGGGGATAGTTTTTTAAAGGTGTAGCACAAATTTTAATAAAACAATTTTAACACGTAGTCTATGGGACATATACTTTATCATGATTAAAACCATTAGATATTTTCATTTTCTGGCTATTTTTGCAATTATTTTTGTCTCAGCCGGTTGCGTGACCAGGACAATAACCGTAAAGACAAATCCCGACAATGCACTGGTATATATTGATGATAAGCTTGCCGGTGAAAGTCCCGTTACAATACCTTTTACGTATTATGGCACCAGAAAAATAATGATAGAGAAAAGGGATGAGGATGGAAGGCTTACTCATGAAAGAGCAACTGTATTTGAAAAAATAAAGGCCCCTGTATATGAAGTCTTTCCGCTGGATTTTTTCTCCGAAGTGTTATGGCCAGGCAAGCTAAAAGACGATCATGTTCTAAATTATGATCTAGTGAAATTAGAACCATTATCGAGAAAAGAACAACAGGAAAAGGTAATAAAGAATGCGGAAGAGTTAAGACAAAGGGTCTATGCGCCGGATTTTTAATAACCACTAAGACAAAAAAAGCATCTTCCGGGTATTTCTCATTATTTTGTCATTCACCAATCTTAATTCAATAGCCGAAGTTCATTATTCGCAATTTCTCAACATCATGGATATCCCTACCCGACTGCAGCAAGGGCACTGCGTTAAGACGTAGGGCAACCTTTAGGTTTGCTACACACATGGCTAAAAGCAAGGCTAAAACCTCGCTATGGGCAGACCTGTCACGCCATAGGCGGATCTTGAAGCTGCCTACAGGGTCGTCCTCCCGACTGAGTCGGATCTGTTGAGTTGGCCCAGGGTCGTCCTCAGGCGACAGGCGCTGTCTACGATACGAATTACGTGCATAAACAATAATAATCCTTAATTCAAAGTTGTTATTTGTGTATATCTGCGGCGATTTGCGTCCTATTAACTTTATGAAAATGGTATTAGCCTCCACAATAATTTCTTCTCTCTTATTCTTTTTTGTTGGCCAGATTGTTAATGCCGGTGAAAATGATAGAAAGAGATGGAACAAACGTTATAACACTAAGGAATATATATACGGTAAAGACCCTATAAAGTTTCTGCAGGAAAATGTTGAACTACTGACTAAAGGCAAAGCCCTGGTACTGGCTATGGGGGAAGGGAGAAATGCTGTATTTCTCGCTAAAAACGGATTTGACGTTGACGGTTGTGATATCTCTGAGAAGGCTGTCGAAAAGTGTGAATCTTTAGCCTGGGAAAGCGGTGTGACATTAAATGCCTTTGTAGCGGATCTGGAAGAATATAAAATACCGGCTGGTAAATATGATCTTATTACGTGCTTTTACTACACACAAAGAACCCTTATACCTCAAATCAAGGAAGGCTTGAGAGGGGGTGGTATGGTTATGTTTGAGACATACACCATTGAACAGCTAAAGTATGAAAATGATGCGC
>CAKKPF010000178.1 GCA_919901575.1 Candidatus Brocadiaceae bacterium
GTAGTTATCTATGATAACGAAAGAAATTTAGGGCAAACAAAGTCTCTAAATATCGGCCTGAAGCTTGCGAAGGGTAAATATATTGCCAGGATAGATGCCGATGACGTGGCATTCCAGTTATGGTTAGAGAAATTAGTGGGTTTTATCAGGAAACATCCTGAATATGCCGCAGCCAGCCCTAGTGTTATTATTATTGACAGTGCAGATAAAAGAAAAAAGATACGCAGAGTACCGGCCAGTTTCCATGAAATAATCTTTCATATCTTCTATGACTCCCCAATGAATCATGTTAGTGTTCTTATGAATAAGGATTTGATTTTGGGACACGGTGGATATGACGAGGCATTTAAGATAACTCAGGACTATGAACTCTGGTCATCTTTGGTTAGAAATAACTATTCAATAACAAACATTTCAGATATTCTTATGTCATGTAGAGTGCATTCAAGCTCAACACTCTTTGTGGAGGCGAGTAAAAAAGCTCTTAAAGAAAAGTCAGAAACAATATTCAGGAATATTAATTCTTTTGCAAACCTTAAACTAACATATGATGATGCTGTTGGAATATGTAAATTGTTTTATCACACACCTGAATTGAGTCAAGAGGAATTTGAACGAGCAGAAACCAATTTTGTGAAAATCTATTCTAACCTGAAAGAAAAATTCAGGTTGCCGTCTAAATTCATTAAAAGTGAAGTAAAGGCCATCATGTCAAAACCTTATAGTAAACTTGCCGTATCCAATATACAAAATAATAAAATAAAAGATGCACGAAGAATAGCCTTAATGTATTGCCGCAGGTATGGTTTCCGCGCAATGCTCTTTTTGATATTTGTAACAACCTTTTTCAGCCTTGAAATGTCTAAAAAACTACCCGTTATTTATGAAAAATGGTTAGAAATAAGAACAGGAATATTAACAAGATTAAGATTTACTTAAAAATGTAAATTTAAGTATTACTTTTTGATTAAAATGAAATATAAGAAGGTTCTGTTATTATTTCCTGATTACAAGGGGGGATATTTTGGCGCTCTGCGGCCTCCTGCAGGGATCGGCTATCTTGCACAGATTCTTCAAGAGGAAGGGATAGAATATGACGTGTTGGATATGGCAACTGGATGCGACCTGGATACTCTTAAGGCAAAACTTTTATCTTTCAAACCTGACCTTGCAGCCGTAAGCCTTATGAGTTTTATGTACAAGCGGTCATATTATATTATTAAATATATAAAAGAGATATCTGGCGACACCACTGTGGCAGTTGGCGGGCCGCATATATCTACGCTTAGAGAAAAAGTATTAGAGGAATGTAAAGATATTGATTTTGGCATAGTACAGGAAGGTGAGTATACACTCCTGGAATTGTGTAAGGGGAGTGAGGTAGAAAGCATATCTGGACTCATATACAGAAAGGGCGGAAAAGTAAACTTTGTTGGGCCAAGACCATTTGAGAGAGATCTGGATAAATTTCCTTTTCCAAGATTTGAAAGGTTTCCTCTTGGCAAATATGTAACAGAGGAGATAGGTATTGTTTCATCAAGGGGCTGCCCTTTCAAATGTACGTATTGTCCGGTAACCACTTCAATAGGACAAAAGTATAGGATGAGAAGCGCAGAGAATATTGTTGATGAAATAACATACTGGTACAGTCGTGGTTATAAACAAATAAGTGTCCTTGATGACAACTTCACCCTGAATAGAGAAAGGGTCCTTAAAATATGTGATTTAGTTTGTAGCAAGGATTTCAAAGACATTGAACTAAACTGTAATAATGGAATTCGCGCCGACAGAGTGGACAGGGAAATACTTTCTGCAATGAGACGGGCAGGGTTTAAGTATTTTGCTTTCGGAATTGAATCCGGGAATGAACAGGTTCTCAGAAATATCAAGAAGGGTGAGGATCTTGGCGTTATTGAAGAGGCATTAAGAACGGCGATAGAATTAGATTTTACTATAACTTTGTTCTTTATTATCGGTTCTCCCGGTGAGGACATGGCCAAAGTAAAAGAGACTATTGCGCTCGCAAAGAAATACCCTGTCTTTGATGCCAGATTTTATAATCTGATACCCTTTCCTGCAACCGAGCTGTACGAATGGGTTAAAGAAAATAACTATTTTATCATTGATTCAGAGGAATATCTTAATAACAATTCGCATTGGGATTACACGCCTGTCTTTGCAACACCAGAGTTTCCGCAGGAAAAACGTGTTAAAGCCTTAATGCTGGCGAGACAGGCAAGAAAAGAAATCAGGTATGAAGCAATGAAGAGAAAATTAAAGAAAGCCGGACCACTTTCCGGTATTATTGCCAGCCTTTATATTAATGACTGGTTTCAAACACAATTAATGCACAATGGCGTCTTACGTAAAAACCTGAAGCGCTTGTACACAAAAGTCTCTTGAGATTAACCTTAAATGAACCATGGACTGAGTATTGTGATGCTATTGGTTTTTCAAGAAATATCAGAAAAAGCTTTTGAATTTGAATAAGAAAGGTATCGACCACATATAGTGATATTACTTGACAAAAGTCTGAATTAGAAAAGAGAAAGTACAAAGAGAACATTTAATAAAGAGATGAGAATAAGGATGTTGATTAAAAATAGAATTATTAAATCATGAGTAAAAATTTATCGCAAATCATTACACAATATAAAGTTCAGGCTTTTTGGGATGTGCCTCTGAAATCCATAGATTATGTAAAGCATAGGGACTTTATTATTGGAAGGATTCTTCAATATGGAGGGCTTGAGGGAATTCAATGGATTTTCAGAAATTATGGCTCTCAATCAATAAAACAGGTGGTTATGAGTAACCGTTCTTTATCGATAAGAACTGCCCATTTTTGGGCTTTTTATTTTTCCATACCTATCTCAAGGATTCGATGTCTTTCAAAACAAACGCAGTTCCCAAAGAAGTGATAGATTTGTTGATGAATGTAAGGCCTGTTTTAGAAAAAATAGGAGGTACCTATCTAGCTGGTGGAACGGCATTATCTCTTTTCCTTGGTCATAGGGTTTCTATTGACCTTGATTTTTTTACTCCAAATGATTTTCTTGCAACTCCATTAATCGAAGATTTAACTCAGTTAGGTCCGTATGTTCCTATTGATGTTAAAAATAACTCTTTAGTTTGTAAAGTTAAAGAAGTTCAATTCAGTTTGTTCAATTACAGATACCCTTTGCTTTGTCCTTTAGAAAATTACTGCAATGTTTCTATAGCGTCTTTACGAGATATAGCAGCTATGAAAATAGGCGCAATTGGTGATAGAGGAGCACGGAAGGATTTCTATGATCTGTACGCGATACTGAATTATACTTCCATCAAAATAGAAAATATATTAAAGGATGTATGTGTAAAATTTTCCATACCAGAGGACAGTTTATACCATTATATCAAGGCACTCACATTTTTCGAAGATGGCAGAAACGAACCGGACATAAAGCCACTTGTAAAAATGAATATTGAGTGGGAAGATATTGAATTGTATTTCTCCAAATTGGCCCCGACATTGATCCACTTATGATTCATTAGAGTTTTCAAAATATTTATAAAAAAAGATTTGCCACAATAAGGCGCCCGCCTGAACGGAGAGGTCGGTCAGACAAAAGCCCCCCAGTGAAATTAAGTACATGTTTCACGGGGTAAACGCAGAGATCGCCACAAGAACGAAATCAGAGTTGTCTCCGACTCGTAGAGTCTATGACTCGGAGAGATATTTACCCTTTGCCTGCCCCATGGAATCAGTTGTTTCATGGGGGGTGGCTTAGTGTGAGCACTTCGAGGATAGAGCATGGTTTGCTGATTCACCCTGTTAAATGACTTGTGAGAAAATGTACTACACATATGTCTTGC
>CAKKPF010000179.1 GCA_919901575.1 Candidatus Brocadiaceae bacterium
GAAGAAGAACGTCCAAATGAATATTTCCCGGTTTTTGAAGACGGGGAGTTTACGTCAGTCATGAGTTCACGGGACCTGTGCATGATCCAGCATATTCCCGAATTAATATCTGCCGGTGTTGATGCCTGGAAGATCGAGGGCAGAATGAAAAGTCAGTATTATGTCGCTACCGTGACGAGGATATATCGTGAAGCGATAGATACATTCTTTGAAAATGGTGTATATGAATATCAGGACAGGTGGCTGGAGGAGTTGGGAAAGATCAGCAATAGGGGCTATAATACAGGATTTTTCCTTGGTAATCCCGGCGAGAACGGACAGAGGGTGGGTGAAGAAAGTGGATATACTCAGGACTATAAATTTGTCGGTTTGTTTGACAGTCCAAAAGAGGAGAAACTTGCCGGAGTAATAGTCAAGAACAAGTTTGAAGTGGGCGACGACATTGAAGTGATGGGGAAGAGGCTGGATCAGGACTTCATTCAAAATATCAAGGAGATGTACAATCAGGAGATGGAACCAATCAAAAAGGCAAATCCCGGGCAACGCGTATTTATCATTCCCCAAAAACCTGTAGAAGAGTATTTTATAATCAGAAGGAAGGTGGAGAAGTAGATAGTTTAATAGTAAGCAGTAGGTGCGTGACAAAAAACAACGGTTTATCCCATCAACTTGCTTACTCCACGAAAAACATCCTCCGGCAGGATTGATGTCATGCATATCGGATCGCTGCATGTTCTTTTTGTGCACGGACTGCATGGCACATCCTTTTTTATGACTATTGCTTTGCCGTTGTATGGTCCGTAAATTTCAGGGTCTTTTGGCCCGTAAATTCCGACAACAGGGATGTCCAGGATGGAGGCAATATGCAATGGGCCGGTATCGCCACCAATAAAGAGACTGGCGCGCCTAATCAGTTCTATGAGTTGTTTGATGGACTTCGTTTCGCATGCAGGGAAAGCCTTGTGTTTCATGTTTTTAACTATTTCTTTGACTACACCAAATTCATTTGGCCCCCATGTAAAAATCATATTAGCCTTATAAATGTCCAGTATCGTATCTGCAAGTAAAGAATAGTTTTGAGTAGGCCATTGTTTGTATGACCCAAATTTACTTGTACCGGGGTGTACAATAATTATCGGAAGCAATGGGTTAATATTTGTATTGATAAATTTAGAGATGTATTCCTCATCCGTTTTTGATACAGGAAGTTCAGGTCTTTGGTATTTGTTTTCAATGCCCAAATCTTTCAGCAGCAAGAGATTCTTTTTAATCCTGTGCATCTTTTTTCCGGGAGGATACGATTGGTATTGTGTGGATAAATAATTAAATTCCTTACAATAACCTCTTCCGAATCCGATCCTGTTTACTGATCCTGTTATCAAGTTCATTATACCGCTCTTGAGGTTGCCCTGAAAGTCTATGACCAGGTCATATTGTTCCTTGCGAAGTTTCTTATAAAACGAAAGAATATCGGATAATATATTGAGGGTCTTTCTTGTCTTTAATATCTCACCTCGCCACTTCTTTCTTGGAAATACTATTACGTCATCAATATCAGGATAGTCTGTGAGAATCTCACTTGCTTTGTCCTCTACCAACCATGATATTTTTGACTCTGGGAAATGAGAGCGTAATAACCTGAGTGCTGGGAGTACGTGAACTACATCGCCAATTGCACTGAGGCGGACAATTAATATCTTTTCCGGCTTTTTGGTAATTAACATGCCCATATGTGTTATTTTACATATTTTCGGTAATTAATGGAAATATTTCTTTGCTTAAGTCTTTTTTGACATCGCAATCACACTTTAGTATAATTCCTCAACAATGAAGAAAGTGGAACTACCTGCGTATTTTTCAGCCTTGAACAAAGGGAAAATTACTTTGTATGTTAAGAAGGAGTACGAATACAGACTGTCAGCACAAGACATGGATAAGCTATTTAATATATATATAGACGCTGAGAAATTAAATGTTTCTTACCACGGGAGAACACCCTGCAAAACCATTTTAATGGAGAGTCTTAATAATGAAAGTTTTGTAGTGAGGGATTACTGGCATGGCGGGTTGTTTGGAAAGATATTAAGGGACTTTTTCTGGGACAGGCTGCGCCCTTTAAAGGAGTTGTCAATATGTGAGGTTGCGAGTAAGAGCGGTGTTAAAACTACAGAGGTGATTGCGATTGTTAAGAATAAGATTATAGGACCTCTTTATAAGTGCCAGTTAGTTTCAAAGGAAATAACGGGCGCCATCGATTTAATGGTATTACTATTAAACCCTGAGAAAAAACAATTTGTTGTGCAAAAGAGACAAATTATTAATAAAGTGGCAAAGGCAGTAAAAGAGATGCACGATGCCGGTATTTACCATGCTGACTTGCATCTAAAGAACATTCTTGTTCAATTCGCCGAAGGTGGGGAGGTTAATGTGTATATTATAGATTTAGATAAATCTAAACAGCGTGAAAAGATTAGTATTCATAAAAGAATGAAAAACATAATGCGCTTGGACAGGTCAGTTGAAAAGATGCTAAGAGGCAATAGAGATACTTTTGGCGAAACATTTTTATTTCCAATATCTAAAACTGATAAGTTAAGGTTTTTAAAAGAGTATGTGGCGTCAGGTAATAAGTCTGTAAAATCACTTAGATATTACATTCAGTCTTATCGGACATCTCATAATTTCCATAGATTATGGTGGCGTGTAGTGAATGGTAGAAGATAGATGCGAGAGGCAAGAAGTCAGATATAGTAGTTGCGTATCCGCCTGCCCGCCCGGCTAAGCCGTTTGCCAGCCCCCGTCCGTACCGGCACGGGCGGGCGACAAGGTTGTTCTGGCGGGGACGGGTACCTATTCGGGCAGGTGGCAACTTGCCCGACTGCGTCGTTCGGGCGGGTACGCCCGTACATAGTAGACAAGTATGCTATCTGTAGTTTCAAAAATTATCCGGTTCATTTAGGTTAAGTAGTGGGGGCTTTTTTATGATTATTTCATACATTTCTGGTATCACTATGTCATACTTGATCGGAGGTATTCCTTTTGGCTATTTAATAGCCGTTGCAAAGGGAATTGATATTCGAAAACAGGGTAGTGGAAATATAGGCGCCACAAATGTAGGCAGGGTACTTGGGCGGAAATATGGATTAATAATATTTATTTTAGACATGCTTAAGGGATTTGTGGCAGTATTTCTTGTTCCAGTGCTTGTCTGTGGGACAAAGTTCCCAACTACGTCTGACAATCTGCTGGTGATTCTTTGCGGCTTTTGTGCCATATTGGGTCATGCTTTTCCCGTATATTTGAGGTTTAAGGGCGGTAAAGCTGTCGCTACAAGCTTTGGAGTGTTTATCTGGTTGGTACCAATATCTATTGCAATAGCATTTGGTGTTTGGCTTCTAACCGTAATAGTGTCACGTTACGTATCTCTAGGGTCAATGATAGGCACATTAGCCCTTGTAGGGGTTATTGTGGTAGTAGTGGATTCTCCTTTTGGGGATAACATGTACCTTACTGCCCTGTCTGTAGCGGTTACCATCCTTATAATCGTAAGGCATACATCAAATATAAAAAGAATTATTGCAGGAACAGAGAAAAAGGTTTTTTCAAAATAAGACAAATAAAGATCATGTATGTTAGTTTTAAGGATATTAGAGATTTAATGGTATGAGTGGTAAGGCTCCGCCTGGTGTGATTTCATCAAAATTTCTTTTTTAAGGGTCACAGTAAACCAATCAACATTGTCTTCTGAAACAATATTGATTGATTAAATGGTTAAAAAATATTTTTTTATTGTGTAAAGAAACCCTTTCAACTCAGGTAGGCGGCAAGATATAAGGGTGCACTAAAGAAAGGCTTACGGTATTTATCTTCTTTCTTTAGTAGCGTTTGCGAGGAAGAATCTCTCATATTTAGTAAATTTATTTTATTGACAAGAAGCATTTTGTTACTTATAATACATCTACAATTCACTTGACCCCACAACTCATAAGTGTTTGTAAGGAGCTTATGGCACACAGGATTACTAAAGAACATATACATAATCATTCTAAAGGTACAAAAGATTTTTCCTCTGATTTAGAGCGTAGTGAGATAACCTTAAAGCCGCGTACATCGATTGTATCTAAGATGTGCTCTTTCGGCCTTGGGGTGTTTGTTCGCTTTTTGAGAAATAGGTATCGACAGCTAAGGTCATCAGTAGATTATGGTATTGCACTTATTGGCCTAATGTTTGCGTCTCCTTTGTTCCTTATAGTCGGCCTGATAACAAAGATATTCTCTCCTGGTCCTGTTTTTTATACACAAGCAAGAGTGGGTAAGGATGGCTGCGTTTTCAACATAATTAAATTCAGGACAATGTGTGTAAATGCAGAGTCACAAACAGGCCCCACATGGACAAAGGAAAACGACACACGAATAACCGGATTTGGAAGAATACTCAGAAAGACACACTTAGACGAATTGCCTCAGCTTATTAATGTACTGAAGGGAGAAATGAGCATTATCGGGCCGAGGCCGGAAAGACCATACTTTGTAAATACCCTTAAGAAGGAGATACACGGATATACTGGACGCTTTTCCGTAAAACCGGGGATAACGGGTCTTGCCCAATGCTATTGTAAGTACGACGAGTCTATTAGTGATGTAAAAAGGAAATTACGTTACGACTTTATTTACATAAAAAAAATGTGCTGGATGCTGGATTTAAAAATTCTCTGGCGAACTTTAAATGTATGCCTTTTGGGAGGGAAACCATAGTAATGTCTCTCTTGGAAAAAGAAATCTTGTATATTTGCAAGAAAGAAGATATATTAAATCTAAACAGAAGGTCGGGTTTCATTCCTGACATTAACTAAATAGTGAGTGAGCCTATTAATTTCACCAAAAAGGAGGTGTAGCTGTGGAAAATACACAATTTATAAGAAAGGGATTAAATAGCTTATGTATGGTAGTTATTGTTGTAGCGAGCTTATGCTCGACTGTAAGGGCAGCCCCATTAGCAGTTTTTGATGGCTGGACAATGTTTGCAGATGACACTATAGTTAATGACGCTATTGGAGGCCAGCCATTTAATACAGAGTATTTCTTTTTTAAGACTGAGGGGACTATTCTTTCGATAGGACTGCAAACAGGATTTGATGTTGGAGATGGAAAAATAACTTGGAACGGTAGAGATTATTATGGAGGAGATTTGGCATTATCATTTGATGGAAACATTTCCGGCGCCGGAGGCAGCGGCTATGAATATGCTGCGGACTTCGGACTTTTTGCCAGAGACTATCATGGCAATGATAAGGTGAGTTATACACAATCTGGTGGCCAGGATACCGGTATTGACCCTGCAGGTTTGTACGGAGGCGTAACCTGGAGGAATGATTTGCTTTACGCCAGCGCGGAGCCATTTGCAATGGACAATAGTACCACTGGTAAAATAGCAAATGCTTTGATACATAATTCGTGGGGTCTGGGAGGAAACAGTTATTATAGAAAAGTATCTTTTGATACTACTAAGATATCTGAGACATCGGGTGGAGACTACGTAGTACACGCACACTGGACAATGAATTGCGGTAATGATGAAATTGACGGCCATTTTCCAGGGGGTTCAAAACCTATCCCTGAACCGACAACCATCGCTCTGCTCGGAATCGGCCTGGCTGGTTTGGGTGGCGGATATTTGAGGAAAAGGAGAAGGCAGAGGCTGGAATCTAAATAACCGTTTTTCAGGCAAATTACGATTTGTGGCCATACAGATCTTTTATCTGTATGGCCATTTTTTTTGCACTATCAAGATTACCGTAAATTTGCAGTGCTCAAAACATGGCAGGCTAATTTCAAATCAGACAATTATTGTGATAGTGCTTAATCTTACCCTGAGTTCAGATAAGTAGGTAAAAAAAGAAATTCCTATATGATCAAGTTAACCACCGTGCGGCATCTTTTGCCCAATATGTGAGTATGATATCCGCACCAGCCCTTTTAATGCCCATCAATATTTCCATAGCAACTGTCTTCTCGTCCAGCCATCCTTTTTCATGAGCTGCTTTTACCATGGAATATTCACCGCTCACGTTATATGCGGCTACCGGATATCCAAATTGGTCTTTTATAAGTCTGATTATATCCAGATACGGAAGTGCAGGCTTTACCATTACAATATCTGCCCCCTCATCTATGTCGAGAGACACCTCTCGAATAGCTTCTTCTGAGTTCGGTGTATCCATCTGATATGACCGCCTGTCTCCAAAGCTGGGTGGAGATTCAGCCGCATCCCTGAAGGGCCCATAGAATGCTGATGCATATTTTGCCGCATAAGACATTATGGGGATATTCTCATAACCATTTTGGTCGAGAATTTCTCTAATCGCACCTACACGTCCATCCATCATGTCACTTGGAGCAACTATATCCACTCCGGCCTCTGCATGTGACAAGGCCTCCTTGGATAGGAGTTTAAGTGTCTCATCGTTGTCTATTTGATACTCACCCGTCTTTTTATCCTTCTTTATATAACCACAATGTCCATGGTTGGTGTATTCACACATGCAGACATCCGTTATAACCAGTATGTCAGAAACGTTTTTTTTAATAGCCCGGATGGCTTTTTGTATTATACCATCATCGGCATAAGCTTCAGTGCCTAACTCATCTTTGCTGTCCGGAATACCGAATAAGATTACACCAGGAATTCCGAGAGTGGCAATTTCTTTGACCTCTTCTACCAGGGTATCTACAGAAAACTGATAATTTCCGGGCATGGAAGATATTTCCCTTTTAATGCCGTTTCCAGGACGTACGAATAGCGGCATGATGAGATCTTTTACAGATAAATGGGTTTCTCGGATAAGATCACGCAAGTGTTTATTACTTCGTAATCTGCGCGGACGATATTTTGGAAAATGCATAATTATGTTTCTTTAAAAATAAACATATTTATTAGTTGTCAAATAGTTTATAGTGTAAAACAAATTTGTCAAATGTTATATTTATTTACCATTGACTGGAATTATTTGTAGGCGTATTGTATTATTGAATAATCAGGAAAGTGCATCTGATAACTCAGTTACGGTTTTCAGGCTTTCTCACAACCTTGGAAAGAAAGTTAAATAATATATGAAATTCAGTGAACTTAGCCTTCCTTCAAACATTCTCGAAACACTTGATAAGATGGGGTATTATGAAATGACACCAATTCAGGAGGCGACTTATCCGATCATTTCAGAGGGGCATGATCTTTGTGCTCTGGCTGAGACCGGGTCGGGAAAGACAGCCGCCTGTGCGATCCCGCTTATTCAGAAAGTTGATCCTGCGCTTAACGCCATTCAGGGACTTGTG
>CAKKPF010000180.1:0-1768 GCA_919901575.1 Candidatus Brocadiaceae bacterium
TGTCCAAAAGGCTTTAGAAGCCTCCAATGACACAAATAAGGAATATGGATATGGTTCTTCTTGGTAACCTCCATGATGGTTTCGCCTTCAAGAGCTTCATATTCCTTCTGGTTAATTTGCAACGTAATCTTTTTCATGTTTTTCTCCTGAAACAAATCATCTAGCTATTCAGCGTTTATAAAATACAGGTTATTTGAACTACATCTAAAACTATCACAAATGAACCCCTTTTGTGTGCTTTCTATAAACAGCAACAAAGCAATTACTACACGTCAGCAGTAACTGTAACTTTTTTCTCAACGTATGTCAGCGCAAAGGTCTTACACGCCTCTACGCAGGCCATATCATCATACCCTTTGCAATCATCGCAGTTAATGGCAACATTCATTTCTGTTTCTTTAGTGATAGCGCCGAAAGGACAAGCATCAATGCATGCCCAGCAGCCGGTACATTTCTCCTGGTCTATAACAACGTTACCATCCTCATATTTAGTAATTGCGCCATATTCGCATGATTCTCTGCATTTAGGTTTGGCACAATTCTGGCAAACAGTTGCGTGCGGCTTATCTTTTCTGAAACTTATGTTAATCCTTGTGACCGGAGCAGGCCTTTCCAGAGGAGACAAAAATATATTTTGTGCCTGTGAATGTCTAACCGCACACTCTATCATACATCTTTTACAGGTAACGCAGTTTTTGCTTGTAAATCTTTTCTTTAACACAATGTCTTCTCGATCTGAAAATAACCTTTAAAATAATAGCAACATCAAAAGTGTAAAACCTCAACCTCAATTTATCAAAATTATAGTATTTGCACAATAATATTTTATCAGGTGATATTTATTGATGGAAAATCTACCCTTTTACAGCATCAATAAATTTCTTTATCAGTTTTCTATCTTTCTTCCCGAGTTCACTTTCTACGCCGGAGGAAACGTCTACTCCGTAAGGCTTTACGATTCTTATAGCCTGTGAGACATTTAAATGTGTCAATCCTCCTGCAACTATAATGGGGATTGAAGTCTTTATTTTCTTTGCTATTTTCCAATCAAAAGAGCTACCTGTACCACCCATTTTGTTCTCTGAATATCCGTCGAGCAGGATAGCGTCAGGTTTGTATTTTTTTATTGGAAGAATATCTTTCTCATTTCGTATTCGGAAAGCCTTAATAGTTTTAAAATCTTTCAGTTTGTTTAATAAAGCTGGTCGTTCATTTCCGTGGAGTTGTATGGCATCCAGACCGCAAAACCTGCAGATTGCTTCGATATTTTCCGCGGTGTCATTGACAAAGAGTCCAACAGTCGTAACAAATGGAGGTAATTTCTGTACGATAGACTGGGCTTTTTCCTTGCTTACATTCCGTATACTTTCTGCAAACACGAAACCAATAGCATCTGCGCCGTAATCAACAGCGAATTTTGCATCACTTAAAGTTTTTATACCACAGATTTTTACCTTTGTCATTTTTGCCACCTGCAAGAATTGAAAACACTATCAAAATAATTACATCAAGTCAAATTGATTGCCAAAGGATTTATGGAGAAGGAAATATTGAAAACATGGATCTCCCACGAAAGTAGGGTATTTCCTCCCATTCGGAAGGATTCCAAAACCTGTGTCAAGTAACTGACACAAGTAGTTTTTGAGTTAATTTTAATGGTTTTATTGCCTTATTTGTAATATCTTTAGTACTATATTTAGCCTTTTAAATAATACTTATCATCGATTTTTGTATTGAAATCCAGTCTATATTTTATTATTATCATTAT
>CAKKPF010000180.1:1868-10270 GCA_919901575.1 Candidatus Brocadiaceae bacterium
ACTTATCATCGATTTTTGTATTGAAATCCAGTCTATATTTTATTATTATCATTATCACGATTTTGTTTTGACAAAAATTTCATATTAAAGGTTATTGTTTATGAGCTTAGATAAAATAACAAGTATTCTTGGTGGCGAGCAGGCTGAGAATTTATTAAATTATAAGGCTAAAGTTTCCAGAGAGAAATTACATTTGCCCGGGCCGGATTTTGTTGACCGGATATTTGCGCTTTCAGATCGGCCAACACCGGTTTTGAGAAGTTTGCAAAGTATATTTTCTCACGGGAGATTAGCAAACACTGGTTATGTCTCAATTCTTCCGGTTGATCAGGGAATCGAGCACTCTGCCGGAGCCTCTTTTGCACCAAATCCAATATACTTTGATCCAGAAAATATTGTTAAACTTGCTATAGATGGCGGATGCAATGCCGTTGCGTCTACTTTGGGAGTTCTGGGTAGTGTAGCAAGAAAATATGCTCACAAAATACCTTTTATTCTTAAATTCAACCATAATGAACTTTTAACATATCCTAACAAATTTGACCAGATAATGTTTGCATCTATTGAACAGGCAAGAGATTTAGGCGCTGTGGCGGTCGGAGCTACAATTTATTACGGTTCCGATGAGTCGACACGTCAAATTGTAGAAGTCAGCGAAGCATTTAATATTGCGCATGACATGGGAATGGCGACAATCCTCTGGTGTTATCTGCGGAACTCTGCATTCAAGAAGGGTGGCGTCGATTACCACACTTCAGCAGACCTTACCGGGCAGGCTAACCATTTGGGCGTGACTATTGAAGCTGACATCATCAAGCAAAAACAGCCTGAGTGTAACGGAGGCTACACTGCTATGAACGAAGGCGGAACGAGTTACGGTAAGACTCATAAGAAAGTCTATTCAGACTTATCATCAGACCACCCGATAGATCTGACCCGTTTGCAGGTTATCCATTGTTATATGGGTCGGGCGGGACTTATCAACTCAGGGGGCGCTTCCGGAGAGAATGACCTTGCTCAGGCAGTAAAAACTGCAGTTATCAATAAGCGTGCCGGAGGCATTGGACTAATCAGCGGACGAAAGGCCTTCCAGAAACCTAAGGATGAAGGTATTGAGTTATTGCATGCGATTCAGGACGTTTATCTCGAAAAAGAAGTAACTGTAGCTTAATTGATTTGATCACTCCGAAAAAACAATAAGTGCAAGGCTAAAGTCACTTCCTGCATTTCTCTTCAGACTCGTTCGGGTTAGGTATTATCAGCGACAAATTTCTGATAAGTAAGCACGTCTTCCTTGCTTCCTATGATTAGGGGCACTTTCTGATGAAGCTCTGTCGGTACAATATCCATGATGTTTTCTTTGCCGGTAGTCGCCATTCCGCCGGCTTGTTCTACTATAAATGCTAAAGGCGAAGCCTCGTATAATAAGCGCAATTTACCTTTTGGCTTCTTTGGATCTTTGTAATCGGCTGGATATAAGAATATACCACCGTAGAGTAGATTTCTGTGGAAATCAGCTACAAGTGAACCTATATAACGCAAAGAGTATGGCCTGCCTGTGTCAGAATCTTTTTCTTTGAGGTAGCTTATATATTTCTTTGTACCTTCATCCCAGAATTTAGCATTGCCTTCATTAGCGCTATAAATTTTCCCTTTTGAAGGGATTTTTATATCTTCATGGGACAGTAGGAATTCACCAACACTTGGGTCTAACGTGTAACCGTTTACGCCCTGGCCGGTTGTATAAACCAGCATTGTGCTGGAACCATAAATTATGTAGCCTGCGGCGACCTGAAGACTGCCCTTTTGCAGGCAGTCTTCAAGTGTGCCGTTTTCACCTTCTGTTTTCTTTCGATGTATGGAAAAGATCGTACCAATGCTGACATTTGCATCAATATTGGACGAACCATCAAGCGGATCGAAGAGCAGCACATATTTGCCTTTGGGAAATTTATCCGGAATAGGAATGACTTCGTCATTCTCCTCTGATGCCATTACACAAAGGTGTCCCCCATGGTCCATAGCGTTAAATAATTTATCGTTGGCATATTCATCCAGTTTCTTTACTTCATCACCAGATATATTTTCTTCACCGGTAAGGCCAAGTATATCAACAAGGCCTGCTTTATTTACTTCTCTTGATATGACCTTCGCTGCATATATTAAGTCCATCAATAATCCGGTAAGACTACCTGTTGCTTGAGGATATTGTCTTTCTTGTTCAACAATATGCCTTAGCACGCTCATCCCCTTTTTTCCCACAAAAATGCCTCCTAAAAGGTTTGGGTTTTACCCATAATCAAAAAATAAATATCATGGTTGAATAAAAGAGTTGGTATTTATGCTTTGCCACGCTTAGCGGGCTTTGGCAAACAAAGATTGTGGCGGGGCGATATGGCAAAGGTTCTGGTATTTAAGAAACCTTTTTGTGATTTCTAACAAAGAATTTTACTGCTTTCAATACATCGTCCATATACACATCCGTATCTACACAGTAGCCGTGAGGCCTCAGGTTTGGAACTGCAAACACGGCTTTTGGCATGGAAGCCATTAATCCTAAGCGCAGTTCTTTTTCACAAGCAATAGCCACGACTCCCTGGACTTCTTCGGCCATGACCCTTTGAAGAGCAATCCTGCCGCCACTGGCAACAGCTATACTTACGCCGTATTCTTCTGACAATTCCAGCAAGTCCTTTACCTTGCATTTCCCGCAGCGTTTACACTCATTGAGATCATGTTTGATATTTTGTTTGCACGTTGAATTTTGTATGCAGTGTGGAAAAAGGAGCAGTAAACCCTCCGGCGGGCAATTCTTTTTCCTCAGCTTGGTCATCATATTGTTAAGCGAAACAAATTTTTTGTCTATAACTTCCATTTTATTCGTATCTCCCTTGTTTGAAGATGTTTTATATCTTATTGAAACAAATAATTAACTTTAAGATCATGCCCTCTTGAGAATGCGGCGGCGCTCATCGTTCGTTTGCCTTCTGGCTTGACCTCCTTGATCCATATACTTCCGTTGCTTGTAGCAGTCTTAATACCGCGATTAGATATATCCGTAATCGTTCCGGGGGCGTTAACTGTCCCGTTATTTAAAGAATCATCTCTTTCCGTCTTTAGAATAATTACTCTCTCTTTTGAGTTATTTCTGATTAAAGAAGTATAAGCGGATGGCCTCGGATTCATGCCTCTTACAAAATCATGTATCTTTTTCTCATCCTGGTTCCAGTCAATAAGTCCGTCTTCTTTTTTGATTTTTGGTGCAAGGGAAACAAGCCCTTCATCCTGTTGTGTGTATTCTACGCTCCCTGTTTCAATTTGCGTTAAGCTCTCTAATAAAGTTTCTGCCCCGAGCCTGCTCAATCTGTATTCAAGTTCACCTGCTGTTTCATCAGGGCCGATTGTTAATGATTTCTGGATGATCATCACACCGGCATCCATCTTCTCACTCATAATGATGGCGGTTATCCCTGTTTCTTCTTCCCCGTTAATGACCGCCCAATTAACAGGCGCAGCTCCACGGTATTTGGGTAGCAGTGAAGCGTGGACGTTAACGCATCTATATTTTGGTAAATTTAGTATTTCAGATGAAATCTTCTGCCCGAAAGCAACAACTACTATAACGTCCGGATTCAGCTCTTTAAGTTTCTCTATGGTGAGGTCATCATTTACATTGTCCGGCTGTATTACATGAAAACCTGCGTCTACGGCTACGCCTTTAACAGGGGATGCGCAAGGTTTCCCCTTTCGTCCTTTAGGTTTATCCGTCTGCGTAATAACAGCCAGTATATTGTGCTTTGATTCGCTTAAGCATTTTAAACTGGGAACCGCAAATTCCGGCGTACCCATAAAAACTACATTCATACTGTATTTAAATACGAACTACTAAAAAATTAAATAGGACACTGATTTTTCGCAGATACCTGCCCGACTTTGTCATTAAGCGGGTATCCGTGTCCGGATTTGAAATTTCTATACATAAATCTAACTAACACCGGCTTTGTTATTTTGATAAGACAGTTCAAGTTCTTTCAGTTTTGGTTTGTTGGCTATCGTACTTGCGGGAGTCATCTTGTCAATAAAAAGGCAGCCATTCAGGTGGTCGATTTCATGCTGCCATGCGCGGCTCAACAGGCCTTCAGTTTCTATCTCAAGCTGCTCACCCTTCAGGTTGTATGCTGTGACTTTAACATATTGTGAACGAATGATCTTTCCCCTTACATCTGGAAAAGACAGGCAGCCTTCTTCTTCCATTATCTCACCCCGCTCTTCAATGATATGAGGGTTTATGAATACCCTTTCACCGGTTTTTTCACCAGTTATGTCTAATACAACTAAGCGTATCGATAATCCTACTTGTGGCGCTGCAAGTCCCACTCCGCAAGCATCATACAATGTATCAAGCATTTCCCCGGCAATCCGGCAAATCTCATTGTCAATATATTCTATTGGTTTAGCCTTTGTTCTTAATACTGGATTTGGATAAACAGCTATTTCCATATCTTAGAATGATTTTATTCAGGTTTGCTTGATGTAAATTCCTGTCTAACGACGGCAATGTCATCGTATTAAGCCGTATCGGAAATCTTTTTACCCGACGGATTATTTGGCGGGCAGGTTTCCATTTCTATGATTGCTAAATTATAGTGGAAGGCTAAAGTCTTCCGCCACAGTCTGTTAGTTTTTGACATATTAGTATATAATATTATTTCCTGTAAAAGCAAGGATTATTTGTTTTTTTGTTGACAATAGTATTCCAATGTCATAAACTTTTTTTATTGAAATATATATTGAGGAAAATGGTAAAAAATAAAGGAAAAGTTAAATGCCAACCAGCAAATCTGCGAAGAAAAATGTAAGACAAGATACTGTACGTAGGATGAGAAACAGAGAAAGAAAATCTGCTTTGAGAACCCAGATAAAGAAACTTGTTTTGGCCGCCAAAAGACATGATCTGGAGGAAGCGGAAAAACACCTGATACTGGCGACAAAAATGCTTGATAAAATTGCAGCTAAAAATGTTATACACAAAAAGACAGCATCAAGAAAAAAGTCTCGCTTAGCAAAGATGCTTAACAAGCAAAAAGCGGCCTCATCGTAAATATCCTTGAGATATTCAGCCTGCTTTCTTAAATATCATACATAAGACCATTTAAATGTTCCTCTATGCATTTTGGTAAATCTAATAAGTGATATCCACCTTCCAGGCAAGAAACAATTCTACCATCACAACAAACATTAGCAATATTTTGTGTAAGTTTGGTTAATTTATTGTAATCAGAAGCTTCCAGGCTCAGGCCGCTTATGGGGTCCAGTCGGTATGCGTCAAAGCCGGATGATATTAGTATGAACTGCGGCTTGAAAGGTTTAATTCTTTTTTCCAATGTATCCTTAAAGAGTTTTAAATACTCCTGTGGTTCTGTATTATAAGACAGAGGTATATTTATTGTAAAACCAGCGCCACTGTCTTTTCCTGTTTCTTCTTCTGCGCCGGTTCCCGGATAAAATGGATATCTGTGCATGGAAAAGTACATTACCGACGGATCGTCATAAAAGGCGTCCTGTGTTCCATTACCATGGTGCACGTCCCAATCAATTATTGCAATTCTATCAAGGCTGTATCTTGATTGAATGTACTTTGCGGCTATTGCAACATTATTAAATAAGCAGAAACCCATCCCCTTTTCCGGGGTGGCATGATGTCCCGGAGGTCGTACTAAACAAAAAGCGTTGTCTGCCTTTTTATCCATTATTAAATCAATGGCGGTAAGGGGTGCGCCGGCGGCATATAATGCGGCTTCATATGAGTTGGGGGAGACATAAGTATCGGGGTCTAAGTATCCACCCCCTGATCCGGCAATTTCAGCAACTTTCTCTATTTGGATTGTGCTGTGAACAGCAGATAATTCGTCTTCGGCGGCGGCTCTTGGTTTCTTAATATCCAATTTCTGCCAGATACCTGTTGAACGGAGGTGTTCAATCGTATTTATTATCCTTGCGGCGTTTTCAGGATGATTTGGCCCTGTATCGTGTTTCAAATAAATGTCATCGTAAATAACAGTCGTCATGTTTCGGAGTCTCTATAACGTTTCGGAAATTCTACAAAGCAGGTAGGGGCGTATAATAATACGCCCCTACCAGATTATAATTCCTAAAAATAAAATATTTCATATTATAAAACTTACTCTTTGTACCGCAAGGATAGTATACAGTTATCAGTGGCGGTTTCATTTTGCGGAGCAAAATGCAATAAATTAGCGACCGCTTGCCCGACACATCTTTTGGCAGGAAGGAAGCTAATTTATGTTAAATGATTCTTTTTGTTAAATCAAACCAATTATAATTAAGAGAATAGTGGGTAAATGATGAAAAAGGACAGTATTTCCGACCATGAGATATTAACTCTGATACACAAGAATATCGATATAGAAAAGTTAAAGAATCAGAATGAAACAATTACAAAGAAGAGAATAGATCAACTCCTTCAGAAACTTAAAGAGTATGTGAAGAAAGATGATCTGTCCATTTCTGATAAAGCAGGAAAGGATGTTTCAACTATTAATAAACAGTTTGATTTTCTAATAGTAAATGTTGACGGCGCTTCAAAGGGGAATCCGGGAGAAGCGGGTATTGGCGTTGCTGTATTTGATAAAGATTTAAATGTATTGCAAGAGTCCTGTGAATATATTGGTGTGGCAACTAATAACATTGCAGAATATAAAGCGCTGATCCTTGGTGTTAAACTCGCCATAAAATTTAATGCAAAGAATACATTGTTTAAATCGGACAGCGAGCTCCTGGTGAAGCAGATTATGGGAGAGTACAGGGTTAAGAATCCACAGCTTAAGTGTCTCTTTACCGAGGTGCAAAACCTTCTTGGAAAACTGCCGGAATGGGTAATAAAGCACGTTCCCAGAGAAGAAAACAGAGAAGCAGATTTACTGGCAAATAGAGGCGTAGAAATGTCTATTGAAAACAAATAGACAAATTGAGTAAAATGTTAACGAAGCTCCCGAAGATTAAATTACAAATATTTCTCACTTCCTTTGCGTGCCTTCTCTTTTTGTCTAATTGCCTTTTTGCTCAAGATGGGCTTAAGGATGCTTCTGTTTATAAGGCTGGAGACAAGAAAGAATTCTGGACGTGGAACCTTAATGTCATGCCGCCGGAAGACGTCAAATTACAGACAACGTGTCGTGGCGTTGGCGAGAACATATATGTGTTTGTTTCTGATGATGTATGGATGGTCGATGTCTTTGAGCAGGATATAGAAAAGATAATGCATGCTTTTGATCATTCTACCCCTGAAATTTCAATTGACAAAGACAAAGGGATATATGAGATTCTTACCGAGACTTTTGGTAGCCCGCCTGATGTAGATAATGATCACAGAATATATTTCCTGATTTCACAATTGGGAGAGTATCATGGCCATCACTTTGACGGCTATTTTCGTTTTCTTGATGAGCTTGAGGGGAAACATAGTAACCACGCAGAAATATTGTATTTAGATTGTGACGACCCTTCCGGCGATTATTATCTTGGAATTATCGGACACGAATTTCAGCATCTCATACACTGGCAGTATGACCGCGAGGAGACTAAGTGGCTTGGTGAGTCATTGTCCGAGATTGCAATGATTCTTTGCGGATATTACACAGATCAAAAGCACGTAATCAAATATTTAAATAATACGGATAGCTCCTTGATATCAAAGCGTCATACGGTTGATTATGGGGCATGCCTCCTGTGGGGAGTATATATCTATGAACGTCTTGGAATAGAATTTCTGGGAAATCTGGTACGTGAGAAGGAAAATGGTATCAAAGGTTTTCAGAAAGTTCTAAACAATATGAACATAGAAGACGACTTTTCAAGTATTTTTGGGGACTGGCTGGTTACGAACTATATAGATGATAATCCTGTTAATGATGGAAGATTTAGATACAAATCCATATCGCTTCCAGTTACTCCGACAATCAAGCATTTCTTCTCATTACCGGTTCACGAAACCGGAGAAGTAAATGGATACGCAGCAGATTATCTGAAATTCAGTATAGAGCGAGTGAAGGATAAGAAGCTGAGAATAATATTTAAGAGTGACATCCCTGCTGACTTTCTTATCAAGATCATCAGGATAGACAATGATGACCTGTCCAATCCTAAAGTGGAAGATATTATACTGAATGAACCGATAGAGACCTTTGATGTGAGTGATGTGGGAGTGAACTGCAGAGAAATTGTACTTGTGGTGTCAGTATTAAAGGAGACAAAAGACCCGGTTACTTACAGTTTTTCGGCGTCTTTAATTCCATGTGTAGACACTGTATTGAGTCAATGGTGAGATATTAAAAAGCATGGTTATCCGCTTGACTGCCGTAACCACTATATATAGTATATTG
>CAKKPF010000181.1 GCA_919901575.1 Candidatus Brocadiaceae bacterium
GTATTATGCAGTAGCAAATTGAATATAAATAACGAGACAGGTAATAATGTCATGACAAGTGGCAAGTCTGCTTATGGCTTAACCGGTAAAGTTTGTTAGTAATATGGCTATGATTGAGACTGAATGGTAGGGGCGGGATAAGCCATAGGAAGCGTTGAGTTTTTAATTATCTTGTACCGGCGTATAAAATCCGTTATTCCAACAATCTTCTTTCCATCCTGTAGTATTACAATATCATTATCTCTTTCAACAGCATTTCCTGTCCTTTGAACTTCTATGCAGCTTTAATCCGTTTTAATTTTCTCAAATCCGTAGTTTGTTTTACTTGCCATAGATTATACTGAAGTTGGAGTTTAAACCATCCTTCCTGGTGTACGCCCAAAAACTCTTGATAGACGTAAAGACATCTCAATATATGGTAGCCGTCCGCTTGGGCGGATAAAAGTTAAGAAAAGAACGCAACCTGAAGGTTGCGGCTACCTGTAAACATTTTAATGAAACGTTATACCAGAAGGGATGATAATCATAATTAACAATCTTATAGATATATGATATACTGGCTAAATTGCAGATTGTACTTTTTGTAATTTGTATCCTTTTATGTGGAATTTCCACTTTATCAAATCCCCCTTAGTCCCCCTTTTTTAAAGGGGGAGAGAGGGGGATTGAAAATTAGTTGTTTTAAAAGAAGGAGAATATATATCTTATGCTGGGAATTTCGACTGTATGGAAATCCGGGGAGTTAAAAGACGGACAAAAACTCATGGAGTGTTTTGCCGGACTTGGGTTTAGAGAGGTAGAACTGGAATACAGGATTTCGGGAGAGACATTCAAACAAATCAAACAGTTCTTGAATAAGGCGAAAGATTTAAAGATAGTCAGCATACATAACTTCTTCCCGGTTCCAGACATTCTCGAAACAGGAGGCGCGGATGTATTTCATTTTTCATCGGAAGACGGAGAAGAAAGGTCTTTGGCAGTTAAGTATGCCGTTAAGACGATACAGATTGCCTCGGAACTTGGAGCCAGGGCTGTAGTCCTGCATCTTGGGATGGTACAGATGGATACTGTGAGGGAGGAACTCTTCGGTTTGTATGATGCCGGGAAGGTAGGTTCAGATGAGCATAAAAGGAGGCTTGACGAGTTTAAGATGCTGAGGGACAGAAAAAAAGGGAAGACACTTGATATGATGTTACTGAGTATGGATGAAATAGAACAAGCTGCAGAGAAGTATGATGTTAATGTTGGTATTGAAAATAGATATTATTTCAGGGAGTGTCCAAATTTTGAAGAGATGAGTGTTATATTTGAGAAGTTTGGAGGTGGACGAATCGGATACTGGCATGACGTGGGCCATGCAAAGGTTCAGGAGAATTTAGGTATAGTTGGGACAAAGGAACTGCTTGATGCTTATGGTAAGTATTTGGTCGGTGTTCACCTTCATGACGTAAAGGGATATTCAGACCACCATGTACCCGGGATAGGTGAGGTTGATTTTGATTTGTTAAAGAAATATCTGAAGAAAGATACCATAAAGATTCTTGAGATTCATCCAAGAGAAACTGAGAAGGATTTAATGGATGGGGTTGATTTCTTGAAAGGTATAGGTCTGGATTAAGGATATATTAAACCAATTGGGTAAAGAGCATTACATCATTTTTCCCTTGATTTACACATAATTTAACGTTACTTTTAAATTTCTTGAACCTATAGTTATTAATGTAAAATACCAATTTTATTGCAGGGGGGAGAAAATGAGAAAAATATTTGTAATACTGCTGCTTATTTCGTGTATTAGCTTCTTTGTTCAAGGTAGTTTTATTAAGGATGCAGATGCTAAGACATTCTCGGAACATAAACCTGCGGGAAAGGCAGGTTTGGTCGCGGCCAGTGTAGTCTCGTCAGCGGTATATTTGCCTTTTAAGGCGGCTTATGCCGTTCTGGGCGGGGTTTCGAGTGGGTTAACTTATGCTGTGACCATGGCAAAAGAGGCTGAGACTGCAAACAGGATTGCCGTAAAGGCTTTTACCGGAGACTGGTATATTCATCCCAACATACTGACAGGCAGTGAGGAGTTAAATTTTAGCGGACCGGATGATAAAACACCATAAACTTTAGCACATTAGTTCAAATGTGGAATCAGGTCTTTTGTTTTACTTGTAAGACTTGAAGCTGAATCTCCGCTTCCATTTTCCCATCAATATCATTAAGTTATTTTTGGTCGAGTCCTGTTATAACCAAAGATTCCGTCACATTGAAAGACCTCTCTTTCGGGAGGAATCCACGTCCGCCCTGGCGGGAATCCAGAGCTGGACTCCTCCCGAAAGGGAGGGAATATATACTGCGATTGTCAACTGTAGTGGAAGACTGCCCGCCAAACAAACCGTCGGGTAAAAAGGCTTCCGCTACATCTCCTGTTTAGGTTAATTATCTACCCGTTAGTCTTATAAAATCAGGGTCATTTCTGTAACCTTCAAAGTCGGGTATCTGTTGCAATGCCATTTTATACCGGGGGTTTAAGTCTATTGCTTTTTTCAATGAACTCAGCATCTTGTCCTTGTCTCTCAAGAGAGCGTATGCACAGGCCTTATTAAACCATGCAGCGTCAAATGCAGGGTTTGTCTGTATGGACTTGTTATAAGCCTCAATTGCCTCCTCATGCTTTCCAAGTTTATCAAGAACAAGACCCTTGTTATTAAGAGCTGCAAAGAAATTTGGATTGACTGCAACGGCCTTTTCAAATGCGAGTACTGCCTCCTGCAATCTTCCAAGGTCTTCGAATACAAAGCCTTTAGAATTCCATGCCTCATGGGAACCGGGTTTTAGCTTTATTACCATGTCAAATGCCTTTAGCGCTTCTTCTAATTTACCGATTCTCGCGGCGGCGAGTCCTTTGTTCATCCAGGTTGCATGGGATTTCGGGTCTATATTTAGGGCATTGTCAAACTCTGCAGCCGCTTCTTTAAATTGTTCAGCCATAACGAAAGCAAGTCCCTTTTTGTTCAAAGCCTGATATTTGATCTTCCCCAGACGGGGAATCTCGTAAGCCTCTTTGTCAGAGATTATTTGTATTGTCATATTATAGGCTTGAATCGCTCCTTTAATCTTTCCTAAATTCGTAAGCACATCACCTTTAGTGTTCCAGGCCTGGGGATAATCGGGTTTGAGGCTTATGGCTTTTTCAATTGTCGTAAACGCATCTGAATACTTTTCAAGCTTTGTCAACTCAAGGGCTTTATTTGTTATTGTTTCGTACGAATCCGGTTGAAGCTTGATGGCATGTTCATAAGCATCGATGGCTTCATTGTGCTTGTTTGCACGGGAGTAGGCAAGTCCCAGATTTGTCCATGCGCCGTATGAGCCAGGATCTATCTCGGAGGCTTTCTTGTAAGCGGTTACTGATTCCTCATATCTACCCAGCTTGTCAAGCACTAAGCCTATGCCATTCCATGAAGCGTAGGAATTGGGGTTTAGCTCTACAGCCTTTCTAAACGCCTCTGCAGCCTTCTCATTTTCTCCAAGATCGGCCAGTGTAAAACCTTTGTCTGCCCAGGCGGCGTGTTCCTTTGGTTTGATTTCAATTGCTTTGTCATAGTACTTAACTGCATCCTCATAATTTCTTATACGTACATAGGCATTTCCTTTGTTAATCCATGCTTCATAATAGTCGGGTTTTATTTCGATTGCTCTGTCATATGCCTCGATTGCCTCCGTTCTTCTCTCCGGTATTCGTGCGAGGGTAAGCGCCTTATTGTTCCATGCTTCATGTGAATCAGGTCTTAATTCAATAATCCTGTCATATGTTTCTATCGCTTCTTCATGTCTACCAATGTGGTCAAGCATATTTCCCTTTTTATAGAGCGCTTCGACATAATCTGGTTTGAGATGCAATGCCTTGTCGAATGCAGAGATTGCTTCTTCATATTTTGTATTATGGTCTAATGCGTTACCCTTAACAAACCAGGCTTCGTGATTGTTTGGCTCAATCTTGACAGCCTGATCCAGCGCTGCCACGGCATCTTCGTATCTACCAAGTAAGTCAAGAGATATGCCTTTATTGTACCATCCCATGAAGGAATCGAATCTTAACTGTATTGCCTCGCTGTATGCTTCAAGCGCTTCATTGTACTTCTTTTTTACAATCAGCCTGTTTCCTTTGACAATCAGTTCGTCATGTTTAGAAATATCCTGAGCCGTTAAAACAGCGCTATTAAAGTAGAGCAATGCAAACAGGATTAAAAATGAGGAAAAAGTTTTTTTCAACATAGAACACCTCACTTTCCTTTCGTTAAGTTTTTTATATTGAACTAAAAGGTGTGGATTTGTCAACGCGCCTGATCTGCAGTCATTTGAGCCTTTACAACACTTTCTATGTTTCCCTCTACTAATTTATAAGGCATGATGTAGCCGCATCTGGTAACGAGCTTACCTGTATAGGTGATTTTGTCGCCTTTCTCAGTGCTCAAGACCATATCTTCCTTTTCGTTATCAAAAATTAATTCTACATCAGTGCCTTTTTTATGTTTTATTCCCATCATCAAGCCGCTAACCTTTCCTTTTCCTCTGGACATAACCTCGCCTGTCCATCTAACGTATTTATTTTTGTGTTCTTCCCATAGTGTATCCTTTTGTGATTCTGTCATCTTGTTTTCTCTGCCAAAAATTTCATCAAGTTCTTCGAATGGTAGTTTCACGAATCCATCCAGGGCGCCTGTAATTTCTTTTTCAATAACCTTTGGCGCCATAGATTCTGCCATTGTAATATCAGGTTCTTCTATTACTTCACTCTCGATTGCGTTGTCAGTATTTGAGACGGAATCCGAAATTACCGGTGTGGTTTCATCAACTTCAGCTATTATCTTATCACCAATCTTCTTTATATTAACATCCTCAATACTGCACAGGAGATTTCTGCCAAATAGTTTTGCCAGTTTGCCTGTGTAAGTTATATTGTCTTCTCTTTTTATCATCTTAACCATGTCTTTCCTGTCTTCATCAAACCTTAACTCAACATTTGTACCGGCCTTATGCCTGATACCTACCCTATTATAATCATTCCTGCTTAAACCCTTGTAATTAACGATACCCTGCCATCTTATGTACTTTCCTCTGTAGTAATTCCATAGTTCCTCTTTTCCTGATTCAGATATGCCGCTGCTCTTGCCAAAAATCTTGTCTAAGCCTTCAAAAGGTAAAATATTTTCTCCTTCAGAAGACTCTCTTGATTCCGGATTAGCAGCGATTTCCGATACCTGAATAGACTGTAAAGACAATGCGGCATCTTCCTCCAGTTTACTTTTCAGTTTATCTACTGTTTTATCATTAATTATTTCTATATTTACATCTTCCAGCCTGAACAGCAGGGTTCTGTCAAATAGTAATGATAATCTTCCTGTATAAGTAATTCTATCCCCTTTCCTTATCATCTTTACAATGTCTTTTTTGTCTTCATCAAGTATTAATTCAACATTTGTTTCAACGTTATGCCTGACGCCAACCCTGTTCCAATCATCCTTGCTTAAACCTTTGTAATTAACGATACCCTCCCATCTTACGTGCTTTCCTCTGTATTCATGCCATGAGTCTTTCTTTTGAGAATCTGTGAGGGTACTATAATTACCAAAAATATTAAATAAATCATCAAATGAAACAGTTACAAACTCTCCTGTCGTTTCTCCCATTGGAAAATTAAAATCTTTAAACAAAAGAGATGAGTTTTCCCTGGCAAAAATAAAAGTTGATATGAAGAGAATTGAAGATAAAATTCCTGATAATAAGAGTATTCTATTCAGCATAGAACTTAATTCCTTTCAGCCCGCCCCCGCCGGAATCAGACTGTGTCACAATTATAGAAGTTTTCGTAAACCAGAAAGAGCGACTTACCATAATCTTTCTTTTATATGGCTTATGGGTGATTTAAAGCCGGATTACAAAACAATAGCAGAATTTAGGAGAAAAAACAAGAAGGCTGTTGCAACGAATAAAATTTATTTAACAGGGTAAAGGTTGCGGCTACCAGCCCGACCCGTCCCCGCCAGAAAGCCTTGTCGGGCTGGCGAACGGCATGGCCGGGCGGGTTACTCATTCTGGCGGGCAAAATCGCTTAATTTAGGTAATAGCTAAGATATGGTGAATGACCTTTGTTTTAGTCATCGAAGTAATTATACGGCCGGGCAAATTGGTTAAAAGTGGTTTTCTTTTTCGAGTAATCCAAATAAATTCATATTACATGTGTCAATATTACATTTTAAAATATAATTGTGACACAGTCTGAATGCGCGTCGGGCTGGCGAATGTACCGTTCGGTACGGCCGGGCATGCCCGACGTGACTTTTGGCGGGTTTCCATAACTATTCATCTGCCTTGTTATTCTATGTTTGCGCCGACAATAGCGGCCATCTGCATCATGTTGATCGTCTGG
>CAKKPF010000182.1 GCA_919901575.1 Candidatus Brocadiaceae bacterium
GGACAAACGAGTTTGTCCGTGCCACCATGAAGAGCTATTGTTGGTTCAATCTTGCTTCGCCCCGCTCATCGGGGAGAAGTGAATCCATGCTTTATTAACTACAACAAATTGTGAATGTTTCCGGTTTGTCAGGCCGTTTAATTTGTGTCCTTTGCGCACCTGAAGCCTACGCTCTTGTTTCTATCACTCGGCTCTCCGAACATCCTTACCGCGCAACGCAACTTGTAGACATTCTGGGCAAACATAGACCCTCCCCTGATAATTCTTTTACCAGTGCCTTCAAGAGGTCCTTTAGGATTTTTCTTGGGAGTATTATGATAATATTCAGGATGATACCAGTCGCTGCACCACTCAGAGACACTTCCTGACATATCATAACATCCATAAACACTTTTTCCCTGCTCGTAACTCCCGACGGCTATAGGCAGGTTTGCAGAAGTGCCGACATTACAGAATTTAATTTCCCAGATATTACCCCACGGGAATCTCCTTCCGTCAGTACTCCTTGCAGCCTTCTCCCATTCCGCTTCAGTCGGCAGGCGTTTTCCCGCCCATGCGGCATATGCATAAGCATCATACCAATCAATTCTGGTAACAGGATAATCAGGGTAATTGTAATATTTATATTCGTAGCCTCTATGGGAGTTGCCGGGTATGTGGTTTTTGTTAAGAGGTTCTGACGGGGAACATTTACTGTGGTCACCGGTTCTCTCTATGTATTCCAGGAATTCCCAGTATTGGGCATTTGTAATCTCATATTTGTCGATATAGTATGCATCAAGGATTACTGCGTGCTGTGGCATCTCTTCCGGAATAAAATCCTCTTCGCTGCTTCCCATTGTAAATTCGCCTGCAGGTACGAGTACCGTTTCTTCCCATTTATCTTTAAAACTCTTTAGAGCTTCTTCCATTATTGCCCTTCTATCATTCATTCGTTTTTTGGCAAGTATTCTTTTCTCAGATACGTCCAGGTATTCTACTAACTTACCAATGAAATCATCAACTTCATTTAATTCTTCAGGTATCTGCGGCAATAGAGTCCTGCATATTTCAAGGTGTTCCAGTGCCTTTCTGTGGTTATTCAGCTTCCAGTAAACACCTGCTATATACCAGTGAAGAGAAGACCTTTCAGGGTCAAGTTCTAAAGCCTTTTTATAGAAATCCAATGCACCGTTATAGTCGTTTTGGATTTCGCGCAAAGAATTTGCGCTTTGTATATATTTCTCTACCTTTTGAAATACTTCTTCGTCTAATGATTCCGAAGTTTCCTGGCTTTTTTCCGTTTTTGTCTCCTGCGTTGTTTTGATTGTATCTGTCTCATCGGACTGTGATATCAGTTTTCCCCCATCTTGAGGGCAATATATGTGTTCTGTTATATATATTTTGTTGCAATTAGGGCAACTTTTCTTCTCTCCTGATTTTTCAGGTGTTTGTGCGTATGAGCTTGATACATAAAAAATTAGAACAATTAGCAAAAAAAGAGTCCTCTTCAATTTCTTCCTCCTTAACTCAATAAATTGACATAAATCTTGTAATTCTAAGCATTAGATTATGATAAATATATGCATTATTTAATCATTATACAATCAATCTTCATTTAAAACAATATCAAATAGAATTGGAGTTTCTTAATGTTAAAAAGGTCTTGATATTATAGTTGTTTTTTGGTACTATCCTCAAATTCTTCAGTTAATAAATTAAGATATCCAGGTGTTTAAGTCATCGTAAGATAACAATTAAGGAGGACTCTATGGAATGTGGGTGTTTAAAGGATAAAGTTGTCAATTTCATAAAGCTTATACTGGGGCAGATAGGCAAACACAAGAAATTAGCGGGGATTGTTTTTATTATCTTAGTGGCGGTTGTTTTGGTTGGGGGTAAGAAGTTCTGGCATTATGCTGAATCAAGTGAATTCTGTGGCAGTTGTCATGAGATGGATGTGCACTACGATTCCTTTACGAGTTCAAAGCATCATAACGAGCATGTACATAGTTGTCATACCTGTCATATCGGTCCCGGCCTGAAGGGTTTCTTGCATGCAAAGTTAAGTGATGGCGCACACGACTCATTTGAACACATGAGGAAAACATATCTTACCAGTGCAAATTCAGGTTTATTTATTGAAATAGCCGAAGATAGTGTGCCTATTGTAAATGGTAACTGTCTTAGATGTCATACCGATAATGAAGAGTATACAAAGGATAAAACTCACCTTGAGCGCGTCGCACAATCAAAGAGAAAAGGAGAAGGCGGCCATCTTGAAGATTTCTTCTGTACGGATTGCCATATAGGAGTTGTGCATCCAAGTTGGAGCGCCGATGTATATAAGGCGTATGCAGAGAAGAAGATTCCACCGTTTGGTACATTTTCTGAGAATGATTGCTATGCTTGTCACAGATATGCAACACCGGAAGTTGTAAAAGAATGGACGAATAGTCCACATTCAAAAAGTGGTGTGTCATGCCTGGAATGCCATGGAAACGATCATGGTCAGATTGTTGAAAGAGGCGGCAGGGTTTTACCAAGCAAGTGTGGAGGATGTCACGTGACAATGTATAACGATTTTGCACAGAGCAGACATTACAAGGGACGAGTAGTCGCAGAGATCGGAGGCGTTGCGGTGAGCACTAAAGATGCAAAAATGAGGAAGGATTGTGAAGAGTGTCATGTGCTTGGTTTAAACAAGTCATGGGATGTTGGGCCTGGAGGTAGTTGCGAAGGATGTCATCCCAAGCATTTATTCTCACGTTCAAGTGCATCTGAAGCGAAGGTGTGTGAAAATTGTCATATTGGTGGGCCGGTTCATGCACAACTCGATATGGGTGTGAAATCTATACATGGCAGGCTGTACGGAAGATGGAAAGAAGAGGGTAATATTAAGTTGAGATGTCAGTCATGTCATAGCGACCCATACAGCCACCACAATTTTAATAGAAATGTTAGTTTATTAAGTGATTAACGCATTGATACAACTATATGCTCAAAAATAGGATCAATGATTTCTAAAAAACCCACCGGCCAAGGTGGGTTTTTTGTTGAAGTAATTTAAATTTTAAAGGATTATTTAAATGAAAATAACCGTTATCGGCGCTGGTAATGTGGGTGCAACAACTGCACAGATACTTGCAGAAAAGGAATTTGGAGATATTGTGCTTCTTGACGTTGTTAAGGATATGCCTCAAGGAAAGGCGCTTGATTTGATACAGGCAGGACCAGTATATAACTTTCACTGTAATATCCACGGTACTAATGTGTACGAGGATACGGCAAAATCAGATATAGTAATTATCACATCCGGTTTACCGCGAAAACCTGGAATGAGCAGAGATGACCTTCTCAAGGTGAATTCTGAAATTGTTAAAAGTGTGGTTGAGCAGGTTATTCCGAAATCACCGAATACTATTATTATCGTAGTCTCAAATCCTCTTGATGCAATGACCTATGTTGCGTATAAGGTGAGCAAGTTTCCCAGGGAAAGAGTTATGGGGATGGCAGGCGTATTGGATTCCTCAAGATTGAGAACCTTTATAGCAATGGAATTAAATGTTTCGGTAGAAAATGTA
>CAKKPF010000183.1 GCA_919901575.1 Candidatus Brocadiaceae bacterium
AAATCTTTTAGAGTACACGCATCCCACTCACGACACCTCTCTCCTGACGTCATATTTAAATCCATGCAATCATAGACGTCAAAGCAATAGCAGGTGGGACAGACGATATTACAGCGTCCACATCCAAGACATCTGTCATTTAATTCATCCCAGACAGGATCATTGTCGGCATTTTTAAAAAAAAGAGGCAGATTGGATACATCTGTTTCTATCTTATAATCGAATTTGTCCTCTCGTTCATTCTTCAATCTTAGGAATCTCTCACTGTCTTCTTTGCATGCCTCTGTATATTTAGAGTATTTTCTTACTATTTCTTCTCCCTGCGGTGTTTTAATTGAGGTGTAAAAATTATCACCAATGTCCGTCATCATAATATCGTAGCCGTCATCTACGTCCAGACAGCCAACACTCGCACAGTGAGCGTGTTCATAGCACGGTTCCAGGCAGTCAATACCAATAATGACGGTTTCTGCCCGTTTTTGTGTATAATTCTTGTCTTCGTGGTCATCTGTAAATATCTTGTCCAGCAGACTGATTCCATGAATGTCGCAGGGCCTGACGCCGAAGAGTATCTGTTTTTTTGACTCAATAACCGGTTTGATGTCTGGATATGGTTGTGTATCAAACCGTAGCAGAGTCTCGTGTTGCGGAAAAAGATATTTCTTGGGTGGTGGAATGGTTGGTTTGTAATCTTTCAGGGGATCGGAGAATTCATCTATTTCGTCAAAGACATAGAAACCTTCTTCCTTTTGCTTCACCCCATAAACGGTGAATGCTTCTTTTAAATTATTACAAAAAAAGCCTATGTCTTTTTTATAAATAAGGATATCATTCATTTGTGACTACCCTGTAGTTAAGCCGATGTTCTTGATGATGAAGAATTGAAACACAAACGCAAAATAGAGTTGTATTATGACGATATTATCTTTAGAGAAAATTGAATTATCAAATCGCTCTATTTAGGTTATCAGGTCTTAAGCGACTTAATCAGCTTATTGATACTGTCTTTGGCGTCACCAAAAATCATCATTGTATTCTTGTTATAAAATAGCTCATTGTCCACTCCACTGAAGCCGGGACTTAAACTTCTTTTGCAGATGACTACAGTCTTTGCTTTGTCTGCATTGAGAATAGGCATGCCGTAGAGTGGGTTGTCTTTGTCTACCCTTGCGGCAGGATTGATAACATCATTTGCACCAACTACCAGTGCAACGTCCGTATATTGAAAATCATCGTTTATATCTCCCAGATCTAGTAAATGGTCGTACGGTACATTTGCTTCTGCCAGTAAGACATTCATGTGTCCGGGCATACGTCCTGCAACAGGATGAATTGCATAGCGTACAGTTATGCCCTTGTTCAGCAACGTCTTTGCAAGTTCATTTAAGGCAAATTGTGCCTGGGCAACTGCAAGTCCATAACCTGGAATGATAATAACTGATTGTGCACTGTCAAGTACCATTGCAGCATCTTCTTCAGTATATTTAATAACCTTGCGTTTGTCTTCTTCTCCTGTTTCTTCTGATTGACTTCCTCCTACTTCTCCAAAGAAAATATTAGCAAGAGATCGGTTCATAGCCTTACACATAATTCTGGTAAGTATCAAACCCGAAGCGCCAACTAATGCACCACATATAATGAGGATATTGTTATCGAGGACAAAACCAGTTGCTGCTGCAGCCACGCCGGAATAAGAATTCAGCAAAGAAATGACTACAGGCATATCTGCGCCGCCTATTGGGATAACAAACAAGATTCCAAACACTAAGGCTATTGTAAGAATAGCAAGTACGCCCGTGTGGTTAGCAGGATTGATTGTGACAAAAACACCCATAACCAGAAATAATGTAAATATTAATATGTTGAGAGAGCGCTGGGCTTTGAAAACAACTGGAGCAGGCCTGATAATCCCCTGTAATTTGCCAAAAGCAACGAGACTGCCTGTAAGTGTTACTGCTCCAATAAACAGGCTGATAACCATGGAAATTACAACGTTAAGCCCCGGTCCACCGGTTAAACGATAGTATTCTGCTAATGCAACAAAAGCGGATGCACCACCCCCAAGCCCGTTAAGAAGCGCCACCATCTGTGGCATCGCCGTCATGCGAACCTTCCTGGCCATTATAGCGCCAATTACGCTGCCTGTGAGGAGACCTATGATAATAAAGGTGAAATCAACTATCTCATTTTTCAATAATGTTGCTATGATTGCAATGAGCATAGCAGACATTGCAAACAGATTTCCCCGCCGTGCAGTCTTTGGCGAACTGAGGTTCTTTAAGCTGAGGATAAACAATATAGAGGATAGAAGATATGCAAGCGCTATTATAATATTCATATTTATCTTTTGCCGCCACAGGCGGCTTAATCCCGTCAGTTTTTTTAGTCTTTTTTCTTACTTTTTTTAAACATTTCCAGCATTCGGTCAGTAACCAGAAAACCGCCAACAACATTAATTGTGGCGATTATTACGGCCAGCAGACCCAGTATTGTACTGAGGCCAGAGTGACCTGCACCGGCGCTTATCAGGGCGCCTACAAGCGTTATTCCGGAAATTGCATTAGTGCCGGACATGAGGGGGGTGTGCAGCAGGGGGGGTACCTTTGTGATTGTCTCAAACCCGACAAAGATTGCCAGGACAAAGACATAGACTGATACCAGCAGTGGATCGATCATGTATTTGCGCCTCCTTTCTGAATAGCTTGTTTTATCATTTCATTCAAGATTTCACCATTGTGCATTACACATGAGCTTTTAGTAATTTCATCATCAAAATCGAGAGTATTATCTTTTGTTTTGTACAAATGCCTGAAGAAGTATGTGATATTTCTGGAATACATCCTGCTGGCATCTATTGGAAGAGTTGATGGAAGGTTTACAGCACCGCATATTGTAATACCATATTTATTGATATTCTTTCCAGCTTCTGTGAGCTCACAATTTCCCCCTTGTTCTGCGGCAATATCTATAATTACAGAACCTTTTTGCATCTTTGCTACCATCTCTTCTGTTATCAGGATCGGCGCCTTTTTACCAAAGACCTGGGCGGTTGTAATGACGACATGGTTTTGTGCAACCCTGTTTCCTATAATTTCACGTTCTTTTTTTAAAAATTCGTCTGTCATCTCTTTTGCATATCCTGTAACGGTTTCGGAGTCTTCAACAAGTTCCATTTCTATGAACTGTGCCCCAAGACTTTCCACCTGTTCTTTTACTGCCGGGCGGGTATCGAATGCCTCAACTTTTGCACCCAGCCTGCGCGCCGTTGCTATCGCCTGCAGACCGGCAACACCTGCGCCAATAACTAAAACCCTTGCCGGTGGAATAGTTCCGGCTGCCGTCATCATAAGTGGAAAGTATTTTCCGAGAGTTTGTGCCGCTATTAATACCGCCCGGTAACCTGCAATACTTGCCATGGAACTTAGTGCGTCCATGCTTTGTGAGCGTGCAATACGTGGAATAAACTCCATGGCAAAACAGGTGATTTTCTTTTCATGCATCATCTGTACAGCTTTCAGGTTTGCCATAGAGGCAAGAAATCCTAAGTAAATTGAACCGGTATTCATCATTTCTACTTCTTGTATTTGAGGGGGTTGAACCTTGAATATTACGTCAGAGCCTGAATATAAAAGTTGTGAATCTCTAACGATGCCAGCGCCAGCCTGTTCGTACTCAGTGTCAGAAAAATAAGACCCCTTTCCTGCGGCTGCCTCGATGAGTATCTCATGGCCGCCATTTATAAGACGTGTGACCATGTTGGGGACAATAGCCACACGTCTTTCATCCTCAGAAATCTCTTTTGGGATACCAATTTTCATGTGAAGAACGCCTTGTTTCTTTGATTTATAAACAAGCAATGATTAACATAAGCTACTAAATACTTTAGTAACATTGTCAAGATTATATCCTGACAGTATAAATAAGCAATTGCATTCAAAAAAAAATCATGTATATTTTTTACCATAGATATTTTAACTTAGATTGGACAATATCCATGCATTGAAAGCATTGAAAAATGAAATACACACTTAATGCAAAACAATAAAAAAGAATATAAAACAGGCAGAGACGATATAGACAAGATTGTTGCTGATTTAGCAGAGGCTTGCCATTCTGACGATAATGTTGACCTGGTCGAAGAGATGCTGACAACTATTGCGAAACTGGGCATCGAGAATAATGATCGAGGCGACCTGAAATTGATAAACATGGCGTTGAAGGAGCTGCGTTATGCATCAAAGATATTTATCCCATACAGAAATGAAAGAAAGGTTGTAATCTTTGGTTCTGCGCGATCCCGGAAAGATTCTGATGAATATAAGATGGCAGTAAAGCTGTCTAAACTGATTGTCAAGAATGGTTTTAAGGTGATTACCGGCGGCGGCCCTGGAATTATGGAAGCCGGTAATAAGGGAGCCGGACGTGAAAACAGCTTCAGTTTGAATATCAAACTTCCTTTTGAACAAAAGCATAATCCATACATAGCCGGTGATAAAAAGGCTATCAGTTTTAAGTACTTTTTTAACAGAAAACTCTTTTTTCTTAAAGAGTCCGATGCGACCGTACTTTTCCCTGGCGGTTTTGGCACTCTGGATGAGGGTTTTGAGAATCTTACATTAGTCCAGACCGGCAAAAGTAAGCCGCGTCCAATTATTTTAATCGAACCTCCTGATTCGCAATACTGGAGTCAATGGATTGATTTTGTAACCGGTGAATTAACCGAAGGAGGTTTTATTTCGCACAATGATAGGAGTTTGTTTATACATGTCAATTCCGTTGAGAAGGCGATTGATGAGATACTTCAATTTTACAGGGTTTATCATTCAATCCGGTACATTGGGGATAAGTCAGTCATCAGACTCAACTCACTTTTGAGTGGTGAAAACATAAAGGAACTTAATAAAAAATATGCCGATATTATCCGTTCGGGAGAAATAGAGCCAACATATCCTCTGCCTGTCGAGCAAAAGGGTGAGGAGTTTTTAGATTTGCCGAGGCTGGTAATGGACTTTAACCGGCGTGATTATGGTAAG
>CAKKPF010000184.1 GCA_919901575.1 Candidatus Brocadiaceae bacterium
GCGATAAGGTCTTTCTGTTCCGGATTTTTTGAAAAACAGCCAATTTTCAGCGTAATAGGGTGAATGTGCCTGCCACCCACCAACGCACATAATTCATTGGCGAGGCTTTTAAGACGCATCCCTCTCAGGACGGTTTCTTTGTTGTCTTTTACCATACCAAATACGCTGCTTACTCTAAAGAAGTCCGGTGCTGTCAAGAAATAAACATGGAGGATGTGGCTCTGTATAAATTCGGCGTTAAGTAATAGTTTTCTCAATTTTATTGTTTGTATAGATGGCTCAAATCCGAGTGCGGATTCTATGGCTTTTATTGATGTTGTGGTATGAGTAACAGCGCATATGCCACATATGCGTGACGTTATATGTGCAACTTCCTTATAAGATCTTCCAAGTGCCATCGCCTCGAAAAATCGCGGAGATTCCACGATATCCATCCGCAGTTCACGAATCTTTCCTTCCTTGACGTCGATTATTATGTTTCCGTGTCCTTCGACTCGTGTTATATGTTCAATACCTACGTGAAAATCATGCATTCAATTTTTCCTGAATTGTTTATAAGATTGTTTTTTGCTTCAGTATCTGAGTCATTTATACTTTTCTTTACTATTTCCACCAAACATCATGTATTGTGAAATGGCTTCATCAACGGTCAATCCGTGTTCGCTTAACAGATTTTTGTGAGAGGACAGGTTGGGGTCGTCTATCAGACCGCGGCAACCAACACATCCATCATTATAAGTAGGGCAGATTGCCTTACACCCGGCCCTTGTAACCGGCCCCAGACAAACCATACCTTTCTCGAAAAGACAGACGTTCTCTTTCATCTGACATTCAACACACACCGGATAATCGGGTATACGGGGCTTCTTTCCAATCAATATTGCCTTGGTTACCTCAATGAATTCGTCTTTGTCTATGGGGCACCCTTGTATCCGGTAATCGACTTTTATTACGGCCTCAATCGGTCTGGCAGGGATTGTATCATAATTATCTGCCATTTCGCCATAAACAATGTCTTTAACCTTATTCATCTCAAATTGATTCTTGAGGCAATTAATACCTCCAATAGTAGCGCACGCACCCAGGGCAATAACTGTCTTTGCCGTTTCACGTATAGTCTTAAGGCGTTCTATTTCAGATGTCCTTGTAATGCTGCCTTCTACAAATGCAATGTCATATTCATCACTTTTTTCACTCATAGCTTCCCTGAAGGAAACAATGTCTATTAGTTTGACGAGTTCAAGAAGCTGTTCCTCAATCGTGAGCACCACTAATTGACAGCCTTCACAGCTTGAAAATGAGAAAAAAGCAACTCTTGGTTTGGTCATATAGCTTCCGAAAGAAATTTTAATTTATGGTAGCTGAATTCAGGTCCTTCCAGGCAGACATATACTCCGTTTATCTGACAGTGACCGCATTTTCCTACACCGCACTTCATTCGCCTTTCCAGAGACATTATAATATTGTCTTCGGGTACCTGTTTAATTTGAAGCTCAAGCAGAACGTATTTATACATTACCGGAGGTCCTACAACCATTGCATAGGTATTAGATGGTTCCAGATCTAAAGGAGGAATAAGCCTCGTGATAACTCCGGATTTGCCGTACCAGTTATCATCCGGTTTATCAACCGTAATATCTATTGCTATATCTTTTCTCTTTTTCCAGAGTTCAAGTTCATCTGCAAACAGAATCTCTCTGGGATTCTTTGCACCGTACAGAATAGTTATCTTTGCAAAGTCATCCCTTTTCTCAAGTACATAATTGATCAGTGAGCGCAGAGGGGCCAGCCCTAACCCGCCTGCTATAAATAAAATATTCTTTCCCTTCATTTCTTTTACCGGGAAACCATTGCCCAGAGGACCTCTGATGCCGATGTATGAACCTGTTTCTAATTTATGAATAGCGGACGTAACATCTCCTACTTTTCTGACACATATACCAATAGTATCTTTGTTAAGAGGAGAGGATGATATTGAGATAGGGGCTTCACCTATGCCGAAGACTGAAAGCTGGATAAACTGTCCGGGATTAAAATTAAATTCCCTTGTTTCCCTTATCTTCAATTCAATATACTTTTCCATCTCCGTAAGCTGTCGTGTACTTACAACCTCGGCAATTTCCGGTAGAAATATGGAATTATTCGTCTTCATGATTCCTGTTGTTTTTGATTACTGCATTAACTGTTTCAACAACATCAATATTAACCGGACATGACCTTGTGCATCTTCCGCATCCGACACAGAAAGACGCATTATACTTGGTCATTAAGTAATTGAATTTCCTGTTAAACCTGTGCCT
>CAKKPF010000185.1 GCA_919901575.1 Candidatus Brocadiaceae bacterium
TCTGTATCCTCGCTTTTATATAATATTTCTCTTATGTAACTTGCAGGGTGAAACTTTAGGTTAGCTTTCTACCGATCCTGCATAAATAACAAATTTAACCATAGTGCTCCTTTACCCAGGACAGGTATTCACCGCTCTTTACCCTGTTTACCCAGTCTGAATTATCTAGATACCATTTAATAGTCTTTTTGATACCTGACTCAAAGGATTCTTCAGGAGACCAGCCAAGTGTGCTCTTCAATTTGCTGGAATCAATTGCATATCTTCTGTCATGACCGGGTCTGTCCGTAACAAACGTAATCAATTTTCTTCGCTGATGATTGTCTGATAAACTCTTGTATTCATCCAATATATCACAAATCATCTTTACAAGCCTTATATTTTCCAGTTCATTACTGCCGCCGACATTGTATGTTTCACCACGGTTTCCTTTTTTCATAATCATCCAAACCGCAGTGCAGTGGTCTCTCACGTAGAGCCAATCCCTGACATTCAGACCATCTCCATAAACAGGTAAAGATTTTCCCTCAAATGCGTTGAGAATCATGAGGGGCATCATCTTTTCAGGAAACTGAAACGGCCCATAATTGTTGGAGCAATTGGATATTGTAATTGGCAGACCATAGGTTTTGTGATATGCCCTCACCAGGTGGTCGGAAGCAGCCTTGGATGAAGCATAAGGGCTGTTAGGTTTATAGGGCGTTTCTTCAGTAAAATAACCATCTTTGCCCAGACTGCCAAAAACCTCATCCGTGCTTATGTGATGAAAAAGCCGGAGGTTGGCCATTTGACTTCTGGCAACTTCTAACAGATTAAAGGTGCCAATTATGTTAGTTTGAATAAAGGTGTCAGGTCTGACGATAGACCTGTCTACATGAGATTCCGCTGCAAAATGGCATACAGCATCAATCTGATATTTATCAAATAGATTTGCAACTTCATCCTTATTGCAAATGTCAATCTTTACGAATAAATATCTGCCGGGAAAGGTTTCATCAAACTTGCTTAAGTTTTCAGGGTTGCCGGCGTAAGTAAGTTTGTCTATGTTTATTATTCTTCCTGAGAAATCAGACTCCTCAAGAAGGTATCGGATAAAATTTGCTCCGATAAAACCGCATCCACCGGTAACTAATAAGTTTTTAAACATCTACAATACCTTCAGACTTTGTCTATAAAAAAGGGGATGTTCATCTTTTAAAATTCGTCCAAAATAGTTTTGCAATCAACTCGTTCTACCTTATTCCTCACATGATGGACAGGTTAGGGGGTTACCAATAGAGACGGTAGATTCCATCCCCCTTGATGGGGAGCGGGTTTGTATGCATGTAAAATATAAGGTTGTGGTATATTCATAGGTATGATTTATGCGCAGTGTGAAAATTAAGTAAATCTTTCTAAACAGTCAACCAGGCCAAAATGTAGAGCGACACTCCCCTGCAAATAAGAGAGTGTCGCTATCGTTGCTACCCGTAAACCTTACGAATCTGAACATGATTCGAATTTAATAAGACTTTTACTTAGGATGCTCAGCCTTGGGATGTTCTGATTCTGATTTAACCGGTTTATCAATTACAGTAAGTGAATCTGTGTATTCCCCTTTTTTCCAGAAGTCATAGGGAACATGATTTATACCCGCCTTCTCTTCCAGAGCCTTTATCCTCCTCAGCTTGCTTGCTTCGGACTTTACTTTTAAAAGAGATTCGTCCTGTTGGAAAGCAGCCACATAAGTCTGCCAATCCGCGGCCATATGGAAAGCCGCCTTGAAAATAGTCGTTCCCTGGTAGACAAGCATATCAAACCATGTGCGTTCTATCTCCGTGATATTATACATCCTGCCTCCAAGGTTCCATTTATGTCCCTCGTCCAGAAATGGCGCCAGATCCTTTGGCATGGCTTCAAGGAATCCATCCTTATGCAAGTCCTCAATAACAGCCTTTGCCTCTCTGACTTTAGCATGGCTCACCTTGACTGTTTCGTCAGCTCCCCGTAAATATGCAGCCGCAAATCGAGACGAATGGCAGTCGTTGCAGATGTTTACCCATGCCTTTCTTTTACCCGCAAGCACTTCAGCCCCACGATCAACTTCCAGAACTCCCATATGAGCATATACCGTGTTCTCAACAGCGTTGTGAGTGCCCTTGTACATGTGACAATAGGCACAGGTGGGTGCCCTGTAATTTCCAGCCTCTGAAGTCTTGTTCCAATCCCAGTTATCTCCATCAATCTTTGTAATCACTCCATGTGCCGAAGATTCAAAACATTCTATATCACGGTGGTCAGGGCCGTTATGGCAATATCCGCATGTCTCTGGCCTCCTGGCTTCGGAAGCCCTGAAATGATGCCTGAAATGACAGGCATCACATTTATTTTCAATTGAATGACACTGTGCACAGCCTGCAACCTCAGGCTGAGGCTTGCTGATCTGCCATCCCGCTTCAACTACGTCCGGATGAAAGGCTCTCGCATGAGAAGGATGCCCTGTTTCCAATTCAGATTTAAACTGTTTAACCTGTTTGGCATGACAACCATCGACCCCGCATGTATCCGGCGGTGACATACCCAGCTTCTGGTGGTCATTTCCATGACATTTATCACAGGTTACTAACGCTGCGCTATGTTTGCTTGCCTTCCAGTCGTTTACAATTCCCGGGGTTATCGTTTTATGACAGTTAAGGCATTCTGCTCCGCTAAAAGTACCTTCAACATCGTTGTCAGGTTCAAAATAATGCTCCGGATCCCACCATCGGTACATCTCGATAGGCTTCCAGAATTTGCCCCATTTCCCCTCGCCATTTGCCAGTTTTCCAAGTTTTACCTCTGCATGGACACTAGCCACTATAACAAATCCGTAAGAAACCAGTGTAAACACAACTACGAATAAGAAAATCTTTTTTATATTTATATTTATATTCATTTATAAACCCTCCCCTTTCTTATTCTTAACTATTAATACTCGAAATTATAAGATAATGTACATTATTAAATATTGCATCAGAATCTATCTTACCTCCCATTTTTTAGACCTCAAATATAAAGCTTCGTAATCATTATCAGCAGAATCATCTCCCATACCATTCAAAACTTCAAAGTAGGATAATTATATTAAGTAAGGAAATCTTGTCAAGAATAAAAAATAGAATAGAAAATAGGTCATTTGATTCTATTATTCCTCAATAACCTTAGTACTTTCCGCTACAGCGTATGCAGAGTCGAGTGTCTGGAAGTTTCAGCTTCTGGTAGCAAATATTATGATACTTGAACGTACATACTGTATGTGATAATATACTAATCCTTTTTGCCTCCTTTCATTATATTGTAAATTTTCAAGCATTCCAAATTAGAATATGAACTTTCAGGGATGTGATATGAATATTACTAATTGGTGGAAATATTTACTTGCTGTCCTGGTTGTAGGGGCATCTGGTGTTATATTTATGGGTTTCAGGACGTACAAAGACGCTCCTCCAAAACCTGATTTTGTTTCATCTTCAGGGGAGGAAGTCTTTATGCTGGCTTCTATCGAGCGTGGACAACTGGTTTTTCAGAAATACGCTCTGATGGAATACGGAAGTATGTTCGGGGACGGCGCTGCCCGTGGACCTGATTTTACTGCTGAAGCGCTTCACCAGATTGCGGTTCAGATGAACGATTATTATGGCAGGGATCTCACAAGTGGCAGATCGGAGGAGTTAACTCAAATAGAGAAAGACGGTATCTCTGTTCGTGTTAAGCGTGAACTCAAGACAAATTACTACGACAGGGAGAGGGGTATTGTCGTTCTCACAGAAGGACAGGCATACGCTGCAGAACGGCTGGTCGAATATTATCGTTCAAAATTCAAGGGAGATTACAGGGA
>CAKKPF010000186.1:0-2636 GCA_919901575.1 Candidatus Brocadiaceae bacterium
CCCTACTACTATTCCCCAACTGCTGGAAGACCTGAAGCTGGAACACGCTATAGCAAGAGAGGCGTTGCGCCTGGCATTTGAACAGCATAAAGCTCTTGCAGTCGGCTTAAAGGGCGTCCAGAAACAGAGAGAAATATCCGAGACATTTGAGCGGGTTGTAAAAGAAGAAACTCTTATAGATATGAACAGGCTTGATCTTATTGTCGGCAGTGGCGGTGTGTTGTCACACGCTCCCAGAAGGTCTCAGGCAATGATGATGATGATTGATGCTTTTCAGCCTCAAAGCGTAACCATGATCGCCGTAGACAGTATATTCATGATGCCGCACCTTGGAGTGCTTTCCACGATTAATGAAAAAGCTGCAACAGAGGTATTCGAGAAGGATTGCCTTATATACCTCGGCCCTTGTATTTCTTTAACAAATACCGGAAAACATGGAAGCAAATGCCTTGACTATATAATCACATATTCAAATGGAAATAAAATTGAAGATTCACTCTTATTTGGAGAGATTAAAGTTTTTGACTTAAAAGAGGGAGAAAAAGCAGAAGTTGAGATAACACCCGCCAGGCAATTTGATGTGGGTGAGGGCAAAGGCAAGAAAATAGTCAAAGAGGTTACGGGTGGTGTTGTCGGCCTCGTTATTGATGCCAGAGGCAGACCGCTTGAACTTAAAGAAGGCAAAGGTAGAGAACCCCTGCCTGAAGTACTATCGAAGTGGAATATGGCCTTTGATGCGTATCCGGAGTAAAACAGAAGTTCTCACGCAAACACACGGAAAAATACATATAAAAAGAATCTAAATTGATAGTATAATAATTTCCTTTTTGGACACAAATAACACTGGAAATGATAGATTGTTAGAAATATATTAATAGTTATTCTTATACCCTCCCCCTTTATGGGGGAGGGTAGGGTGGGGGTTATTGAATAGAAAACTTACCAATATCGCAAGAAGTCTAAGAAAAAGATCAACAGATACTGAAAGATTCTTATGGCGCCACATAAGAGCAAAACAATTAGAAAGTCTAAAATTCAGAAGACAACAGCCTATAGGCAACTACATTGTTGATTTTGTTTGCTTTGAAAAACGAGTAATTATAGAACTAGACGGAGGACAGCATACGTATGATACCGAAATGAATAAAGATTTAATTAGAGACAAATGGTTTGAGGAGCAGGGTTATAAAGTGTTAAGGTTTTGGAATAATGATGTTTTAAAAAACATGAATGGAGTTCTCGAAATGATAAGAGATACTTGTCTCTGATGAAAGATCAGACTTAATCACCCTCCCCTGAACCCCTCCCATCAAGGGAGGGGAATAGGACGCACTAAATTAAAGAAATAATTACGTTATTGAAAGAACATTTTCTTGCTGATTCAATCATGCCCGCCTGCCTGCCCGTACCAAACGGTACGTTCAGGCGGGAATGACGAAGTCGGGCAGGTTGATTGAACCTAAACGTTTAGGTTCAGGCTACAAGCCTGAACCGGCAATGGGAAACTTTAGGCACTTTAAACTTTTTATGAGCAATTTTAATAACTACCGACATTTACTATGACACACGCATACACGCCCGGCCTGAGGCTGGCTGAGAAGATACGGATAAGAAAAAGCAGAAACCTCCCGCTTCCCGGTGATGTGGTTGTAAGAAAAGGTGATACCGTAAAATCAAGTGATGTTGTGGCCAGGACAAACCTGCCAGGCAAGGTTCATTCTGTTAATGTGGTTAACCGCCTTGCTATCCTGCCTTGCGATTTACGGAAGTACATGTTAAAAAAGGAAGGTGAGAGTGTTCAGAAGGACGAACTAATTGCAGAGACCAGGCCATTTATTAAAATGTTCAAGTCTATCTGTCTGTCACCCATAACCGGCAATATTGAAAGTATTTCAGACATTACCGGCCAGGTATTATTAAGAGAGCCTCCAAAACCTGTCCAGATAAGCGCCTACATAGATGGCAGGGTTGTGGAAACTGTTGAAAAGGAAGGTGTTGTAATAGAGACGTATGCCACCTTCATTCAAGGTATATTCGGCATAGGAGGTGAAACAACAGGCGAATTGCAGATTGTTGTAGATTCGCCTGATGATATTGTAAGGCCTGAAGATCTAAATGAAACTCACAAAGGTAAGATAATAGTATGTGGTTCAATCATCTATTATGATGCGATACAGAAGGCATTGGATATTGGCGTAAAAGGAATTGTTGTCGGTGGAATTCGTGATAAAGATATTAACGAATTGCTTGGTTATGATTTAGGGGTTGCAATTACAGGATCAGAAGATATTAATATAACATTAATTATTACTGAAGGTTTTGGTCAAATCAGAATGGCACAGAAGACATTTGATATATTAAAGCATAGAGAAGGTTCCATGTCATCTATTAATGGCGCCACTCAGATAAGGGCCGGTGTCGTCAGGCCGGAAATTATAATACCCTATAATAAAGAATATTCAGACAAAGCTTCTGAGACGATAGCCGAAGGCGAGTCTTCAATAAATGAAGAATCCGGAGGGATTTCGATAGGCGACCCAATCCGCATAATCAGGAATCCGCATTTTGGAAAGATCGGCAAGGTCAAAGCCTTGCCTAGTGAGCTGAGAACTATAGAAACAGAAGCAAAGGCCAGG
>CAKKPF010000186.1:2646-4189 GCA_919901575.1 Candidatus Brocadiaceae bacterium
AGGCCAGGGTACTGGAAGTTGAATTTCCTGATGGCCAGACTGCCGTTATCCCAAGGGCAAATGTTGAGGCGATTGAGATGTAAACAAAAGAAATTACCGCAACCAGTCGCAAAGAGCGCAAAGATAAACACAGATTGAGGAATTGGGGTATTCGCTTTCCGTAAGATTAACCCAATCACAATAGTCAACATAATGTAAGACTAAATGAGTTGCAAATAAAAAGCCTCTTAAATGTTGTGGAACTTACTAATTAGGAATATAATACATTTCAATTTGATATGATTTTCTATACAATCTAACCACATGTTATCTTGAATTACGTAAAAAGGAGGATACAGAATGACTGTTAAAGAGATGATTAAAAAAGAAATTGACAAACTTCCTGAAAATATGCTTGGTGAAGTATACGATTTCGTCAGATTTTTAGAAACAAAAAAAGAAAGGGAGTTACTTACACAAGCCTCTCAGAAAATGTCTGAAATTTCGTTTGAAAAAATCTGGAATAACGAAGAGGATAGTGCATATGACAAATTATGAACGAGGCAATATTATACTTGTTCCATTTCCCTTTAGTGATCAGACCACAACAAAAAGACGTCCAGCCGTAGTCATCAGCTCTGACGGTTATAATGAAAACTCTCCAGATATAATTATTATGGCAATTACAAGCAGAACTGAACAAACCTTTAATATAGGTGAATGTTTTATAGAGAATTGGCAAAACGCAGGTTTGTTAAGGCCATCTACAATGAAACCCGTAATATCAACTATAGAAAAATCTCTCATTTTAAAAAAACTAGGTAGACTTTCTCCTCGTGACCTTACTTCGATGGACAAAGTATTAAAAAAACTAATAAATCTATAACAAGCTTGAAAAGAAAAGAAGTTTGAATATTTATAAATTTAAACTCATGAATAAAATATTTTTTACGTTCTTTTTGTCTATCTTAATACTCCCGTATGCTTCTGCCACGTTTGCAGTGGAAGGAAACAAGCTCATTCCGCCAACAGACTTCCAGGCCTTTGATACGCCTGATGACAACGGCAAAAGCATATCACTCAGATGGCCTTCATCTCCCACTGAATCGGCAGAGGTTGAATACGTTGTATATGCGTCTTTGCGTAAAGACGGCCCTTTTATTACCGAGGCACTACGCATAAACTCAAATACAATGTATGAGGAAGGTTCTGATTCCAATTTTCATTATGTAGAAATCAAGCCAGAAAAATTCTTCAACAAGAAATCTGATGATACAGGCGGCAGGTCGAGCTACTTTTTCAAACTCGTTATGATGTCAAATCCTGAAAATGTTGCAGTGAAGAAAATTGCTTCTGCTGTTCCAGAGGGAAATTGGTTTAATTGGAAAAAGTTAAATAATTTTATAATTCTGATAGCCTTTTCAGCGCTCGTTTTATTGTTCATTGAACATGCAAAGAAAAATCCTGATCTCTATCTGAGGAAAATAAGCGGCCTGGATGCCATAGATGATGCACTGGGAAGAGCAACAGAAATGGGCAAGCCTGTATTATTTGTGCATGGCTT
>CAKKPF010000187.1 GCA_919901575.1 Candidatus Brocadiaceae bacterium
ATGGTTAGAGTCTAAATTCTTAAAAAAAGTGTCTAATTTCCATTGACACATTCCGCTATAGCGTAGAAACTCAAAGACAGAAAGCCTGGAGCCATCCTGAAACATTAGCAATGCCTCGATATGACCTGTAGTAGGGCTGGTTATGGTTAACTGAAAACGATAGCTGATAACCACAACCGAACTTGAAACTTCAGTTTCAAGTTCGGTTGCATATCTACTAACCAACGAGAACCTCTTCCAATGCATTTCTTGTAACTTTCCAATCGGCTAACCCTTGAGCAATCGTATACCATCTAAAAAAATCCTCATCATCTCCTGCTGAACCGTCTTCAAATTTTTGAAGGAACTCCTCTGTTGTCCAGCGATACCTTTCCTCAAATTCTTTACACTTACCCTCTAAATGATGGATAGCAAAGGAACATATCTCCCTTTCACGCTCAAGAGACCGTATCACTTCTGGTTTTATTATCATCATATGCCTCCTAGTATAAAATATTAATAGTTTTTAAGATTATCTTCTACTCCTTTTGTAATGGAGTTTAGTTTTATAAATTATAAATCTCAAATAACAAATCCCAATTTTTTCTAATAGCTTTGCGAAGCAAATGTCATAAATTAGTGAACGCCTGCCCGACTACGTTCAGGCGGGGAGCGAACTAATTTATATTATATCTGCAAAGAACTTCTCCATCCTTTTGAAATAAAAAGCTCCACTTACTAAGAGACCCATAGAAACAAGTGCAGAAACAAATATAATAGCACCCGGTGCGGTATCCACACCTAAAAGTGCCCATCGGAAACCTTCCACCACTCCCACCATGGGATTAATACCGTAAATAGTCCTCCAGGGCTCAGAAAGTAAACTACTGGGATAAGCAATTGGAGTCGCAAACAACCAAAATTGCGTTAAAAACGGGATAGTGTATCTGACATCACGAAATTTCACATTCAACGCCGACAACCATAACCCTACACCCAAAGCGGTTATCAACCCAAGAAGTAAAAGGAATGGCAGTAAGATAATAGACAACGCGGGGTATATTCCATAATAGAAGGCCATGGCCATAAACACTATAAATGCTATTGCAAAGTCTATGAAACCGGAAAGAACACTGGAAACAGGAATGATTAAACGTGGGAAATATACCTTTGTAATAAGATCAGTACTTCCCACCAGGCTGTTTGACGATTGACTCAATCCATTGGCAAAAAATGTCCAGGGTACAAGTGCCGCAAAAGCAAAAATAGGGTAGGGAATACCATCAGAAGGAACCTTTGCCAGTCTGCCAAAAAACAGGCTGAAGACTACCATGGTAAAAAAAGGTTGTATGATAGCCCATAAGGCTCCCAATGCAGTTTGCTTGTAGCGTACCTTGATATCCCGCCAGGTTAAAAAGTAGAGTAACTCACGATACTCCCAAAGATCTCTCAGCCTAATCGGAACCCAACCCTTAGATGCTTTAATAACAGTGGTTGATGAATGTAGAATCTGTTGCATTTTGCGGAGCAAAACTAAGAAATTAGCGACTTAAGGAGCTAATTTATCTATACGAAATAATTTATATCAAACTTCCCTTTCTTATTTGTCATTTGCTTAAACATACACAATGCCTGTAGTGCAAACATCGTTGCCCATGAATTAATGTGGTTTACCTTGTTCCCATTACTATCTATTATATAATAGAAACCTCCTTTTGCAGAAGGATCTGACTCCTGGCATTGAAATTCTAATAACCGTTTGATCATCTTTGCTATTGATGGTATGTACTTTTCACTTAATCTTTTCATATCCAATGTAATTAAACTTAATCTGATCATTTGAGCCAATGCATCACATCTTTCCTTGAGCACAGGGCTGTCTCCAACAAATTCTGAAGGAACCCCGCCATTAGGTAGCTGTTTATCTAACAACCATACGATCCCTTTGACTGCATTTTTAACGTATTCTTCTTCATTCAAATATATACCTGCATAAAGAAGACCCTCTATGCCATAACAATGGGGATGGGCATTAGTGATATTTTCTTCAGAAATGCACAAAAATCTCCCATCTTCCAATTGCTGGTTTAATGTCCAATTACAAATTTGTTTTGCTGCATTCAGATATTTTTCATTCCTTACGACGTCATACAAACGAAGCAGGCAAAAACACATTTTAGCATGGTAAGCACCAGGACGTTTAGACCATATATCAGGAGAAAGCAGTCTTATGTTATCATCTATATCATAAAAACTAAGAAACTCCCCATCCTTTCTTTGCATTACATCAGTTACCCAATTTGCCATATCAATTGATTTATTTAGTAACGACTTATCTTTTGTCTGCCGGTAAAGATTAACAAGTCCATTTATAATTATGCCTGTGTCAAACGTATATGCATGTCTCGGGCTAAAATCATCAATATGGTAATAGAATCTAAATTTCACTATATTGGATGGTTCTTCATAGGCATACTTTAATAACCAGTTGGCAGCAGCGACAGCACTATTTAAACACTTATCATCCTTCGATAGATTATTTAAATATAAAAAAAGTGTAATCCCATATCCTGTCACTTCTGAGTAAATGTATGGATATATTTTTAAATCTTTATCATACCATGAATTAAAAGATCCGTACAATTTTGGTCTGTTATGCATATTTTGTATCCCAGAGTTCAATAGCCAATTCTCACTTAGGGATATTGCCTTATCTATATCTGACCAGGAAATTCCTAGTTCATCAAGTGATTTGTAAACTTTTTTTGTCATTTGTTCTCACAAACGTTAACTTACTTTTTATATCAAGTTGTCAAGATTCCCATTTTGCCTACACCATGCAATATTTCTTTTCAAGCCTTCTTCAATATCAATTTTCGCTTCCCAACCCAATAGTTCTTTTGCCTTAGAACTATTGCAGAACAGCCGTTCAACCTCTGATATCCTTCTTTCACCAAATACAATTTGCGAAGGACTATTACTTATCTCTTTAATTAATTCTGCAATCTTTTTGATGCTGTAATCTTTTCCACTCCCATAATTAATTACATTACCGACAGCATTAGGATGTATACCCATAAGTAAAAAAGCGTCTACCATATCATCAACATATGTAAAATCCCTGCTTTGTTCCCCCGTCCCGTGTACTGTTAACGGTTCCCCCAATAGAGCCAGCTTGATAAAAAAGGGTATGACGTCATATACGTGTCTCGGACCGTAAGTATTAAAGGGTCTAATGACGGCAATGGGTAAGCCATAAGTATTCCAGTAAGAGTAACTGTACCGGTCTGCTGCCAGCTTTGATGCGGCGTAAGGAGATGAGGGATTAAGCGGATGCCCTTCGTCCATCGGTACATATTGAGCGGTACCGTATATTTCACTAGAGGAAGTACATACTATCCTTTCTATATCAGGAACCTGCTTTGATGCCTCTAATACGTTTAAAGTCCCTATAAGGTTTGTGTTCATCACTTCAACTGGATGCTGGAACGAAAATGGTACATATGCGTTTGCGGCTAGATGAAGAATAATTTGAGGAGAATTCTTTCTTATTAAATCAATGGAGTCATGGCACGAAATATCACCACAAATAAAGTTTTTGATTTTATTTTTGACCTTTGGTGGGATTTTCTTCAAGGTATATTGTGTCGTGCCATTTATGGAAGTCCCTCTTACAAAAACTGAAACATCTGCTCCCAATTCAATTAATCTCTCAGTGAGATGAGATCCCATAAAACCATCAGCACCAGTAACTAATACTTTTTTGTTTGCCCATTGTTTTCTATACTCTAAACTGTTGTTTTTCTTGTTTTGATTTTTCATTTATTTTAAACACCTCCCTTTCTATTGACAAGTTTGTGAGGTTGCCTTTTACTACAGCTAACCCTTCTTGTCAACTCTTGAAATTTGCACTTGTTAGTTAAATCCAGGATCTTTAATATAAGAGTAAGTCGGTCAATTGATGTCTTCTTGCAAGAGGAAGCATGATTTGTTTGTAACACGGTATTCAAATATTAGCAACTTTTTTTTGTAATTTACCTCCGCTTGTTTATCAATACGGGTTGGTTCTTTAGCTTACGTCTTTACCTTTCAATCGGTTAAGAGTGTTAGAGATTAGATGAGTAACCTTATCTAATCTACATTGACGGCCACATCCCCAGTATCTGGAATCCTTAAAGAAGATATAGGTTTTAGATGTATTAATGAGCAGGATGTTAAGGTCATTATCGTCTATTTGAATCCTTCCAACAGCATAAGAGTGGGTCTTTTGTTCGGTTGGCGCCTGACAAAAAACAGCATTAAACCCTTCCCTTTTTAATAAACCTTTCAGGAAAAGCAGTGTTTATTTCATAGTAATTGGTCAATTTCAAGTAAATTGCTATTGGATTTTATAATCACTTTTCATGCCTAAAAAAAACTTAAAATACATTAGTGCGATATAAGCAAAACATATTATTTTCTTAACCAGCGGCAATTTGAGTAATACAATCATATTCTTGCCATACTTTCTAAAGGTTATGATATAAAGTGGTATATGCGAAATTCCATATTCTTTGTGAACTAACTTAAAAAGCGGTTTGTTTATATGATAATCTAACGGTGCTAAAACTATTGTGTAATCCTTATTGCTAAAAACCTGTTTAATCTTTTCCAGTACCATATCTTTCCCATTTTTGACCACAGACTCAGTAATAATTTTCGCCATTCCACCATTGTTCAAATGATTGTCCAGATTTTCTATTAACTCAAAACGGTGTGAAGGCCATATGTTTTATCATCAGGATTTTTTGAAACAATACCATAAGGTGGATTTGCCGTGATCAGATCATATTTTCCTGAAATATTTTTAAGCAAGTCAGAAGTTAAGAAAGTAATATTTGTCAGATTATTAATTTTAGAGTTCAGTATAGCGTTTTGAATTGACTGTTCTCTAATATCCGATGCGGTTACTCTTTTAGAATATTTCTTAGATACTATTGCCTGGACACCCGTTCCTGTACACATATCTAATGTGTTTCCGACCGTCTTACCATTTAAATCTTTAGTTATGCATTCTGCAAATGTGACTGAATCCTTACCGAACCATGAAGCGCCTTTATTGAAAATCATCTCTCTATACGGAATTAATTTTATATTAAATTTATAATTCCCATTTGACTCTTTTAATATATTGTTCTTTATAAAAGAATTGATGTCCTCCTCGCTGAAAAACCTGGAGACCTCTTCCCTTTTCACCTCGCTGTTAAGAAAAAATATTTCAAAGAGAGAAAATACCTGTGGATAAAATATTTTAAATAATTTTTGATAAAATGCAGGAAAAGCTGACCATTCAAATAACGCATTCTTTTTCCAGAACAAAAGATTCAAAAGATTTAGCGGTTCTAATGGTAGTTTCCAATAATTTTTTTCTGTTGGGAGAATTTGTGATTTAGTGTAATTGTGAGTCCTCAAGCACTCTATTATTTTCTTTAAATCCTTCTCCAGACTTTCCATTTTAACCTGAATCTCAAATATATAGTAAATTCTATAAATTACTTATTATTACGGAAAAGCTTGCAGCTATTTTTTATTTCCGACATTCTAAGCCAGATGAAGAATCTCACCCCGTAGGGGCGTATTGTTCGCCATGGCGGATCTTGAAGTTGCCCACAGGGTAGTCCTCAGGCGACTGCCTATGGCACGATAATACGCCCCTACTTTAGAGATTCAATAAAAATAGAAAGCGTAAACATATATTTAGAAAAATTGCCCCTACGGTCAGTAATCATCTCTTCATTTATCCCGATTCTATTAAGGCTGTAAATATCAGACTCTTTTGAAACAAAACCGCCTTTGGTTGTACATGCAGATTTATACGATTTGGAAACAATTCCCTTTATGTCATCGTTATAGTTTCCGTTTGGATAACAAAAATGAATAATATTCCTTCCTGTCTCCTTTTCTATAATTTCTCTTGATTTACTAATTTCTTCCTTAACTACGTTCGTTTGTTCATTAGTTAGAATCGGATGGCTGACTGTGTGAGAACCGAAGGAAATATTAGAATCTTTTATACTGTTAAGCTCAACCCAGTTTGCAAAGGATCTGTGCCTGTCTTCACTAGCCTTTATGGAATGTCCTTTGAGAAACGCTTCCATGTCAGAAATAGTCTTCAATATTTTATCATGAGTAAACTTTTTAAGATAATCTATAAATTTAAATATATGGTTATCCGCTTGACTCTTCGATATTAAATCTCTTAGTTTAAGGCTTATCTCAGGCGTGGAAATAGTATTGTCTGTATTTAAGAATACTTTCTTATTTGCTATTATTTGTATAAGTAAAAAGTTCGATTCTTCTTGCCAGTAACTGCATTTTGAGGATACAAAACCTGTAGTCAAATAAATCGTAGCAGGAAGCTTCAATTGGTTTAAGATTGGATAAGCAGTGTTATAAGAATCTATCCATCCATCATCAAACGTAATCACAAAGCTGTTATCAGGTATGTTTTTCCACTCATCAAAATTCTGTATTAAGAAGTCCATTGAAATTACAGGATAACTTTGAGCGATATATTCCATACACTCCTCAAAAGTCTTTTTTTTTACCAATAGACTAATATCAAAAAAAGTATCGGTTACACGATGGAACATCAATATAGTAACCTTTCCATTCATAACAAATCTTTTATAGAAAACAAAGATTCCTGAATAGTAGAAGATTATGGCTGCTATAAACTTAATACTCTTTTTGATATTAAACAAAATTCCCCCTTGCCGTATGTGTATAAGTGTTGTGTAGGGGCGTACCCGCCCCTACAGCAATTCCGATTGCAGGCCGGTTCAAAAACCGGATAGCCAGGCGTTATAAATCATTCTAAAAAGCACATACATCTATCATCATTATGATCCGCAAACATAATAGACAAATTCTTTAACATTTACAATTGTACTTTTCAACAAAAAAGGATATTTGGATGAGGAAATGGTATGTGAAAATTTTGATGCCGGTTATGTATTAAGGACAACAAGAATTAATGATGTATTATTTTTGAAGGCTGGAAGAAAATACCGCCAGTTTTCAAAGTTGAGGAATGATTATATCTTGAGATCGGGAAAACACCGTTTCTTTTGCGCTTTTTAACTTTGTTGAGGTTCTCTTTCGGTTACGCCTGCCCGTTTGTCTTGCAACGCACCTATATCTTTTCTCTAATTCTCCAGATTATCAGGGCAAAGAATGTTACAACACAGAGCCATATCTGAGTTACAAAAATATAGCCGGCAGCACAAATCAATATCTTGTTTATCCCGGATTCATACCATTTATTCTGGACAAAAAACTTAATACCGCCATATAGGCCTTTGGAGATGCCGTATGTTTCTTTATATTTCTTGCTAAAAACACGTTTATCTTCCTTACGCGTTTCATCTGTATAACCCTTAAAGATTGAATGAGAATCACCCCTCTCTGTACTTCTTCTTGTATCCGGAGTTTTTTGAATCTCACTAGAAGTTTTTTCTTTAGGTTCTGCTTCTTGTCCTTTAATGGGCGTACGTGTCGGTTCCTTACTTTCGGGTTTTGTTTGGGCTTCTACCGGTTTTTTTTGAGTTAATGTCTTTTTCGGGGTACTATCAACCTGTTCTGTCTCTTTACTCTGCTCACTGATACGAGAAGGTTTCACGCTTGTTTTGGTTTTTTCTTCGCTTTCTCCTCCCTGAGACAACTTTCTAAATATCGCCTTTTCTTTTTCAGCCTCGCGTGTCATTCCCAGTTTACTGTAGGCCAGAGACAGCGAATAATGCACCTTCGCATAATCGGGATTTATATTGACAGCCCTTGAATAAATTTTGACGGCTTCATCATACTTTGCCTTACAATAGTATGTATTCCCTAAGCCATAGAGGGCATAAACATCATTAGGTTTTATTTTTATCGCCTCTTCAAATGCTTCTCCTGCCTGGTCATATTTACCTTGTTTATAAAACTCAATACCTTTATTATAATGTATTGAAAAATCATCGGCGCCATAAGATGGAATCTCACAGGATATCATGAGAAAGAGTACCAAAAATATTTGCAGAAACAGAAATTTCTTCATTTTATATTTACCAGAAAAAATCTTACGAATACCAAAACTAATTTACCAAACAAACAATTGACTGTCAAGGTACAAACAGGTACTAACAAATCATCCGGTTTATGGACCAAAAATCATTATTTCCACAAATCTCGATCCAGGTTTCTGTATTGAGCGGCTTCCGAGATGTGTTCCTGGTGGACGTCCCTGCAATGGTCAATGTCCGCAATTGTCCTGCCGACCTTAAGTATTTTATTATAACCCCTTGCAGAGATGTTGAGTTCAGTCATGGCTTGATGAAGCAGCCCTTCCGCCCGGCTGTCCAGTGAACAGTGTTGCTTTATCTGTTTGGCGGACATTCGTGAATTGGTTGAGTATTTGAGACCTTGAAACCGCTTTAACTGAATATTGCGCGCTTCCGTAACCTTTTCTCTGGTCTCTTCAGACAACTCACACGTAGAGTCAGAGGCCGGGTCTTTATACTGCACATTCGGAACCTCAACATGAATATCAATCCTGTCAAGCAAAGGGCCCGAAATCCTGGAAATGTAATTTTGAATCTGGCGAGGTGTATAGTGACTATTGTGAAGACAAAAACAACAATAGAGTGGTTACAAGACTTACAACCATCTTCACAAAATTCTCCTTTTATTTATGGTTCCCGTTCAATGAGGTAGCGCAACACATAGGATAGAAAGGTCTTATGTGCATAAAACTAACGTATTTATACTTTGATAACTATTGAAGCCCTGGAGCCCTTTTGCCCTTCTTCAATTTCAAACTCCACTTTATCCCCCGCAAAAAGAGTTTTAAAACCCTTACACTGGATTGAGGAATGACGTACAAAGACATCATCTCCATTCTCCTGAGAAATAAAGCCAACGCCCTTTCTGTCGTTAAACCACTTTACGGTACCGTTTATCATGCCGATTAACACCCCCTCTCATTTTAGAAAAACAAAAATAGAAAAGTCAAATCCCAAAAGAGAAACGTCTTGCGAAACCATTCTAATCACTTTTAAAGCCGAATAAACAGGCGTAATCTTTTAAACTACACATTAACATGGCTCAACCTAATTCCTGGTTATAACAACAGAGTTATAAATGTTCATATAAGGGCTTTTCACATATTTGTCGGCATCACTGTCATTTACCCATTTTGATCCATCAACAAGGTAACGAAACTGATATTCCCTTCCAGACTCCAGGTTAAATGCTATGGTGTAATCGCCATTCTCCAGCTTTTGCATAGGATTAGCATTAGTATCCCATTTATTAAAATCACCAACGACACAAACTCTCTTTGCGTCATGTGCGGCAACCTCTGGTAATCGGAACATTACTCTGTTTGTTTTTTTTATTACAGAAATCTTTTTATTTACTTCATCAATCAATCTGTCCCTGGCCAGATGTCGCTTCTCAATAAATATAAGACTTGGATCAGTTTCTCTCAAGTAACTGTATGGCCTTTCAAGAGAGGAGCTGATTATTATCACAGGAATGTTTGCATATTCCGGGATGTTTTTCAGATACATGAAAAACGTATCTCCGGTAACCATGTCCATAAGCATATCCAGGATTATTGCATCAGGAGTTGTTTCCCCCATTTTCTCCATTGCTTCATAGCCATCATAGGCATGAATAAATTTATATTCTAAGTCCTTTAGCATCGTTTGATAAAGGCCATGAAAATACTCATTGTTTTCTACAATCATTATAGTCTTAGTCAATTTACAACGTCTCCTGAATAAGGTTCTTCATAGTTCTATTCATTTAAAATTACAAATTTTGTATACGTACATTTCATATCTCAATATAGAAAATATAGTACGCAGGATAGAAAAGTGTCCTATGTGTGTACAATATTTAAATAAATCACAAGCAGAGAGATGAGCAAAGTACTAGTTCTTAATCTGCAAGAAATCAATTATAGACGAATATTGATGCAATGCATCTAATTGTAATCCTTTAGAGAGATTCCCTGAATACCATCTTGACGGTACAATGCCTTATATTAGGCAAGTTTAGCAAACCCAAATAAAAGCGCCCACGCTGCACCATATACATATACACAGAACGTAATATTCGAATTTACTCCATTAGTGTGTGTATACGCCTGCAAATAACTAACTGGGAGGTTTAAAACCTTTAGCTTCGCAAAATTCCTTATATAGCGAAATTAACCTCCATTTAATATGGAGTTGATTGATTGCCGATTTGACTTCCGGTAGGAATTAATTCACGTTTACTGTATACGTTATACAGTATAAACTATAAATGTATATTAGCAAGGACTAAAATAAATAAACCTCTACAGACCAACATGTCATGACTATTGCACCTGCAAAATAGGGAACCTGCCGGATTGATTGTAAAACCCAGTGCAATAATGCTGATATAAAGTATTTTTTTTATTCTCTGCATAAATAAACAAAGCCCCCGATACCCTTTCATGGATATCGGGGGCTTTTACGTTATCATTACAATAATATTTTACAATTACTCTATATTAATTATTATGTACAACTCTTTTTCGATAGATTATACAGTATAAAATATATGAGTACGCTTTATAATATATTTATATTTTGACAACTTTTGAGGCTTTGCTACCCTTTTGACCCTGTTCGACTTCAAACTCTACCTGGTCCCCTTCTGAAAGGCTTTTAAAACCATCAGACTGGATTGCGGTATGGTGAACAAAGACATCGTCTCCGTTTTCCTGAGTAATAAAGCCAAAGCCCTTTGAGTCGCTAAACCACTTAACTGTTCCATTTTGCATACTGAAAATCACCCCCTTTATAGTAAAAAGGTAAAAAAATAAAAAAAGACCACAAGGTTGGAAACCTTGTAGCCTTTATATAAGTATATATATTGAACAACGTAACAACCAACTCAAAAAATACTATATCACACACTAATAATTAAAGCAAGAGAAAATAATATTTTAATTTTTTCTTCGTGGTCTTTGTGATTTGTCACACTCAGCGCGGCTTTGTGAAAGGAATTGGAATTAAATCAAATTATCATTTCCACAAATCACGGTCCAGATTTCTGTACTGGACAGCTTCTGAAATGTGTTCCAGCCGGATGTCTTTACTACCATCAAGGTCCGCAATTGTCCTCCCCACCTTAAGCATTTTATTATAACCTCTTGCAGATATATTGAGTTCGGTCATAGCCTGATGAAGCAGATCTTCTGCCTGACTGTCTAATGCGCAATGCTTTTTTATCGCCCTTGCGGACATACGGGAATTGGTTGAGTATTTGAGCCCTTGAAACCTCTTTAACTGAATATTGCGCGCTTCCGTAACCTTTTCTCTGATCTCTTCAGACGACTCACACGTAGAGTCAGAGGTCAGGTCTTTATACTGCACATTCGGAACCTCGACATGGATATCAATCCTGTCAAGCAAAGGGCCCGAAATCCTGGAAATGTAATTTTGAATCTGGCGCGGTGTACAGTGACACTCTTTCTTTGGATCAGTATGATAACCGCACGGGCAGGGGTTCATAGCACCGACCAGCATTATCTCTGCCGGAAACATCACTGAACTCATCGCCCTTGAAATCGTTATCTCATCCGTCTCTAACGGCTGCCGCAACACCTCCAGCGTTTTCCTGTTAAATTCGGGCAGTTCATCAAGAAAGAGAACTCCATGATGAGTGAGACTCACCTCTCCCGGACGCGGAAAGCTGCCGCCGCCAACCAGCCCAGCAGTGCTGATGGTATGATGTGGACTGCGAAAAGGCCTGGTGGCTATCAGGGATTGATCCGGGCCTAAAAGCCCTGCCGAACTGTGTACCACAGTAGTCTCAATAGCCTCTTCGAGCGTTAACATGGGCATTATGGTAGGAAGCCTCTGCGTCAACATCGTTTTGCCCGAACCCGGAGGCCCTATCATAAGTACATTATGGTTTCCTGCAGCAGCAACGGTGAGCGCACGTTTTACATGTTCTTGCCCCTTAACATCCATAAAATCTATCTCGTAATGGGAGGAATCGCTGAAAACATCCGCAAGGTTTAAGGAGAATGGAGAAATAAATAACTCATTTGTCAGGAAACCTACAGTATCAGAGAGCGTCTTAACTGGGATAACATCTACACCCTCCACAATAGCCGCTTCCGGCGCATTATCAGCGGGAAGTATTAACCCTTTCAACCCTGCTGATTTACATTTCATCGCCATCGCCAGACAGCCGTTAACCCTTCTTACCCGGCCATCCAATGCAAGTTCACCTACTATACCGTATTCGTTTATTTTGTCCGTATTTATCTGGTTTGTAGCAATAAGGAAGCCCATTGCTATCGGCAATTCAAAAGAAGGCCCCTCTTTCTTTCTATCCGCAGGAGCTAAATTAATGGTGATATTCTTTAAAGGAAATTTATACCCGCAGTTCTTGAGCGCCGCCTTTACTCTGTCCCTGCACTCTTTAACTGCGGCATCCGGCAGTCCAATAACCACCGTTGAAGGCAACTGCCCACTTGTAACATACACCTCTATCTCCAGAACATAGGCTTCAATCCCGTATACTGCAACACTTTTTACCTTTCCAAGTCCTGCCATTGGCATTTCCTCAGGTTCTTAGTTACACGATTGCTTGTGTTTGTTACAAACCTATTTCTTCCATGTCAGTGGCACAAAGATAAGTATAACAGTGTATATTTCAAGCCTGCCCACCAGCATGCAGAAAGCTAGTACCCATTTACAGGGATAAGCAAATCCACTATAGTTTTTGGTAGCGCCCGCATCGGCCAGGCCCGGACCCACGTTGCTCATCGCCGTGATCACCGCACTGAATGACGTAATTATATCATTGCCAAAGACGGTCAGGATAAGGGAAAAAATAACAAACAGTCCAAGGTGTATTACAATAAATCCTAATATGTTTGTAATTATGTCTTCACTGACCGGGTTACCGTTGAGCTTAACATGCATTATGGCCCTTGGCCTGAGCAGACGGATCGTCTCCCTTACACTGGACTTAAGAAGCAGCACTATTCTTGCCACCTTCATACCTCCGGCAGTCGAACCCGCACAGCCGCCGATAAACAAGAGAAGGACAAGAAAGAATCGGCAGAAATTCGGCCAGATATCAAAATCTGCGGTAACAAGTCCTGTACAGGTTATCATGGTAACAACCGTGAATGAGGCATCCCTCAATGCTCCTCCTACACTTTCATATTTATGTTCCTTGACACCTCCATTAAAAAACGATGCTTCATAGAAAAACAACGCAAGCGTTACTAAACAAATAGCACATAATACCAAACCTACGAAAAAACGTAGTTCTGAATTCACAAATACTTTTCTAATCCTTCCTGTAACCAATTGATAATAAAGTGTAAAATTGCAGGCTGAAATAAACATAAAGACCGTAACGACAATCTCTATAAACAGGTTGTCATATGCGGCAATACTCTGATTTTTATTGGAGAACCCTCCTGTAGATAACGTTGTAAAGGTATGGCAGACAGCGTCAAAGAAGTCCATGCCCCCAAACCATAAAAGCGGAATTAAAATGGCAGTAAGAGAAAGGTATATAACCCACAATATTTTTGCCGTCTGAGCTATCCGTGGTTTTATCTTATCCGTCGTAATATCAGGCGCTTCAGCGCTGAACAGTTTGCGTCCTCCGACTCCGATATTTGGAAGAACTGCGACAAAGAAAACAACGATACCCACTCCCCCGAGCCATTGTGACATGCTCCTCCAGAAAAGAATACCATGTGACAAGATCTCAACGTCGTTGAAGATGCTAGCGCCTGTAGTAGTGAACCCGCTCATTGATTCGAAGTAAGAATCACAAAAGCTGTCACATACACCTGAAAGCCAATAAGGCAGGGCGCCAAAAAAGGCACATGACGCCCACCAGAATGTAACAATTGCCAGGCCCTCTCTAACAGTAATATCTTCATTTTTAGGTTTTAGAGAAAACTTTAACGCTACACCAATGATTCCTGACGCAACGATTGATATGGCAAATGCCCACATCTCTTCCCTTGTTCCATAAAATAGAGATACTCCAAATGGTATGAGTAGTATACCGGAAAGAAGTATTGTGAGATTTCCCAGGGTGCGTAACACCAAAGGTATGTTCATGTTTTACACTAATAAATTTTCAATCCCCCTTAGTCCCTCTTTTTTAAAGTGGGAAACAGGGGGAATTCGTTTTCCATCACGAAATAAAATTTACAACAGGGAATTCTCTATTTTTTGCTGCTGAAAAGAGCTTGTACCCTTTCAATATCATCCGGCAGGGTGAAAACAACAACACTTTCTCCGGGATGGATAGCATCAATACCTTTAGGAAGAAGCATTGTATTATTTCTTACAACAGCGCCCAGGATGGATTTTTTGGGGAACCGAATCTTCCTGAGCGGTTTTTTTACGATTTCAGAACCATCTTCAGCAATCAGTTCAATCGCTTCCACCTCGCTGTCACCTAACTTGGCAATTGATAATATCTGTCCCCTTCTTATGTGCTGAAGTATAGCGCTTGCAGTTACCAGCCTTGGATTTACAACTACGTCCACGTCTACTTGATTAATTATATGTGCCAGCGCTGTGTCATTTGTAAGTACAATAGTCTTCTTTGCGCCATGTTTTTTTGCCAGCAATGATGCAAGCAGATTAGTCTGTTCATTCTCGGAAAGGGCAATAAAAATATCAGTAATCTCAACAGCAGCGTCTTTAAGCACATCTATTTCAGTGGCATCACCGTGTAAGACTAAGGCATTCTTTAAATCAGCCGCAGCCATTTCCGCCTTATCCTTTTCAGGCTCAATTATCGTTACGGCAATCGGACTGTTTTCAAGGGCTTTTGCAAGCTGCAAACCCGTTCGGCTTGTACTATATATAATCACCTTTTCCACTTCATCCGCCCTTCTGTTAACCATTGGCAGGAAGTATGGTAATCCTGCTTTGGATATAAGTACAAAAATATTGTCATTGGGTAATATTTCTGTACTATGTGTGGGTATAATCATCTCATCATCACGCTGCACATATACTATTAAGAATGAATCTGTATATTCAATGTCTTCCAGCTCTGAAAAATTCTTACCCACGAGTGGGGCATCCTCAGGTACATGAAAACCTCTTAAAATAACATTACCTATTGGAAAGTCAACGGCAAACGTCGCCCCAGGCGTCTCTATTATATTAATAATAGACTCAACAATAATCTGCTCCGGGTTTATCATATGATCAACACAGAAGCTATTTTGTTTAAATAACGAATCGTTATTGGTAAATTCGCTGTTTCGAATCCTTGCAATCCTGATTATTTTGCCATTACCATATTGACTGGCAAGGATACAGACTATAATATTTACCTCGTCACTTGTGGTTACGGCTAAAACCATATCCGCTTCACGCACACCGGCGGATTCCAGCACGCTGGGAGAAGTGCCATTACCGGCAACCACAAAAACATCCAGGTTTTCAGAAACCTGCCTGACTAATTTGGGATTTTCATCAATCACCGATATATCGTGGCCCTCTTTCGATAGTTGTTTCGCAATATTAAATCCTACGGCGCCTGCCCCGATTATGAGAATTTTCATTTATAAATTTCCTTTTAAATTTCAAGATTTTGTGCTTTGCTGCAGCATAGTTTCCATACTTTTCTTTTTTAAGTTGTAAAACCGGGATTTTAACTCAGGGCCTCCCATATATGGAGTCTTCTTTTCAAAATTACCTATAATCTCTATTACTCTATCAAATGATCCCTCTATAAAATGTTTCTCGACAATTTCATATATCTCTTTCCACCACAAATGATTATCTGTTGACAAATTCTCTACCCATAATGAAAAATAGCTCAACAGTTTGTCATATTGTTTCAACTCTTTCAGGCAATGCACAAGTTCATGCTTTATTTCCGTATTATTATCAAAACGCATAACAAGTTCTTCATATAGTAAAATTGCTTTTTGACAATTATTAAGTGAGTAATATAACTTTGCCAGCCTTATCTTGCTTTGCCACAGTGCGCGGCTATATTCCGGCACATCTTTATAACTATTGATTTGTTTCTCTAATATTTCTTTAGCTCTTTTGTGATCTTTTCCTGCGTAAAAGGCATTGGCAATACTATCAAGTAATTCAAAAGATTCACACTTTATAGATAAAAGTACGTCAGCCGCCTTTTCTGCAACCCTGTTATCTCTATCCATAAGCAGCTTGATTAAAGGCTCAACAGCGCTCTCATCGCCAGTCTGCCCTAAGGCAGTTGCCGTAGATTCACGAACACGGGCGCTTTCATCAGTAAGCAAGTTTATTAAATGCGAAACTGCCTTCTTCGCTCCAGTTTTACCCAGACTATCAGCAGCGTACCACCTGACTCTTTCTTCACGATCACTTAAAGCATTAATCAATGGATCAATCGCCCTTTTGTCCTGAAACTTGCCGATGGCAACTATTGCAGATTCTCTTACCTTTGGGTCTTCATTCGAAAACAGGCTGATTAATGGTTCTACGGCTTCAGCCGCCCTTAACTCTCCGAGCGCCTCCGCTGCCGCACACACTACTAAACTGGCAGGGTCGCTTAAAGCAGATAATAAATCATATACCACTTCCTTTTTACCCAGTTTGCCCAGAGCCCTTGCGGCGCTTTCCCTAACCTTGATTTCTTTGTCCTGCAAGGCCGATACTAAATATTTCAGTTCAGACACATTGCCAATCTTTCCAAGAACATCTACTGCCAGGACACGTATCTCCATATCATTATCTGAAATCAGATCAACAAAAATCTTGATAACTTCCGGGTCTTTATGATTTGCCAGCTCCCCTGCAGCAAAAATCCTCACCTCCTGATATTTGCTTTTTATAGCATCAATTAATTGTCTTATATCATCTTTTTCCTTTCCTGCTTTTAAAATTTTTATGGTCTTTTCAACTATTTCATCCCTCAGCAGGCGATTCTCCGCTTTAAGCTTCTTAAATCCTTCTTCCATCTTATCAATAATATCTTCCAGCCACTGTTCCCTTGTTTTAACCTTATTTCTATCCCACCACTCCTGCCAGAAAGACTTCGTTTTGCCATTAGATTGTTTGGTAATCTCAACTAATGCTTCATGGGCTGCCATTTGTAACTTATTGTCGTCAGACTCTAACAAACTGATTAACGGCTCCACCGCCTCACGTGAGCGTGTCTTTGCCAGAGCGCTCGTGATAAGGATGCGGGATTCAACCGGTTTTCCGGTATTTAAAAGTACGCTTATCATCTCTCTGATTGCGTTCTCTGTCCTTATATTTCCCAATGCATTTGCAGAGGCGATTCTAACCGCCTCACTTTTACTGGCAAGCAGGTCAATCATACAATCTAATGCCCTGCTGTCATCACCGGCAAAACCGAACGCCTTAATTAATGAAATACGTACATCATCATTTTCAGAGTTTTTAAGAATATCAATAAGTGAATCATAAACAGTTGGAAGGTTAAGTCCCAATAATGAAATGATTGCGGAGCTGCGTATTGCGGAATCTTCTGAATACAAAAGCTTCATCCACTCATCAATCTTAATATTCAACTCGGGTGAGATATCCTGCGATGTCTTTTCGGCAAGCCCGACTTCGCTGGCAGTAACTTCTCTGTTTTCAATTGCTGACAGACAACCGTAAATTGATATGTTTATTATAATGAAAGATAACCAATAATTTTTCATCCACTTATCTTCCGGGAGATCAACACTGATGTGTGATTCTCTTTTATAGAAAAGGTTGATTCCAATCTGAATTTAGTCCATTACTTCTAATCTACTTATAAATTTTCATACTATCAAAACTCCTTTTTAGCGTCAACACAAAACAGTCCTGAAAAGATTAACTTGAACATTTTTTACAGGATTGTTAATATTTTGAATCCAAGTAACTTATCAAAAATCCGGCGAAAAATGAAAATAATAGCATTTGGTGATATTCATGAAGATTTAGGCAACTTAAGGCTATTGAAAAATGAACTGGAGAATGCAGATATTGTAATAGTCACCGGTGATTTAACTAACTATAACGGGAAAAAAGAGGCGGGAAAAGTAATCGAAGAAATAATGAAGTATAACGAAAATATATTAGCTCAATTAGGAAATTTAGATCAACCGGAGGTTAATGATTTTTTAGACGAAAAAGGCATTAACCTTCACAGGAATGGATTTATACGGGACGATATAGGAATCTTTGGTGCAGGCGGCTCAAATCCAACACCTTTCAGAACACCTACCGAATTTAGTGAGAGTGAAATTGAAACTTTTCTACTTGAAGGCCTTGAAAAGGTAAGAGAAACTAAATTTAAGATTATGGTGCCGCATATGCCGCCAAAAGACACAAAGATTGATGTGATTACGACCGGCGCCCATGTAGGGAGCCAAAGTGTTCGTGATTTTATTTTAAGACATAAACCGGATATTTCTTTAAGCGGCCATATCCACGAGGCAAGAGGAACTGATAAGATAGAAGGCACATTAATCTTCAACGCCGGTATGTTTCGTGAGGGTGGATATGTAATAATTACTAAAAAATCAGAAGGATTGTCTGCTGAGTTGAAGATACTGCCTTAATAAAAGAATGGAATATCCAAAATTACGGCCAATAGACGCATTCCCTATTGAAACATCCGGACAACAGGCGATGTGCCTCAGAGACCCGTTTAACTCCAAAAACACCTTTGTAGTTCCTAATCACGTCTTTTACATTATATGTCACTTTGATGGCAATCACTCCATATTGGATATACAGTCTAAATTTTCACAAAAATATGGGAAATTATTGTCTGGTGACAACATACAGCAAATAATACAGGAGCTGGATAAAAACCTGCTCTTGGAGAATGACAGATCCAGAGATTTTATAGAAAAACTAAAAGTTGACTTTATAAATTCAACCATACGCAAAGACGCTCATGCCGGTACTGCCTATGAGGCAGATAAAGAGAGATTAACAGTCCAGATAGACAAATTCTTTACATCCACAGACGGACCCGGTAAACCATCATCCAATAAAACCACAGATTTGAAGGGCATAATCGCCCCGCACATTGATATAGGATGCGGGGGACCGTGTTTCGCCTGGGCCTACAAAGAGATTGCCGAGTCGTCTGACGCCGAACTTTTTATAATACTTGGCATTGCACACACGGAAACTAAAAATCTCTTTGTCCTGACAGACAAGACCTTCGAAACTCCATTTGGAAATGTAGAGACAGATAAAGACTTTCTTGCATCTCTACACAAAAAGAACAAGACTGATTATTTTGAAGACGAATTTATTCACAAAGATGAACATTCAGTTGGATTTCAGTTAATATTCCTGCAATACCTTTATCACCGGAAAAAGGAATTCAGCATAATCCCCATACTCTGTTCATCCTTTGGTGAAGCGGGGGGAGATAACAATAGTCCTGGAGGGATTTCTCAATTTGAGGAATTTGTTTCCTCTCTCAAGGAAACAATTAAGGAAAGCAGGAAGAAAATCTGTATAATTGCAAGCGTAGACCTTGCACATGTCGGTGCCAGATTTGGCGACAGAGAACTTCAGGACGAGGCATATCTCAAGAAACTGCATTCTGAAGACACAGATATGTTAAGATATGCAGAAAACCTGGACGCAGAGGGCTTTAACAACTCTATTCAAAAAGACAATAACAGTAGAAAAATATGTGGATATCCGGCAATTCACACCATGCTTAATGTCATTGAAGCGTCAAAAGGCAAACTTCTGAAATATTCTCAGTATACCGACCAGACCAACTCAACAGTATCATTCGCCAGCATGGCATTTTATTAATGATCCGTTCTTCTAAACATTAAAATCTACATTGACAACATTTCATAAAAGAATTAGTATTGGTGCGAGTACATTCCTTTTAGAAAAACTCCCGGTACATCATTGTTAATTAGGAATCGTTATATTAGTAAAGATCGAAGGAGAGATTATGATAAGCGTTGATGAAGCATTAAGGATCGTTCTGAAGAAAGGGAAAAAACTGCTGCCCAGGAAGGTGAGACTGGAAAATGCAGCCGGACTTTGCCTGGCAGAGAGTATAAAATCAGATTTAAATATGCCGCCATTTAACAGGTCTGCAATGGACGGATATGCTGTGATTGCAAAAGACATAAAACCACCGGTGGATCTTGACGTCATAGAAAGTATACGTGCCGGATATAACCCGAAGAAAAAAGTTTCCAGCGGACAGGCCGCGAAGATCATGACGGGCGCAGTAGTACCCAAAGGCGCAGACGCTGTTGTAAAAGTGGAGGAAACAAAATCGTTGGACAATGACAAAAGGGTGCGTATCCTTAAGAGAATAGGAAAGGGCGTAAACATTGCCAGGAAGGGAGAAGATGTCCGTTTCGGCAAAACAGTTCTTTTCAAAGGGACGAGGATAAGGGCCCAGGAGGTTGGTATTCTTGCCGCGGTTGGCGCAAATCACGTTAAAGTGCATTCAACCCCTGGTATTGGCATTATCTCTACGGGTGATGAGTTGGTAGATATTACACGTAAGCCGAAACCCTGGCAGATACGCAATAGTAACAGCCATTCGCTGGCAGCGCAGGCCCGACAGATCGTCACAGATGTTGAGATACTGGGCAAGGTTAATGATAATAAAAGTGAAATAAGGAAATTGATTCAAAAGGGTTTAAAGAAAGATATATTGATACTGTCCGGAGGTGTATCAATGGGGGAATACGATCTTGTCGGAGGTGTATTACTGGATCTTGGCGTTAAGATATTTTTTGAAAAAGTAGCTCTCAGGCCTGGAAAGCCCACGGTGTTTGGCATGAAGGGTGATAAATTGATTTTTGCGCTTCCCGGCAATCCCGTGTCAACTTTTGTTACCTTTGAATTGTTTGTAAAACCGTGCATTAAAAAAATGATGGGATTTACGTCTTATGGGCATCCAATATTGCAAGCGGAGCTGGAAAAAGATATCAAGATCAAGAAAAAGCGTCGTGAATACCGACCGGCATTATTAAGGCAGGAAGATTCCGGGTGGAAGGTTTCTCTCGTAGACTGGCACGGCTCAGGAGATTTGTTTTCAATAACAAAAGCTAATTGTCTGCTTATTATCAGAGAATCGGTTGAGAAACTGAATGCCGGTGATATGGTCGAGGTAATGTTGACAGATGGTTTGCTTTAAACAAACCTGTTTTTCTCTTAATTATATATAAAGGAAGTACAATCCTGGATTCCCTGCAAAGCTGAGCTTAGCCCTGCGAAAGCGGGGTTATGCCTCCCCGCCCGAACGACGTAGTCGGGCAGGCCTTTCGGGAGGATTCCGGAAATCTAACTGTATTAGCTACTGGCTATTTATCTGGAAAAATATATTGCATAAAAAACCTTTTTACATAAACCTCTTCCTCTCTTTTCTCACAATCCTTCTTCTTTCGTTTTCATTTCCATCACCAGGTATAAGTTATTTAGCCTGGTTTGCTTTAGTCCCCTGGTTCATAATAATTTCGACTGGATACAGGGCAGGATTGTTTTCGTATTTAATTGGTGTTTCATTTCTTGTTTTCAACTTATCATGGCTTCGGTTTGTTACAAGTCCCGGCTGGTTGTTGTTAAGTCTTTATATAGCGCTTTACTTCTTTGCTTTTGGCATAGTTTTATATTATTTGCGTAGAAAATTAAGACTGCCACATGTCTTTGCTGCCCCGTTTGTCTGGGTGGCTTTTGAGTATTTAAGATCTTATCCATACACCGGTTTCCCATGGTTTTTTGCAGGACACAGTCAATATTTAAACCTGCCTTTAATACAGATTACCGACATTACGGGCGTTTATGGTATTTCATTTCTGATTGTTGTAATCAATGCGGCTATTGCAGATTTGACAGAACAATTATTGTTCAGATGTAATTACAAATCAGGCGTGGATTTAGTTGTTTCCTCTGGTAAAAAGGGAAAAATGTTCTGGTTCACCATAATTATCCCGTCTCTTTTGCTGTCTTTAGTCTTAGTCTATGGTTATCTTGATTTAAGAGACCATAAAGTTTTGCAGGATGGTCCCAACGTTTGTGTTGTTCAGGGAAATGTTCCGCAAGGTGTCAAGATTACGGCAGACGAAGAACAGCAGAAGGAGATATTGAAGAAATACACAAACCTTTCATTAAAGGTTGTTGGAGAGGAAGTTGACATGATTATCTGGCCGGAGACTATGGTGCCGGGCGTCCTTAATATTGATCCGAATATTCTTAACAGGGAGGTTGATAGATTGTCTAAAGAAGCGGTTCATAAATTAACAGATGCAACCTCTGCTAATTTGATATTAGGAGGTACGGCTATTGATGTACGGGATGCCTCTGCACTGTATTTTAATACGGCTTTCTATTTTAACAGGAAAGGAAGATTTGTAGACCGTTATGACAAGATATACCTTGTGCCTTTTGGAGAATTCATCCCCTTCGAAGACTGGCTTCCTTTTCTTTCTAATATAGTGCCTTATAGTGTAAGTTTGAGCGGAGGCGGGAGGAGAACTATATTTGAACTTGACACAAAGAATGACGAAAGGAAATATTATAAGTTTGGAGTAATGATATGTTATGAAGATACAGTTGCGCCTTTAGTAAGGAGGTTTCGGAAAGATGGAGCGGACTTTATGATAAATATTACCAATGATGCCTGGTTTCATGATAGCTCTGAGCTGGACCAGCATCTGGCAATAATGGTTTTCAGGGCTGTTGAAAACCGGATTTGTATTACACGCTCTGCCAATAGCGGCATTTCTTCCTTTATTGCGCCGAACGGCGAGATATATGATTACCTGGTTAATGAAGGAAGATACAAAGAGGTGGACGGTATATTGTGTAACAAAATCAGGTTTGAGAATTCTGTGACTTCATGGTATACAAATCACGGCGATGTGTTTGCGATCTCATGTTTATTGGTAACCGCTATACTGTTTTTGGCAGCGTTGACAAAGAGAATTTCGCTTGACATTTAGATTGGCACACGTATAATCGTCCACGTAAACCTATGTAAAAATTTAGCTTATATCCAAAACACAAAGAGTCAGGGAAAAATATGCATCCTTTAGATTATTTGTTAGGGTTATTTTCTACAGATATGGGTATCGACCTGGGAACAGCGAATACTTTGGTATGTATTCCCGGTGAAGGCGTCGTGTTGTTTGAACCATCTGTGGTAGCAGTAAAACCAGGGACAAATAAGGTTTTATTAAATGGAACTGCTGTTGGACAATCTGCCAAGGCTATGCTGGAAAAGGCCCCAAGTAGCATTTCCGTTATCCGGCCAATGAAGAACGGCGTTATCGCCGATTTTGACATTACAGAGGCGATGCTTAAGTATTTTATATTAAAGGTGCATAAAAGGAAATGGGGGATACGGCCAAGGGTTGTAGTCGCAATTCCATCTGGAATAACTGCTGTGGAAAAACGTGCTGTTGTGAATTCTGCAGAAAGAGCAGGCGCCAGAGAGGTTTATTTGATATCTGAGCCCAAAGCTGCTGCGATTGGCGCCGGACTACCAGTTGGAGAACCGGTGGCAAGCATGATAGTCGATATCGGAGGCGGTACCACAGAGGTAGCCGTTATTTCATTGGGAGATATTTTTGCGCATGAGAGCTTAAGGATTGCCGGTGATGCGATGGACGAGGCAATAGTTCAGTATGTTCGTCGTACTTACAGTCTGGATATCGGCTATAGAACTGCCGAAAGAGTTAAGATCGAGATTGGCTCGGCTTATAAATTAGAGGAAGAAATTACGGCAGAAGTTAGAGGCCGTGATGCCATAGCCGGATTACCAAGGGCTGTAACAGTTACATCGGAAGAGATAAGAGAAGCGCTTCTTCCGACAATAGATGCTATTTTAGATGCTATAAGAAAGACGTTGGAAAAGTCGTCGCCGGAATTGTCTTCTGACTTGTTGACGACAGGCATGGTTCTGGTTGGTGGCGGTGTAATGCTCAGGGGTTTAGATAAATTAGTTGCAGAGGAGACCGGGCTACCGGTAAAGATGGCAGATGATCCAATTACGGCGGTTGCAAGAGGAACAGGCATACTCCTGGAAGATCTTGATTTATATAAGGATGTTTTATGGGATAAGGAACTTGAGTCTTGATCCTGGCAGATTTACTAAAAGTTTTGTAATTAATATTCTCGTCATAATATCCATATCTCTTTTAACCATACCGGAAAGCATTACAAATAACATCAAAGTAACTATTGCTTCGCCACTTGCGCCTGTACAAAATATAATTTCTCAAACATCAAATTTCTTTAAGAATGGACTCAGAAAGCTGGCCGCAATAGCGAAAGAAGCAGATGAAAAGGAAGAGATGGAGAAAGATATCTTCCTCCTTAAGAATAAGATAATCAAGCAACAAGATGTTATAAATGTATTTAAGAGAAAGTTGGAAGTTGTAACGGAATATAATAGGAACATCGATAGTAATGAAAAGCCGATAATAGCGGATATCATTGGTTATGACGTTTCAAACTTTAGAAAAAGTATTATTATTGATGTTGGGAAGAAACAAGGCGCTTCAGTTAATGATGTTGTAGTTTTCGGGAATACACTTGTGGGCAGAATCTCAGCCATAGGGAACTCATCCTGCAGGGTTATGCTGGTTACTGACCCTGCGTCAAACGTTCCATCACGATTTCTAAAATCGAGGACACAGGGAATTGTTCAGGGTACATCTAATGGCGTATGTATAATGAAGTATGTATCCCGGCAGACAAAAGTGGATGAGTCCGATAAGGTTATTTCATCCGGTATTGGGGGAGTTTTTCCAAAATCTCTATACATAGGTAATGTTGTTGAGGTTAAAGAGAAGAGTGCAAGTCTTTTCAAAGATATTAAGATTATGCCGGGAATTAACATTTCAAAGATAGAACATGTGTTGGTAATTAAGCAGAAAAGGGAAGAAGATATTTCTGAGTAAAGACATTATTTTAGAAATACAAAAGGCATCCTCATGCCATGGATTATAATAATAAGTGTTATTTTATGCGTATCATTAATCCAGACAACCTTATTACACCACATAAGTATTCTGGGCATCCAACCTGATCTCTTTATCATCTTCCTCGTTTTTCATTCGTTAAACTCTAACATGGAACGATCGTTTCATGCAAATTGGGCAACCGGCCTTGCTAAAGATATATTCACTGAAGGTTTTTTCGGCTTAAATACCGTTTTATTTGTTATTGCGGGATATCTTATTTCAATAATCAAAGATACTCTTTTTGGCAAACATTTGATGACACAAATTTCAGTTACGTTCATAATTTCAATAATATATAATTTATTGTATCTTTTCATGTTATCAATTTCATTAACCTCAGCAGACTTATTACCTATGGCGTGGAAATGCCCACTGATCGCAATTTATAATTCTATAATTGTTCCTCCGGTATTCTGGTTGTTCAACAGATTCTATTCCTCGTTTGGGTTCCCGTCTTTAAAAAGAAAATAATCAATGTACAGGAAACGTTTTAAGATATTCTTTGGAATAATATTAGTTTTGTTCTTAATAATCTTTTGCAAACTGTTTTACGTTCAGATAATTGAAGGTGGAAAGTTCAGTGGTATGTCTGACAGCAAAAGAATAAGAACCGTTAACATCAATACACTGAGAGGAACGATATATGATAGAAATGGTTCGACTCTGGCTGTTGATAAACATAGTTTTGAACTTACGGTCTTGTATACAAAGCTGTTTGATGCCTACTCGTGTCTTAAACAAAACATATTGCCTGCAGTGTCCGGGTCTAAGGATCAGAAAATAATTCGCAAACTATGTGAAGAATGCCATTCTGATAATGTATCGTGGGTACAAAAAGTAGCTGAATTTCTTGAAATTCCGTATACAGATATATTCGAAAAAACTACGAAAATTGTAGAAAGGGTAGAAAAGATTAAGCATATCGTAGAGAGTAAAAATGAAAGGAAGATACGCATCAGAGAGGAACTCGCATCACATTCGTTAATATCAAATGTGCCGTGGAAAAAAGTTGCAAAATTCGAAGTTGAAATGCCGAATTTACCTGGCATACAGATAGAGACAAATCCTGTAAGGTGGTATCCACAGGATGATTTGTCTTCTCACGTAATAGGTTATGTTGGTAAGCCGGATGAAGAAGAAATACATAACTATAATTTTAAGAAAAGATGGTTTGACAGTCTGGAGGAAAGTGATAAACCGGAATCAGAATATTTTGCTCAGAAGGCAATTTCGATGGATTCCCTGGTGGGAAAAAGCGGAATTGAGAAGACATATAATTCAAGGTTAATGGGTGTGCCGGGAGAGAAATTTGAAGAAATAACCCTTGATACTATGAAGGTTGATAAACTTATCCTGGAAAGACCGTCAATACCTGGTAATAACATTTTCTTAACCATAGACGTCCGAATACAAAGTATTGCGGAAAAAGCTCTCGGGAACAAAAGAGGTTCGGTTGTAGTAATGGACCCGTGGAATGGTGAAATCATAGCAATGGCGGCATTCCCCAGATATAATTTAAATACATTGAATAAGGACTACTCAGCCCATAGCAAAAACCTGCTTAAACCATTCCTCAACAGGCCTATTCAAAGTGTTTTATCTCCAGGATCGGTCTTTAAAATAATTACGGCAATTGCAGCGCTGGAAGAGAATAAAATAGATGAAAATACTCAGTTTGCATGTTACGGAACATTGAAGGTCGGCAGGAGTAGTTTTAGATGTTTTTCAAAGTATGGCCATGGCCTGTTGAATGTTGAAGAGGCCATGCAATATTCATGCAATGTCTTTTTCTTCGAAGCAGCGAAACTTCTGGGTGGCTCTTTACTAAAAGAGTGGGCTGATAAATTTGGGTTAGGAAATTTTACAGATATTGATCTTACTTATGAAAAAAAAGGGAATGTGCCAACTTCCACGTCTATTGCCCAGACTATGATTTTGTCAATTGGCCAGGGGGAGATGTTGGTTACACCAATACAGGTTACCAGGATGATAGCTATGATTGCAAACGGTGGTTGGTATATCAGGCCGCACATTCTTAAAAAAGTAACAGATTATAAAGGTGATATAATCCTGAATAATAAACATAAACCTTCAGAGAGAATAGATATATCAGAAAAAAACCTTGATATTATTAAACGTTCATTACGAAGAGTAGTAACCGACGGTACCGCAAGGAACACCGGTTTGAATGATCTGCGTGTGGCGGGAAAAACAGGAACGACACAGACAGCGCGCGAAGATGAAAACCATGCATGGTTTATCGGGTATGCGCCTTTTGAAAACCCAAAGTATTGTTTTACGGTTGTAATAGAACGTACAGAAGGCCATGGCGCCGAAGTAGCGGGTCCGATCGTTCAAAACCTTTTAACACAGATTCTGGAATCCTCCCGAAATGGAGGGTAAATTAAGGGTTGAGGAGAATTGATTCAAATGAATCGTATCTTTAGTTTGAGAAATTTTGACTGGTTGATGTTTTTAATAGTTTGTTTATTCCTGGTTATAAGCTTTCTCTTTGTATGGAGCGCTTCATCAGAGAAACATGCTTTTAAACAAATAATCTGGATAGGCATTGGGATGGGTGTTTTTCCTGTTTTGTTAGTATTTGACTATTTTTCAATTGGTAAAGCTTCGTATGTTTTTTATTTAATAATTCTCTTTTGTTTGTTTTTAGTTTTGATATTTGGTAAAACTGTATACGGGGCGCAAAGATGGTTAATGTTAGGGCCTATCTCCATGCAGCCTTCTGAAATTATGAAGATAGCCCTCGTTCTGGCGCTTTCAAGGTATTTTATGGACAAAAAGAGTGTTTCCGGATTTAGTAGAGTTATCTTTCCATTAGCTTTGACACTCCTGCCAATGGCATTAATTATTAAACAGCCTGACCTGGGTACCAGCTTGATCTTGCTGCCTATCTTTTTTGCAATTATGTTTGTGGCCGGCTCCAAGGTTAAGTATATCTTTACACTCATGGCTTTAAGCATAGCCTCAATACCCCTTTTCTGGTATTTTGCGCTTAAGGGCTATCAGAAGGCGAGAGTTATAAGCTTCCTTTGGCCCGATACAGTGAGCAGTTGGGGGGCAGGTTATCACAGGATGCAGTCGTTAATAGCAGTAGGTTCCGGCGGCAGCTTCGGAAGCGGGTGGGGCAATGGCATACAAAGTCAGCTTAACTTCCTTCCGCAGGGACATACAGATTTTATTTTTTCTGTCATAGCCGAAGAATGGGGGTTTTACAGAAGCTGTGCAATCCTGTGCCTTTATGTAGTTTTTCTTGCATGTAGTATAGGTATTGCCGTAAATACCAGGGATTCTTATGGCAGGTTGATTGTAACGGGTTTTACGGCTATGTTTGCCTCTCAAATACTCATAAATGTTGCCATGACAATAGGACTTGCTCCAATTACCGGTTTGACATTACCCTTTATCAGCTATGGAGGTTCCTCTCTGATATCATCCTTTATAGCATTATCTTTTATGTTTAATGTGAGAATGAGAAGTAGAGTGGCTTTAGCGAGGGATGAGTTTTATGAATAATATTCGCAGTTATGTAGAAGACAAAATCTTGCCTTTTGTGGAAACACCCGGACAGTATATAGGAGGGGAATGGAACTCCATCAAAAAGGAAGATGACAACATAGATGTTACAATTGCCCTGGCCTTTCCGGATACTTATGCAATCGGGATGTCTCATCTGGGCATGCAGATTCTATACGGCCTTTTGAATGAGCGTGAAGATACGGCTTGTGAAAGAGTATTTGCGCCGTGGTATGACATGGAAGCCGCTTTGAGAAAACACAATATACCATTGTATTCCCTGGAAACGTTCAGGCCTTTAGGGGAATTTGATATTATTGGCTTCTCGCTTCAATACGAGATGTCGTATACAAATGTGCTTAATATGCTTGACCTTGCAAATATACCACTCAGAAGGGAGGAAAGGACGGAAAAAGATCCGTTAATCATTGCAGGCGGACCTCTGGCATTGACTCCCGAACCAGTCTCTGATTTTATTGATATTTTCTTTGTGGGTGATGGAGAGGAGAAACTGCCTCAATTTATCGAGTGTTTTAAGAAGCTTAAACATTCAGGGAATTTGTCAAGAGAAGAGAAGATTCTTTCACTTGTTAAAGAGATGAAGAATCTTTATGCGCCTTCTCTATATGCAGTAACTTATAATTCTGATGGCGTTATAGACAGAATAGAACCAAAGCTGCCCGGTGTTCCCCCTGTTGTGCGTGGAGCGTCAATCAGCAATCTCGGAAAGGCATATTTTCCTGATAATCCTATCGTTCCGCATGTAAAGACTATTCACGACCGCATATCAGTTGAAGTTATGCGCGGTTGTACACAGGGGTGCAGGTTTTGTCAGGCCGGGATGACAAAACGGCCAAACAGGATACGTTCTGTAGATAATATCATGAATATATCTGAAAATTGTTATCGTAATACAGGGCATGATGAAATATCGCTCGGAGCATTATCAATAAGTGATTATCCGCATCTCAAAGACTTGTTGACACGCATGAGTGAAGTTTTCAATCAAAAAAATGTAAACATATCATTTCCTTCCCTGAGGGTTTCTGATGAGTTAACTGAGTTGCCCTCTTATCTCAATACTGTACGCAAGTCCAGCTTGACATTAGCGCCGGAGGCGGCAACTACAAGGCTCAGAAAGGTAATTAATAAAAACATATCAAATGAAGACCTTTTTGCGGGAGTCAAAGAGGCGTATAAAGAGGGATGGAATCTGGTTAAATTATACTTTATGGTCGGGCTTCCCACAGAGACAGATGAGGACGTTGAAGAGATAGCAAACCTGGCGTATAAGGTTTCAAGTCTTATGAAAGAGGTTAAGGGATCGTTTGGGAATGTGAATATAACAGTAGCGCCTTTTGTTCCCAAGTCTCATACCCCTTTTCAATGGGAACCAATGGTCTCATTGGAAAGAATAAAAGATATTAAGCGCATATTAATGAATAAGATCAGACATAAGAGAATTCGCATCAAATTTAACAAGCCGGAGCGGAGTATACTGGAAGGCGTGTTTGCACGCGGTGACAGAAGGCTGGGAAAAGTGATCCTTCAGGCCTGGCGGGATGGCTGTAAGTTCGACGCATGGGATGACTTCTTTGATTATGATAAATGGAAAAGTGCATTTGAGAAAACCGGCCTGGATGAAGGGTTCTACTTATGTAGAGACAGGGGTGAGGATGAAGTCCTTCCATGGGATCATATCAGCAGTGGTATCATAAAAGAATTCCTGATTAGCGAGAGAAAGAAATCTTTTAAACAGGAATATACGCCTGATTGTTTCAGGGACGATTGTCCTGACTGCGGTGCCTGCGCAAGATCAGAGCATTATGTAAAAAACTGAAGAAAAAGAAGTGGGCGGCAGATTTTATTCCAAGATGGCAAAGGAAAAGATGGATTTATCGGAAAAATATGTGCTGTATGGACGGAATAATGCTTAAGCCTCATTATATCTTTCACTTCATCGAGCGACCTTTTTCCTTTTCCGATTGACATATTTTCTCCTCTGGGTATAGTATTGCCTCTAACCCTCATGAACAGAGCTCACAACGAAGCATGAAAATCGTCCTTATTGTGATTAATATCATATCTATTATAATAATAAAAACTTGCGGTTAATCTTATAATGTTATCCAGAAAGACTTTCGCATAAAATCAAACAGCAGTATTTTTATAAGCCCCGCTCAGTGTGGTCAGCGTGGTAAGTACCGTGATAGTATTTTACCTGATAATAGTATTTTCTACCCGCCCGCCTGCCCGCCCGGCAATGCCGTTCGCCAGCCCGACAAATCCGTTCTGGCGG
>CAKKPF010000188.1 GCA_919901575.1 Candidatus Brocadiaceae bacterium
AAGAGTGTTAGAAGAAGCAACGCCCGAGACAGTTAAAAATAGACGGAGTAGTTAGACTTGCTGAAAAACCTCTTTTTTAGTAATTTGAGAGCGAAGAGTATGGCCCTGATAATGGCCATTGCACTCTGGATTTATGCTATCAATAGACATACCGGTGATATTAAAGAAGATATCCAGTTAACAATTAATGCTCCTCCCGGCCTGACTATACTGGACACCAGCAGCGATAAGGTAACTGTTGGCTTAAGTGGTCCTCAGAATACTATTGAGAGGATTTCTGATATGATTAAGGACGAGAAGATTAAGGCAAGATTTGATATGCCTGATATAGGTGATGTAGTTGATGATAATTATAAAAAGACTATACATTTAACAAGGAGAAATTTTAATTTTCCGCAAGAGATAAGATTGAATTCAATAGTTCCCAACGAAATTGAAATTACGCTTGGCAGATTAGAGAGTAAATACATTAAAGTACAGATACAGAAAAAAGGGGTTCCTGCAATTGGATATGAAATATCCAGCGAATTCTTTTATCCCGGCAGAGTTCTTGTAACAGGTCCTGTAAATATACTCAAGGAGGCTGCTGCGATTAATACAAGTCCAATAGATATGAGCGGAATAACCAGCGATCAAAACAGGACATTTCCATGGACCGTAGACATAGAGGATAGTGTATCTGTTAAAAAGGGTGACAAATATGTTTCTGTGCCGGTTCAGTGTGAGGAAAGAGTAAATGTGTGGTTTCAGATATCAGAACAAATGGGTATTAAGACATTTGAAAAAGTTAAGGTAAATGTATTTCATCCTGTCAAATATGATTTTCAGGTGAAGCTCAAGGAGGAATATATTAATTTGAGCCTGAAAGGTTCAAGGTTAATTCTGGACATGTTGAGTTCAAAAGATATCAAGGCATATATAGATGTCAGTTCATTAAGCCCTCCCGGACCATACAATCAACCGGTTATTTGTAATATTCCTGAGGGACTGGAAATAGAAGGAAATCTGCCCGAGGCTCATGTTAACATTGTAGAGCCGTTAGCAGAAACGAAATGATATTTTGGCAAGAAATGTTTATTGTATACAATTATGATTAAATTGGGTGTTAACGTTGACCATGTTGCCACATTAAGGCAGGCAAGGATGACCTATGAACCTGATCCGGTAACTGCCGCAGGACTTGCTGATCTGGGGGGAGCGGATATCATAACAATACATCTCAGGGAGGATAGAAGACATATCCTGGACAGAGACCTTGATATATTACGTAAGACAGTCTTTACCAAGCTGAATCTGGAAATGGCAACTTCTCAAGAAATTATTGATATTGCCATTAAGGTAAAACCTGAGCAAGTAACCCTTGTGCCTGAGAAAAGACAAGAAGTTACTACAGAAGGAGGAATGTCTGTTACTTCACAAAAAAAACTACTTACTGATATTATTAAAAGATTCAAAGATAATGACATATACGTAAGTCTTTTTATAGACCCTGATAAAGATCAAATAATTGCATCTGGTGAGGTTGGAGCACAGTCAATTGAACTTCATACAGGAAATTATGCTAATGCCAGGAGTGAAAAAGAAACTGCCGAAACACTGAAAATATTACAGGAAGGTGTAAAGATTGCGCAGGATGCAGGCTTAAGGGTAAATGCGGGTCATGGCCTGACATACAAGAACACCGGCCCTGTAGTTGAAAATATGGATGTAGAGCAACTTCATATTGGACATAGCATTGTTTCAAGAGCAATTTTTGTCGGGCTTAAAAGAGCAGTAAAAGAAATGAAGGATCTCATATATAAACATTACCTTATAAAACAAAACTTCTGAGTATCTTCCACAGTAGAAACTGAATAGAAAAGAGGGCATTAGATTTATGTTTACCGGATCAATAGTTGCTTTGGTTACGCCATTCAAAGATGGATTGGTAGATTTCGATAAGCTTGGAGAACTGGTAGAATACCACATAGAAAATGGTACAAATGGCATAATACCATGTGGAACTACAGGCGAATCTCCTACTTTGACTCACAGTGAGCATGGAGAAGTTGTTGATAAAGTGATTGAGGTGGCGAGAGGCCGTATACCGGTTATTGCAGGGACTGGTTCTAATAATACGAGTGAGGCGTTGAGTTTAACCAAACATGCGAAAGAAGCAGGCGCCGATGGCTCATTAATGATTACTCCTTATTATAATAAACCTACACAGGAAGGTCTTTATGAACACTATAAGGTCATTGCAGAAGAGGTGGACATACCTATAATAATTTATAATGTGCCTTCAAGGACTGGCGTTTCAATCTTTCCCGAAACGGTGGCCAGACTTTATGAGATAAAGAATATTGTGGCGATCAAAGAGGCAAGCGGCAACATTGATCAAACAAGCCAGATACTGAACCTGTGTGATATTACGGTATTATCCGGAGATGATTCTCTGACTCTCCCCATAATGTCTGTTGGTGGCAAGGGCGTTGTTTCTGTTGTGGCAAACATTCTTCCTGGAGAGGTTTCTGAAATGGTTTCAAGTTTTCTCAATGGCGAGTTAGAGAAGTCTCAGAAAATGCATAAGAGTCTTTTCCCGATATGCAGGGCAATGTTTATAGAGACAAATCCTATTTCGGTAAAAACAGCGATGAAATTGCTTGGCAGAATAAATGGTGAGATGAGATTACCTCTCTGTAAAATGAGTGATGAACATGAGAAACAACTTCAAAAAGTGTTGAGAGAGTATGGCCTGATTTGATTCTTGGCAACAAAAATTGCCAATATTATAGTGAAAAAACTGTTTAAATTTCCACTTTATGTTGAATGAAATGTAGCGGAAACCTGGCAGTATAAGATATGACAAGGAAAGGTAAAACGAGATCAAAAAATCTTATTAATACTCAGTAGTATCCGGTTAGGTTTTTGCATGTTTAAATTATTGCCCAAAGCTGTCATTCCCGCATGCTTTCAGCGGGAATCCAGGATGAACGAGCCTCTTATTCTAAGTTGTGTTCAAGATTAGACTGTTTTCAATCCATGGCCAATATGTTAAG
>CAKKPF010000189.1:0-4893 GCA_919901575.1 Candidatus Brocadiaceae bacterium
TCGTCCTCTACAAACTCAACATCAATACCTTTTGACTTATACAGTTTTTCGTTATAAAGTTCCAGGTATTCCCCTCTATGATCTTCAAAAGATGTTGGTTTGATTAAAAGCACACCTTCTAAATTTGTTTTGCACACTTCAATCAATTAAACCACCTTCAATTCAATAAAAACATTAAACCACGGAATACGCTAAATATGCTAAATTTATTTAAGATTTTAGGGATGCGGAACAACATCGTACCCCCCTTTATTAATAGAGTCAAACTTCTTATTGAAAAGTTCATCAAGATAACAAGGTGGTAATGCCACGATATCAGGAGAGATGTTTGGATTTCGTTCTTGTACGATATCCCATGGAGTTTTATTTCCCTTGTAACTGTTCTTCCTGACGGCATTAAACCAGAGGTTATATGTTGTTGTTTTTGCCAGAAAATCATCTCTGGAACGTAATGTCTCTACCTCATAAAACTCATCTTCTATTAATCTATGAGCGGTTTCAACATCTGACTGCCATGTATGCGCACCAGGTGGAATAGTATGATGTTCCAAGCCTTGCACAGACTGAACTGTTTTGGTAAAAGCAGAATCATTCTTAGCATTCCACGAACCAATAAACTCTGATCCATTGTCGGTCTGTATACGAGACCCATTTAATGATACACCACAGGATTGTAAATGATTGATTAAAATGTCTGCAAATAGGCTTGAGTACGTTAAAGACCGTTCATCCGCATATGCAACATAGTGAAGACCACTGACCACTTCTCTGGCAGTATATTGGACCTTTGGAAGTCCATTATCCTGTATCTGTGGCCATAATTCGGGAATGTCTATAAGGTCCTTGGTATCAATATCAATCTGTTCGCATAGTTTCCAGGCAGCCTTAACTGCCCTTAAATCATTTTTAGTCTTGTGTTTCTTACGCTTCTTCTTTAATAATCCCTCTTCTTTCCATATCTTCCGTATGGCTTTATCTGAGAGAGTAAGATTGTAATATCCTTTCAGTCTTTCTGCGCCGAATGAAGGCATTTTCTTTTTAAGTTCAATCACTTTGTTGCGCTGAGCTTTTGTTATCCTTATCGAAGGGTTTTTCGGTGCCCGGCTTTGCCACGCTCAGCGTGGCTTTGTTCTTCCAGTCCTTCCATGGCGCCTGACTTCCATCTTCTAAGCCACTTTCGCACAGTCTTGACATTTGTATTAAAAACTCTGGCTGTTGGCCACGCTGAGCGTGGTTGGCTTAATTCCATATTCTTTTGCATGATTAACCATCTGGTATCGTATGAATTTCTTATCTTTGCTTTTTCGCATAATATCGTAATATTTGATCGAACACATCGTTTCCACCTACCCGCCTGCCCGCCCGGCAACCCGCCTGAACGAAGAAGTCGGGCAGGTGCCGTTCGCCAGCCCCCGCCCGAACCGGCACGGGCGGGCGACAAATCCGTTCTGGCGGGGACGGGTACCTATTCGGGCAGGTTGCTATTGTTCTCAGGATTAAAAACAATAACAATGACACAGATGGCCGAAATGTGCAAAATAAATCCAATGAATTGTTGTAAATGCTTGGTTCGCTACGCTTCACCAACCATTTACAACAATTCATACACCCTGCTGACCCATATCTTTCTCCAATCCCTTAATTCCTCCATACCATTCCTTCCTATTATCAATATCTTAACCAGGGGGGTACGATGTATGTTCCGTTTCCCAACAAATAAAGGCTTTTGACTTGACTGTTTACGGGTATTGTGTTAGATTTCAAATCCCATATGTCAGTTCACATACACCCACTTGTTAGCAAATTAAATTTGTCACTTGTCATTCGTCATTAGCTAATTAAGGAATTTAGGAATTAGGGGATTTAGGAAACCTTCAATTATAATTCGTTAGTCGTTTTATTTTCTTCCGTGTCAATCTGCGGAAATCCGCGTCCTATTTATAAAATGAAACCGTATAAGAAACTAATCTTGCTGTTTTTGATCATAGTATTTATCAGTTGTATCCTTGCGCCCATTAAGAAGGTACCTCTGGATTTTATGTTGGAGAAGGCTGGTTTCATGGCAGATACGGTGGACTATGAGAATGGTGTGTATGACTTCGGCAAGGTGATGAGAAGGATTTTGATGCTGGTTGCCCTGATAGTGTTTATAGTCTTCAGGAAATCGCTGAGATTCAGCATACTGATTTCTTCCGGCTTAAAGATAAGGTCAGGTTTCTTCAGGCAGTTTCTTTTAGGGTTTCTGTTAGCAGGTTTGTCGTTGCTTATCTATTACGGCCTTGGACTCATTTCCGGTGCGTGGGTGATTCACCTGGATTATGATTCGGCAGGCGTTATAATATTAAACATAGTCAAATATGCCTTGATTGGCTGTCTTATCGGTGTGATGGAGGAAATATTTTTTAGAGGTTTTATTTTGCAATCATTTATGGAAAATATGCCTGTGCCGTTGGCCGTATGCGCGTGCAGTCTGTTTTACTCAATTCTGCATTTTTTCAAAGCCGATGTTCTTGTGACAACAGGTTTTCAGCCGTTTGTTGGTTTTGTAACCATGGCACAATTTTTAAAGCCTCTGTTTTTTCATTTTATTAAACACTTGCCTGCAATTATCGGGCTTTTTCTGGTTGGCGTAGTATTGTCTTATGCATTTATTCGAACGAAATCACTATATCTCTCCATTGGCCTGCATTCAGGGATGGTGTTTATGATGAAGGCGGACGGCATGTTCCTCGTTCGTGTCAGGGAAAAGATGGGTTGGCTGTTTGGTGATAGCAAGTTAGTAACAGGAATCCTCATATGGTTCTTTTTAATATGTATATTAATAGTAATCAAAAAAATCTATAGCAATTCATACAATTACGGGAAAATATAAATGGAAAAGACTTTAAAAGAGCTTGCCGATTACGTAGGTGGAGAGGTGGCTGGTGACGGGAATATAAAGATAAAGGGTGTAATGACGATTGATGAGGCAAGTGAAGGTTATATCACCTTTGTATCTAATAAGAAATATATTAAAAAACTTGAACAGACCGGGGCGTCGGCAATCATAGCCTCACCGGATATAGACGTTAAAGACAAAAATCTGTTGATAACCAAGAATCCTTACCTGGCATTTGCAAAGGTCGTTGATCTGATGATGAACCCGGAGAAGGTATATCCCGGCACAGTGGATGACTCAGCCAGAGTAAGCGATTCCGCTGAATTAGGCTTTAATGTAACCGCTTACCCGTTTGTCTTTATAGGTGAAAATGCAAAGGTAGCTGATAATGTAGTTTTATATCCCGGTGTTTATGTAGGGGATGATTGTCGGATAGGAAAGGATACAATAATCCATCCAAATGCTGTTATCCACAAGGGAACGATAATTGGCGAACGTGTAGTGATCCATAGTAACGTAGTTGTCGGTTGCAGCGGTTTTGGATACGCTCCGGATGGAAGTACGTATTTTAAAATACCTCAGGTTGGAATTACCGTAATCGAAGATGATGTTGATATCGGCGCCAATACCACAATCAACCGGGCCGTATTGGGAGAGACCAGAATCAAGCGAGGCACAAAGATAGACAGCGAGGTAATTATTGCGCACAATGTTGAAATTGGCGAAGACACTCTGGTCACCTCACAGGTTGGCATTGCGGGCAGTGTTACGATTGGAAATAACGTTATCCTGGCTGGCGGATCAGGTGTTGCAGGCCATATTAAGGTGGGAGATAATGTGAAAGTGGGCGGCTGGACCGGAGTTACAAAAGACCTGCCTTCAGGCGGTACATTTCTGGGCACACCTGCAATAGAGATCGAAAGAATGAGAAAATGTTATATGATTATACAAAAACTGCCGGAGATGAGAGAGACTGTAAAGGATTTACAGAAAAAGATAAAACAGTTGGAAAAGAAGTTAGAGAAATGGAAAGATTAGGACTGATTGCCGGTAATGGAAGATTCCCGATACTCTTTGCACAGAGCGCAAAGGCCAGGGGCATACGTTTAATAGCAGTTGCTATTGAAGGTGAAGCATCCCCTGAAATTGAAGAATATGTTGATAAATTGTACTGGGTCGGCGTTGCAAAGATTGGCAGATTGATAAAGACATTAAAGGACGAACATATTGAAAAGGTTGTAATGGCAGGTGGGTTGACAAAGTCACACATACATTCAAAATTTAAGCACTTAAAATTAAGGCCTGACCTGAGAGCTATCAACATGTGGTACAAAAAATTGAGGAGTAAACACGACCATTCTATCCTTGAAGCCGTTGCAGACGAACTGGCCGAAGACGGCATCCAGCTTATAAGCTCTATAGATTATGTGAAGCACTTAATGGCAGAAAAAGGTTGTTTGACAAAGCGGGAACCGTCAGATAGAGAGGCGTCAGATATAGAGTTCGGATGGAAGATTGCAAAGGAGATCGCAGGGATGGGGATAGGCCAATGCATAGTGATAAAGGATAAAATAGTCCTGGCTGTCGAGGCGATTGAGGGGACAAATGAAACAATCAAACGTGGCGGCAAGCTTGGCCGCGGCAAGGTCGTGGTAATTAAGTTAAGCAAGAAAGGCCAGGACACGCGTTTTGATGTGCCGACTATCGGCACAGAAACTATTGATTACTTAAAAGAGGCCGGCGTATCCACATTAGCGATAGAATCAGAAAAGACGTTGATTCTTGACAAAGAAGATACGGTTAAGTTGGCAGACAGGAATAAGATATCTATAATCGCTTTGTAATAGAAAGTATTTTAACCTGCCCGACTTCTTCGTTCAGGCGGGTTACCGGGCGGGCAGGCGGGTAAGTACATAATTTACTTTTCTGATAAAATTTCCAGCATCTCTTTTGCATATTTGCTGTGTGTGTTATTCTGTGTCCCTGATAAATCCAGGATGCGATTACACAGAGTT
>CAKKPF010000189.1:4903-7595 GCA_919901575.1 Candidatus Brocadiaceae bacterium
GAGTTTGTGCGTCATCATATCTCTCAAGTTTAAAGTCGGCCATAACTGCATATTTATGGGCTTCTAAATCTTCCTGGTCGAGTTGGATTATCTTTTTGGATTGGCTCAAGACTTCTTCCCATTTTGATGTCTTGAAATAAACATAACTTAAAAGTCTGAAAATATCTATTATTTCACGGTCAGGATTTCCTTTGATGTATTCAAGAAGCACGGCCTCTGCTTCCTCATATCGTTCCCTATCACTCATAAATACTTTCGCAAGGTTTAAGTAAGATGCCTGGTTGGAGGGATCAATACACTTTGCCTCTTTTAACTCGTGAATGGCGTCTTCGTACCGGCCTTTTTCAGCATAAAGCTGCGCCAGTTTATTTCGATACTTAAACTCAAACGGATGTAGCGTTATCGCTCTTTTATAGTATTTGATTGCCTCCATACTCATATCTTTGTCAGACATTTTATCAAGGAGATTATAAGCCTGGCCGAGGGTAAAAGCTGAATGGTAATCTCTGGGATAAAGTTTTTGTACTTCCTCTGCGCCTGTAATTGCATTTGCAAACCACATTGTTGTTTGCCTGCGTGAAAAGATGTTTGTCTGGTCATCCGTGATTCTTTCGCTGTCTTTACTTATACCAATTATTGCCATTTTCAGATAAATACCATTGAGCACATTACGATAATCCAACGCTAAGGGATTATACTTTACTGCCATTTCATAGCTTTGGATTGCTTCTGTTATTTCACTTTTTCCCTGCCCGGCAGCGCCGTTCGCCAGCCCGACAAATCCGTTCTGGCGGGGACGGGCAAGCGACCTCCGCCCGTGTTCAAAGTAAACGTCTGCTTTATAGCGATACAAACTAAGGGTAACAAGCAAGATCATTAAACATACAACTATCCCGCAGAGTGTGTGCTTTCCGAATCGCTCAAGAGGACTGCCGATGTTCCGCCTGGTTAAGTCCGGTTTGTGTGTTAAGGGATTCTGGATATCGTTAGATTGGGGGCCTGCCCGAATAGGTTCAGGCGGGCAGGCAATAACCGACATTGCAATAAGAAACCAGAAAAGCGTGATTATGGGCACATGCCCGAAACTGAACTGGTTTTGAATAAAATAAGCCAGACAGCCGGCGCAAAGGCCTATTATGAGTATCTTGTCGGAGTCTTCGGCTTTTTTACATCCTTTCCAGACCATCCTTGCATAAGCAAAGGCAAACCACACGTATACTCCCAATCCTAATAAACCCATGGAGACGGTTATGTCTAATAAATCATTGTGTATCCTGTTTTGATTTTCAAAAACCCTGTGTTCGTTCATTTCCTGATAAAGCTTTGCTATGTACTGAGGATATATCATGCCTAATGTGTCCGGTCCTATTCCAAGAATGGGATAATCATAAATAATCCTGAGTCCTGCCAGATATTGCAAGAACCTCGTAAGAGTTGTGCCTTCTATTTGACGTGCGAGATCAACCTCCCAGTCAGAATCCTGTTCGTCCGACCCGTCCCCGCCAGAACGGATTTGTCGCCCGCCCGTGCCGGTTCGGACGGGGGCTGGCGAACGGCGCTGCCGGGCGGGCAAGCGGTGGTATTGGCTTAAGCTAAGCCGTGAGCTAAGCTCAGCTTTGGCTAAGCCATCAACAGGCGCAGGTTGAGTAAACAGGTCTTGACCTTCGACAGTGAGTTCAGGCCGAACCTGTTCTGTTAGATTTTTATTCTTCAGGCTGTTAGTTTTTTCTCCTGATCTGTTGTCTAAGTAGGAAGGTTTTATATCTTCGACGAATCTTCCTATAACTGACGTCTTATTATTTACATTAAAGAAAATTGAAATGCCGATTATGATAGTTATTGTAACAACCGTTTTTGTCTTATTTGCCAGAAGATTCTTTTTTCCAATAAAAGAAAAGAAAAACAAATTTGAAATAATAAGACCCAGAAAGGAGGCGCGTGTCTTTGTGTAATAAAATGCGACTATAAGCAGCGCCAGGATTCCTATATAGAGACATGAGCTAAGCTCAGCTTTGAATGTTGAGGATCTTAAATTTGAATTGGAGAAAATCTTAAACAGTACAAGCGGTATAACCATAATAAGAAAGGCAGAAAAGAATGCGGGATGTCCGAAGGTACTGGCCGCTCTGTAACCAAAAGACGTGCTCCAATGATATAAGTCTAATCCGAAATGCTGAAAGATACCATATATTGATGCGATACAGGCAGTCGAGATAATTACATTCAGGAAAGAACCCAACCTTCTTTTATCGATGAAATTTACAATGATAAAAAATAGAGAAATGTACACAAGAGTTGATATAAAACCCCCGTATCTTTTGTAAGTGCCGACTAAACTTAAATAAGGGTTTATAGAAAATATCGTAGCAAGTCCGCTGACAAACAGGAAAGCTATGATCGGCAAACATAGTGGTTGGCTCAAGAGACGAGAGACGAGAGACGATGGACGACGGATGATAGACACGTCTCTCGTCTCTCGTCCTTTCGTCTCCTGTTCGCAAGTAATAATTGTTCTTATTGACCAGGTAGCCAGTATGGCAAAGGTCAATACATACAATATAGTAATCTTGCTCAGGTCAAAGACGCTATGAAGATGGACATCAAAATAGAGTGGAACTGCAATAATGATGACTAGCAAGGTAGCGATTATTATTTGATCACAGTATGGGATTAATCTAAACTCTGTCGAAGT
>CAKKPF010000189.1:7695-20324 GCA_919901575.1 Candidatus Brocadiaceae bacterium
AGGTAGCGATTATTATTTGATCACAGTATGGGATTAATCTAAACTCTGTCGAAGTAGTTGGTTGAGTTTTCTTGCTAAACATGTAAATCGTAAAGTTGCCGAAGGCTCAATAATTTTCTCTTTCCAAAAGTAAGATGGTATAATAATTGCGAAAATTTAACAATAAAAAAGACTTGACACAAGCATTGATGATACTATAATTATGCAATCCAGCTAAATATATGCAGAAGTATCGATTATATTAACTTGATGTATTAAAAAGTCACCCACAAAATACACATATAAAAACTTGCTGAAAAGCATATAATTGCTTATCAAAATCATCGCTGTATTCAACCAAAAAAATATCTTTTATACATTGTAATCTTTCAAAGAAAGGGGGACCTTCTGAATGAAAGTACCTAGGCTTAACAAAGGTTTTACGCTTATCGAATTATTAGTTGTAATTGCCATTATTGGTATACTTGCCGGAATCCTGCTCCCGGTATTGAGCAGGGCAAGGGAATCCGCTCGCAGTACACAATGCGCCAGTAACGTAAAGCAGATCGGCATGGGTTTGATAATGTTTGCGAATGAGAATAGCGAGGCATTTCCTTCTTCAACTGCCGATGCGATGCTGTCACTTAATTTGCTTTTCCCGAATTATATTTCAGATCAAAGGGTGTTTAAGTGCCCCAGCGATACATTCGTTACTGCAGTTACTAATGCTGGCATTACTGCAGCAAATGCCTTTGACAAGGATGAATGCAGTTATGGATATGACTACACACATACTCAGGCTAATGATGCAGATGTAGCAATCCTGGCAGACCGTCCTACTAATAATGCTGCCAGTCTACCCACGAGTGCTAATTCACCGAATCATGGTGGTACCGTTAATGCTGCTGGTACTGCAGATGTTGCTGGTAGAGGTCAAAACGTGCTTTACCTTGACGGTCATGTAGAATTTATGTCAACGCAAAATGCAGGCTGGTTCGCTGCTGATGGCACTACGAGAGACGACATTTATGGGAATAATGCGGCAACTACTGGTGGAACTGATACTTATATACTACATAACGGTTCATAATCTTTGATCTTAGAATTTTGTCGGTTTAATCTTGTCCGCCTGTTATCAGTTGGACAGGCAAAGCCACGCTCAACGTGGCAAAGCTGAGCTAAGCGCTCTGCAGATTGAACTGAAATGTTTGTATTTAGAGGGAACTTTCGTTGGATAAACGACAAGTTCCCTCTTTTCTTTGACAGACACAAAGCTTTCTGCAAAATATATCCTTATGATCGGTATGTCCTCAACTTTCCAATCTCACTAAAATTTACCAACCTCTTTGCTTTCCTCTTAAAGTTGCCTTTTCTCTTCAGTTCTTCCATTTTTAGTGTTTGGCGGTAAACTCCCTGATGTCCGGAGATGATGAGATGTTTTGAAGGGATTTTCGGAATAAATCTTCGATGAAGGCTTTGACTTGTTTTTCAGCATATTTCTTCCCTGTAAATACATTGCCTATCGTCATTCTGGTCTCTTCCTTGAGCATATCAACCTGTATAGTGTTATTGCTGCTGAACTTTCGACCTCTAGCGGGGTAGTACAACTATGAGTCGTGCCTGTCAATAGAAAAATTACAACTTGTGGTTTGCAGACTGGTGCAACTTCAAGTTGTAAAATTATGCACAAATGAACACCTCAAGAAACATGGAAATCGGTAAAAGGATTAAAGCTGTTAGAGAGGATATGGGGGTCTCCCAAACAATTCTAGGAAACCTGGTTGGTGTAAGTTATAACGAAAAGTAATTTGCCTTCTCTCTCAAATACCCTCGTAGGAGCTATTGCTATTACCAACAACTTCTCACAAATCTATACCTTTTCATTTTGCACCATTATTTTTGCACTTTATGATCTGGCATAGTTTAAAAATATTTACCCTATCTTTGAAGTCTATCTTGAAATTTGCGCTATTCAATAATTCCTCAAGGTCTATAACTTTTCCCAGGCCTAGTCTGCATCGTATGGGAGATAATGCTTTCTCAAACCTGGCAATCAGATTATCATCGCTTCCGGCATAGTTTAGAAAAAAGAACTCAGCGTCTTCTTTGCATACACGCTTTATTTCTTTAAGGGTTTCAAAAGGTTTTGGGATTACAGCGATCGAATGAGAGGCAATTACTTTATCAAAGTAACCATTCCGAAACGCCATTTCAGAAGCATCTGTTATACATAATTTTACATTAGTATAACCCAGACGTTGTTTCTTTTCTCCTGCCCGCTTAATCATATCCTTACTTATATCGATGCCAATGATCTCTGCATTTCTTGGATAAAGGGGTAGAGATATTCCGGTACCAATCCCAACCTCAAGGATTCTTTCACCCGGTTGTATATCCATTAATCTACTCGCAATACAACGCCCGGAATGTAATAGCGTCCCAAACAAACTATCATAAAAATGTGAGTACAGGGAATACATCTTTTTTGGCATTATATTAATCTTTAAACGGTTATAAAGTCACGTCGTTAATAACGTCAATATGTTATTTATTAATAGCATATATAATAACACTCCACACTTTATAAAAAAATAAAAAATTTCAAACCTTTAATTACAAGTTACCAGGAATCTACATATAGCATCCTGAAGTTGCTTTGCCTGCCATGTACTGCCTTTGATTTCGTTTACTAATATTGCAAACGTTATTATTTCTTCGTTTAATGTTTTAACATATCCGGAAAGCGTACTTGCCCCGCGAACATACCCTGTTTTTGCCCTTATCCTTGACTTATATGGTTCTGTCTTCAAACGCTTTTCAAGCGTGCCATCTGTACCGGAAATTGGAAGGGATTTTAGAAAAATACCGGCATCTTTGTGCATGTACATATGGCGCAATAATCTTATTATCATTTCCGGCGTTAATTTGTTCTCCTTTGACAAACCGGAACCATCATCAAGTTGATATTGCTCCTCTGAAATTCCTAATTTAGAAATGAAATCCTTAATTACATCCAGTCCGCCGGAAAAGGTTCCTTCCTTCTTAACGGTTGCTCCAATTGTCTTTAGTATTTGTTCTGCATAAAAACCCTGACTGTGTTTGTTAGCCACGTTGATAGCTTGTATTAAACTCGAAGTCGTTACTGCCAATTTATGAAGTTTATGTTCGGCATTCAAATCTGATTCGTTAATAACCCTCGCCTCTCCCATAATATGGACATTCTTTCTCTCTAATATCTCTTTAAAAACAGTAGCTGTATACAGGGGTGGATTATGTATAGCAATCCACTCTTTTTGCGGTTCAGCCTTTGACCATAAAAAGCCTGTAATCTGTATTTGGTTTGTGAATGGTTTTCTGTGAAATGAATAAAAATGCTTTGATTTCAACGTTGTGGTTTCACATTTATTAATTATCTCAACATAAGATGTTTTGGGCTCAATTTGTATGGAGGCAAGACTGCCAGGCTTTTCGTTGGGCATGACCAGAATATCAATGCAATTATCATTAAACGAAAGTCCGCTAACCGGTGCGCAGTACCACTCAGAAAGCTGGTCTTTTGGCCAGTTATCATGAACAAATTCTCTATCAAAGATGCTGTCATCAGCAATGATGTCACCCATTACTACTTTTATCCCTTGTTTTTTTATCGCATCAGCCCAATAAGCGGGGACAGCAGTAATTTCACCTTCAAAGAATCTTCCTGAAATATTAGGGTCGCCACTTCCTCTTATAATAATATCGCCATTCAGTTTACCATCAGAAGATATGCTCCCACTATACAATATTCCGGTTTTGTATTCAAAATCTGCGCCAAGATAAACCAAAGCGGTGGCCGTAGTAAATAACTTCATATTTGAAGCGACTACAAAAGATTCGTTAGAATTGCTTTTATACAGGGATTTGTTTTTACTTATTGAGAATATACTTATGCCAACACGGGCACCTTTTGGCTTATATTTCTGTAATATTGCATTTATTTCTTCATTTAGTTTATCTTCTTCAGGTGTAGACCATGTGTTTTCTAAATATAAGATGTATGAAAATACGAGGGCAACTAATAAGAAATAGGGGATTTTATGTCTGGTTTGATTAGTTCTGGAAATGAGTTTCATCTTAGAGTCCGGTCATAAACAACTTAGCCTTTTGCATCCCATTTTCAGGCTATCTTTGACTGAGCCCTTAATAAAGGCGGTTTTATACTACCTTGCTCACATGAGATGCAAGAACCTTTTTTACTTTACGGAGAAACGAATCCCATTCAATAGGATTAGGAATGTATTCCTGAGCGCCTGCTTTCTTTATAATTGACTTTATTCGTTTAGAATTATTTCCATGAATTAAGATAGCAGGAATAAATGGGTCTATAGCCCTGACGCTTGCTAAGACTTCAATGCCTGGTGTGTCCTGAACCTTAAAGCCTATTATTGCCAGATCCATTCTTCTTTCTTCCAGGATTGCTAATGCAACCTTAATATTTAAGGCAACTTCCGTTTCAAACCCGTTTAACTCGAAGTAGTCTCTGAGTTCGTCAACAGTTTCTCTTGCATCTGCAATTATTAAGATCCTGGTAATACTCATCTTTTTTCAGAAATATCCTTTTGGTAAACTTAAATGGTGGAGGCGGCGGGAGTCGAACCCGCGTCCCAAAGTATTTCAGCAAAAGCGTCTACACACATAGTCTATCTTTTAATTTCGCTGTTTTAAATGCCGACAGACAGGCCTTCAAAACAACTATCTCAAATTAAAGTTTCGCCAAGCCTCCTTTGAGCAAAAAGGCTCAACTACCCTGCTATTTTTCGCCTATTCAACCCCGCAGGAGAGAATTGAAAAGACGCGGCTGTTTTTACGCAGCCAATGCTAACTCTTTATCAGCATTTAAGTTTTTGCCAGGTTTTTTATGAGGCCGCCTGACAACCTCAGAGTGCAACTTTTGCATCCAGTTACCTGGTCGAAACCTTTCGCCCCCATTAGTTCGCATAAACCTTCTTATCTTTTAACGATACGTTCAATCTCACGTTCAATACTCTTTTTCTTTATGGATTCTCTTTTATCAATTAACCGTTTACCGCGGCCAATAGCCAATTCAACCTTTATTTTTCCTTTCCTTAAATAAATTGACAGAGGAACTAAAGAAAGACCTTTTTGTTGGGTTTTTACGACTAATTTCTTAATTTCATGTTTATGAAGAAGTAACTTTCTTACACGTATAGGATCATGGTTCTCCCGATTTCCCTGTTCGTATGGACTTATGTATAAATTGTGAAGAAAAACTTCATTATCCTTTACCTGTGCATAACTTTCCCCTATACTTACATTTCTATTACGGATTGATTTTACTTCTGTACCTTTTAAAGAAATTCCCGCTTCGATTTTCTCAATAATCTCATAATTAAATCTAGCCTTTTTGTTAGTTGAAACAATTTCCATGTTGACAAACCGATATTTAGTTTTTTATATTAGCAGATATTTCATCAAGTTTCAAGGATTATTACACTTATTATAGCCGAAGTGGCGGAATTGGCAGACGCGTTAGGTTCAGGACCTAATGTCCGCAAGGATGTCGGGGTTCGAATCCCCGCTTCGGCAAATCGTGTCTTAAAAACATTTAAGTTCTATGACAGAGTATAGTTATATAACACCTTAATACTAAGGATCCATTTTCGATAGTTGACTGCCAGTATGACATCTTCACAAGTTTGCACAATACGGAGCAACTGCCAAATCGGCAGTGCAATAGAAGTTCACTCTTTTGGCGCAAAAAAGAATTTTCTAATTTCTCCAAGTTAAAAACTGCGATATGTTGATAGCATACGCTTTAGATGGAAATTAAAGATGGAAATATAGGTGGCAAATCAAAATGTCACATATGGCATTTCTTTTGCGCTATTACCTGTTCCAAGATAATACACAAAACTTATTTCATGTGGCACATCCGAAAAAGGAGGTTTTTGAAATATGGCGGAAAAGAAAAAGATTGTTTTTGACCAGGATGCATTTGAAGCTTTAAAAAGGGGTATTAATAAACTAGCTTCTGCTGTCAAAATAACCCTGGGTCCAAGAGGAAGAAACGTAATACTACAGAAAAGTTTTGGTTCGCCAACAATTACTAAGGACGGCGTAACGGTGGCAAAAGAGATTGAACTCGAAGACCATATAGAAAACATAGGGGCGCAAATGGTAAAGTCTGTAGCTTCAAAGACTAGTGATGTTGCCGGTGACGGCACTACTACCGCTACAGTACTTGCGGAGGCCATATTTCTGGAGGGTTTGAAAAACGTTGTTGCAGGCGCAGATGCAATGGCGCTGAAACGGGGCATCGAAAAAGCCGTTGATAAGGTGGTAGAAACATTGAGAGCAATGAGTATTCCTGTAAAAGGCAGAAAAGAAATAGAGCAGGTAGGCACTGTATCTTCAAATCAAGACGCTGAGATAGGCAAGATTATTGCCGATGCGATGGAAAAAGTGGGTAAGGATGGTGTTATTACGGTCGAAGAAGGAAAGAGCTTGCAAACCGAATCAACATGGATTGAGGGTTTACAATTTGACAAGGGATACCTTTCACCTTATTTTGTAACAGATCCATCAAAGATGCAAGCAGTCCTTGAAGATCCTTATATACTTATTCATGAAAAAAAGATTTCTTCAGCAAAAAATATTTTACCTGTTTTAGAAAAGGTAGCACAAAGCGGGAAACCTCTTATGATAATTGCAGAAGATATTGATGGAGAGGCTTTAACCCTCCTGGTAGTAAACAAACTTCGCGGAACATTAAAATGTGCTGCGGCAAAGGCTCCTGGTTTTGGTGATAGAAGAAAATCAATGCTGCAGGATATTGCGACACTGACTGGCGGACAGGCTATCTTTGAAGATTTAGGCATAAGCATGGAAGGAGTAGAGCTTAAAGACCTGGGAAGAGCAAAAAAGATTGAAATTGACAAGGAAACCACAACCATTATAGAAGGCGCAGGCAGCAGCAAAGAAATACAGGGAAGAATAGAACAAATACGAACAGAAATACGGGGTACTACCTCAGATTACGATAGAGAGAAGCTGGAAGAAAGGCTTGCTAAATTGACCGGCGGTGTAGCGCTTATTAATGTTGGAGCAGCTACAGAGAGCGAAATGAAGGAAAAGAAAGCCAGGGTAGAAGATGCTTTGCATGCTACCAGGGCTGCTGTTGAGGAAGGCATCCTGCCAGGTGGCGGAGTTGCGCTTATTCGTTCAATTAATAAACTAAAGAGCTTGAAACTTAAGGGAGATGAATCAATAGGAGTTGATATTGTTCGCAGAGCATTGTCAGCGCCTTTAAGGCAGATTGTTGAGAATGCGGGCGAAAATGCGCCAATTGTTGTAGAAAGAGTTATCAACGCGGAAGGAAATGAAGGCTATGACGCGAGCACATCTAAGTATTGTGATATGGTTAAGCAGGGAATCGTAGATCCAACTAAAGTCGTAAGATCTGCAATTCAAAATGCCTCAAGTATCGCAACACTCCTGTTAACAACTGACGCTATAATAGGAAGAGTACCTGAGAAAAAGAAAGCGCCTGCTATGCCTCCAGGTGGTGGTTATGGCGGATACGGAGACATGTACTAAACACTTAAATTCTAAAAACGATAGAACTGTCCTTTAAGAAAGCCGACCTGAGCTTATGGGTCGGCTTTTTTGTTGAATGGGTATTGCAAAGCTGTTATATTCATTTTCTGCATTTTTCCAAAGATATTTCTATTATTAGAGATTAGAAGCGAGGGTAAGATGGCTATTTTCTCAGGTGAATTACCACAAAAGTTGATGGCAAAACATAGTAGTATTGAAAAACTTTTTGAAGAATTCTTTTTTATGACAAAAAACTATGATTTTGCTTCGTCAACCCCATGGCAACCTCCCACTGACGTATATGAAACCGGAAAAGATATTATAATAAAAATGGCTGTTTCCGGTCTCAAGCATGAAGATATATCAGTTGTATTTTCTGATCATATACTTACAGTAAGTGGCAAAAGGAGTGACGATTCTACCCATCAAAAGGTATGTTTTTATCAGGTCGAGATAAGATATGGATACTTTGAAAGAAAAATAAAGATTCCAAAACATATTGATGCAAATAATATCCACGCCACATACGAGAACGGGTGCATATTGATAACCGTTCCAAAAGCCGAAAAAGCTTTTAATTCTACAATATCTATTAAGATTACATATTAATTAATTTATGCTGCGATGAAAGTTAAGGAACAAAAACCAACAAATTCAGAAGAAATGGAACGCAATAAGCCAAATATTCCCAACCACTTCGAACCAGAATATATGAATGTTCCTGAAGAGCTGCCTGTTCTGGGTCTAAAAGATGTAGTAATCTTTCCACAAATGGTTACGGCCCTGGGGGTTTCTACAGAAAAAGAACTTAAGCTGCTTGATAATGTCTTAGCAACAAATAGATTTGTGGCGCTTGTTGCCCAGAAAGATGTAGAAAAAGATATGTTGAACCCATCAGACCTTTACGAATATGGAACAGCTTCTGTGGTATTGCAGATGTTAAGGATGCCGGATAATACTGCAAAGATGCTTGTACAAGGGATAGCAAGAATACATATAAAAGAGTTCACTGAAACGGAACCTTTTTTTAAGGCGAAAGTAGATGTATTGAAAGACGTTCCTGATAAAGGGGATGTTGAGACAGAGGCGCTGGCAACAAACGCTAAAAATCAATTTTCGCGTATGGTGTCTATCTCTCCCCATTTACCGGAAGAATTAAAGATAGTCATTGTTAACATAGATAACCCCGGAAGGCTTTCGGACTTAATATCTTCTCACTTAAACATAAGCTTACCTGAAAAGCAGGAAATACTTGAGACTTTAAATGTAAAGGAGCGGTTACAGAAGATAAATACATTCGTTAACAATGAAATGCAGGTATTAGAACTCGCAGGCAAGATACAATCGCAAGTTAAGAACGAAATGGAAAAAGGACAGCGCGAGTATTATCTTCGCCAGCAACTTAAAGCTATTCAGGAGGAGCTTGGAGAAGGAGACGATCAAGCTGCCGAGGTAAAAGAATTAAGGAAAAAGTTAAAACAGGCAAAATTGCCGGAGGAAGCCCAAAAGGAAGCCGACCGGGAACTTTCACGCCTTTCAAGGATGCATCCTTCATCAGCAGAATACACTGTCGCACGCACATATCTGGACTGGTTAATAGCTCTTCCTTGGTCAACATCTACCAAAGACAATCTGGACATCCCCAGCGCCCACAAAGTACTGGAAACAGACCATTACAACTTGAAAAAGGTTAAGGAAAGGATCCTGGAATATCTGGCCGTCAGAAAACTTAAGAAAGATATGAAAGGACCCATCCTCTGTTTCGTCGGCCCGCCGGGAACCGGCAAAACATCTCTTGGCAAGTCAATAGCCAAGGCAATGGGAAGAAAGTTTGTCAGGATGTCACTGGGAGGAATACGTGATGAAGCTGAAATCCGCGGCCACAGACGTACTTATGTCGGCGCTCTCCCCGGAAGAATCATACAGGGCCTTCGCAAAGCTTCTTCGAATAACCCTGTCTATATGCTGGATGAGATAGATAAACTGGTGGCAGATTTTCATGGAGATCCTTCATCTGCATTATTAGAAGTACTTGACCCTGAACAGAATTTCTCATTTTCAGATCATTACCTTGACGTACCATTTGATCTATCCAAGGTGATGTTTATAACAACCGCCAACATTCTGGATACAATACCACATGCTTTAAGAGACAGGATGGAAGTCCTGGATTTGCCCGGTTATACCACAGAAGAGAAACTCGAAATTGCAAAACAGTATTTAGTTCCAAAACAATTTGAAGCTCATGGTTTAAAAGACAACAATTTAAAGATAACGGACGAAGCTATCAAGGTGATAATAAGCGATTACACAAAAGAGGCCGGGCTGAGAAATCTTGAACGTGAAATCGGTACAGTTTGCAGAAAGGTCGCCAAAGAAGTTGCCTCAGGTAATACAATACCTGTTAAGGCAAATGCCAGGAACGTTAACGACTTTTTAGGTCCCATTAAATTCTTCTCGGAAATAGCAGAAAGAACTGTTGAACCCGGAGTAGCAACCGGTCTCGCATGGACTCAGGCCGGAGGTGAAATATTATTTATTGAGTCTACACGGATGCCGGGAACCGGAAAGCTGACATTAACAGGCCAGCTTGGGAACGTTATGAAGGAATCCGCTCAGGCTGCAATGAGCTATGTCCGTGCAAAGGCAAAGACGTTGGACCTCTCATTAAAGGACTTCTCAAAATATGACTATCATATCCACGTCCCTGCAGGGGCGATTCCAAAGGATGGTCCTTCTGCCGGCATTACCATGGCAATATCCCTAATATCATTGTTCAAAAAAGCAGCGATAAAACCTCAAGTTGCTATGACTGGAGAAATAACGTTAAGAGGTAGAGTTTTGCCTGTTGGCGGAATCAAAGAAAAGGTATTAGCGGCAAAAAGAGCAGGTATTACCACAGTTATCCTGCCAAAGAAGAACGAAAAGGATTTAGTAGATGTTCCGGAGAAGGCGAAAGAAAAATTATCATTCAAATTAGTTGAGAAAGTAGAGGAAATACTGCCGATAGCTTTTGAAACGAAAAACAAATCAAAAATCAAAAAAAGGGGCAAATAACGTAACCCTTTTATATTTTGCATGTTACGTGAAGTATAAGCTGTTTTACACATATTGCAACTGTTGTAAGAAATGCAATAACTCTCTCTTTTATCACATTTTCTGAGTAATAATTCAAAAAAATTCCTCTAAAATTAACGATTCTCTTTTCTTCTGTAACTCATGGAATGAAATGTCTTTGCAACCATAAATATTGTACATAAAATCTTCTAACGTACAACATTTTGTATATTTTGCAGAAAATGTACTTGACATTTTATTTACAATCTGTATATTACCACTCAAATTCAAATTTGCGTGTTTAGATGCATTTCTTTTTTAACTGTAAATCTCAATCGGTTCTAAGACTCCGGGAAAGGAGGGATGCTTAACAGAATAGTTTTCGGTTGGTTGTCAGTTAAAAGGTTTAAGAATTAGTATTTTTTTATTTCTTTCAAAAAGGAGGAGAATATAGTGTTAGTGGAAATTTTAAAGGAAAATACCAGTGTTGCAGAAGAGGTTGAGAAGAGCTTAACAATCTTTGTAGAGGCTGTAGAGTTGTCTTCAGACCTCGAGATAATCGGCACAGCGTTCCCATCAAATGATGAAGGCAAGAGCGGAGAGGTTTTCGTGGTTAGAGACTACAGCAAGACCGAAGGTATCGACGGCGCATACGTGGAGGTGTCGATCGAAGAGGTCATCAAAAAGGTTACAGATACAGACAAGGCTCAGGAATTTGTAAAGGTAATTCAGAACGATAGAAAGCCTATTGTCTTAAACGGCATTACAAGAATCGTTGGCTATTATTCCAGGGTTAACAACTGGAACAAGTCAAAAGTGGGAGAGCTAAGAGACCGTGCTAACGGAAATTACGGCCTTACAGGCAAAAGCCCGCTTTTCCAGGACGATCGTTTAGGCATGATTAACTCTTTATAAAAATAAAGGAAGTTGTCCATTAGGGCTGAAATCTAACTCACTCTAATAGCTCATCTGAATGGAAAATGGACAAAGTAGTTTAAGTAAGCCTACCTTTAAAGGCTTATAAGGTTGCAAACCTTATAAGCCTTTTTTTATTATCCCCCCAACAAATTATCTTCCATCCTCTAATATTCATAATTATTTCTCGTTACCAGGATAATAACACTCATAACGCATATAATAAATGCTTAGCCCTGATTATGTTTTAATTCTTTCAAATTCACAGTAAAAACTATATACTCAGCAAAAACTATATACCTTGACTACACAAAATCGCCATGTTAATATTTAAGGCTAATCTTATAAAATCAAAAGTTGTATGGAACAGGTAATAAACACTTAAGGAGAAAATATAAATGTTGACGCTCGGAATTGATATCGGGTCTTTATCAACAGACGCAGTATTAATAAATGAAAAGAAAGAAATAGTAGCCTATGAAGTAATTGCAACCGGTGCCAGTAGTAAGAAGGCCTGCGATAAAATATTCAAGCAAATCCTGGATGCTGCAAAGCTGGAAGCAAAAGACTTAGATTATATAATTGCAACTGGATATGGCCGAGTCAAAGTTCCTTTTGCCAACGAAGTTGTAACAGAGATTACCTGCCATGCTAAAGGCGCAAACCATTTCTTCCCGGATGCCAGAACTGTTATCGACATTGGAGGACAAGACAGTAAAGCCATAAAGCTGGACGCCAAAGGTAATGTTCTCGACTTTTCCATGAACGACAAGTGCGCAGCAGGGACAGGAAGATTCCTGGAGGTAATGGCAAGGACATTAGAGATAGAGCTTGATGATATGGGGGAACTCTCTCTCAAAGGAAAGGATAATGTCTCTATCAGTAGTCTGTGCACGGTCTTTGCGGAATCAGAGGTTGTCTCCTTGATCGGCGCTGACCACAAAACTCCGGACATTTGCAAGGCATTACATATTTCCATAGCCAAAAGGGTCTCAGCACAAGCGAAGAGGGTTGGCCTGGAAGAAACTGTGGTAATGACCGGAGGCGTTGCCAAGAATATAGGAGTTGTGCGTGAACTTGAA
>CAKKPF010000190.1 GCA_919901575.1 Candidatus Brocadiaceae bacterium
TCGTAATCCAGTTCACGTTGCCTACTGTAAATGTGTCCCTTAAAAGTTTATCAGCAATTCCAACCGTTACTGTATTTTGCATTGGGTCAATATCAACTACATATCTTGGCTCGCCAAATGCGATACCCAACCCTTTCCTCTGCCCGACTGTAAAATTGTGAATGCCGTCATGTGTGCCCAGAGTGTTGCCGTTCGTATCCTTTAACAAACCGGCGCCAATCTCCGAACCCACCCTTTCGGCAATCAAATCACTGTAACTCTTACCGGTAACAAAACAAATCTCCTGGCTTTCCGGCTTGTCCTTCGTCTTCAGGTTAAGGATGGAAGCCTTCTTGCGAACCTCAGCTTTGGTCATATTGCCGAGTGGAAACAAGGCGCGGGATAATTGTTGCTGATTAAGCGAGAAAAGGACATAAGACTGGTCTTTATTCGCATCTATTCCCTTTTTCAATACATATCTGTCGTTGAACCTGTCGATCCTGGCAAAGTGACCTGTAGCTACACAATCAGCATCAAGGTAATCCGCAAACCTGAGCAGTTTGCCAAACTTAAGTTCCTGGTTGCAGATTATACATGGGTTGGGAGTCCTTCCCTTTAAATATTCATCACAAAAGTATTCGATAATACCATTGAACTCGTCCTCGAAGTTAATGACATAAAAGGGAATTCCAAGAGATGATGCAACATTTCCGGCATCTCTGGCGTCTTCAGCGCTACAACACGTTGCCGTCTTCCTGTCGTGTGACGGTGTATTTGTGGTATTTCCAAGACGCATGAATAGGCCGATTACGTCATATCCCTGTTCAATTAAAAAATGAGCGGCGACGCTGCTGTCAACGCCTCCGCTCATTGCTATTACTACTCTTTTTGTCATTTTACAAAATTAAAAGGCTACCAGCCCGACAAAGCCGTTCTGGCGGGAAGCCTTAACTCCTGGATTTTACCCTTCCCGCCCGTACCGAACGGTACCTGCCCGAATAGGTACAGGCGGGCGTTCGGGCGGGTAGGGTTTTATTTACAAATATCATTAACACGATATCGAAATTCCTAAACATGAATTAGTTCTTTCTAATCTTGTAAAGAAGTTTCTCATATCTTAAGAGGAATTGGCGTAAAAGATATTAGAAAGATAACCAGCATTAACACCCCGATACATTTGCGTTTAAAATCAAGCTGTGTAAATGGGTCTGCCGGTGGAGGATGCTTGAATCCAAACAACAAAAGCATGACGGCAAAAATAATCCAACCCGGATAAACAAATAATGTAAAGATACAAAATGCGCCAATACCTGCCTTATATACAATACCACTATACTTTCCTAATAAAGCATAAATGATGTGCCCTCCATCAAGCTGGCCGATAGGCAGTAGATTAAGCGCTGTAACAAAAAGCCCCGCCCAACCGGCAAAAGCAATTGGACTCAGGACTATATCAAAACCCTCTGAAACTTCACCTATCATCATCTTTGCAAAAAATGAAAAAAGTATAGGTTCACCCAGCCCCAGGTAACTTGTTGAATCCTTGGGAATAGGATGAACTTCAGAAAGGCTCAGGCCTATAATCGTAATCGGAATCGCAAAAATCAGACCTCCAATCGGACCTGCCGCCCCAATATCAAATAAGGCACGTTTACCAGGGATACGACCCCTCATCTTGATAACAGCGCCAAATGTACCGAAGGGAGGAAGCGGCATAGGAAGGAAAAATGGCCATGTCGCATCCACACGATACTTTCGGCACATAATGAAATGTCCCATTTCGTGTGCAAGCAGAATCGTCATTATACAAATAGCATAGCTGAAGCCATTTATTAAATAGGTAGTGAAAGATGTCGCAATAAAAAGGATAAAATTTATCCTCGGTATACCAAAAAAAGAAGGTGTAGAAAGGAAATCCTTTATAACACCTCGTATTGAGAATTTGTCATTCATAATCTATTAAATCAATTTCTTATAAACCATCATTATTTGTGATAAACTTAAGCCAATTTTAACTTTACATGAAAATGTTGTCAAGCTAAAAGGAAATACGAGTACTATTACAAAAGATGCCTTATGGAGACGAATTGCTGTAATATATCCAGATTTCTATTAAGACTCAAAGTACTTTGAATAATTACCTTGTCTCATAAATTGTGCCATGTTATAATCCGCAACGTCACGCTTCTGTGCCACGACACGATTCCGGCTTGCTACTCAAAAGCATAAATAACAAAGTAAACACCAGAAACTTGACTGGAACCGTGTAAACTAATTTTAAATTGATACAGGAAAAGACAATGGCAAGAATACTCATAATAGATGATGAAGAAAGTATCAGATTTACCTTTGAAGACTTTTTCTCAGACGAAGGATATGAGGTGGCTACTGCCGGCAATTACGATGAGGCATTGACCATGATTGACGAATCCGATTTTGATTTGATATTTGCAGACATTAACTTAACTGGTAAAACCGGTATAGATATCTTGAGAGAAATCAGGATAAGAAATCTTAATTGTCCGGTTGTTATGATTACCGGAACTCCTGATTTTGACACTGCTTCGGACGCACTTCGATTGGGAGCCTTCGACTACGTTTCTAAACCGGTACAACTGGATTCATTAATGCACATTACAAAGACAGCATTGAAACACAAGGTGTTGACGGATGAAAAGGAAAAATACCGCTCAAACCTTGAGGCTATCTTTAAGAGCGTAAAGGATTCAATTATCACGGTAGACAAAGATTTGCATATAATAGAAATCAATGAAGCGGCCAAAGATATCTGTAACTTGTCCCGTGATTCCGTCGGAAAGTCATTTAAATCTCTCCTGACACATTGCGACGGAAGGTGTGCAGGGGCTCTCGAAGAAACTGTTAAGGAAAAAAAACCGGTCGAAATATACCATTTTGAATGCAGACACGAATCATGCCCGCAGCAAGTCGTAACCGCCACTACATACCCACTCATCAACAATAAAGGAACATTCACCGGAGCAGTCCTGGTCGTAAGAGACGAAACTCATCTGGCAGGCCTTGAGATGGAAATGAAAGAACGTCAACGCCTTCACAATATCATTGGCAAAAGCGAGAAGATGCAGGTAATCTACTCTTACATAGAAAATCTTGCCGATGTTCAAAGTACTGTCCTTATCACCGGGGAAAGCGGTACAGGTAAAGAGCTGGTAGCTGAAGCATTACACTACAAAGGAGTGCGAAACAACAAACCATTGGTTAAGGTAAATTGCTCGGCATTATCTGACAATTTGCTTGAAAGTGAACTCTTTGGACACGTCAAAGGTTCCTTTACCGGCGCCCTTAAGGATAGGATTGGCAGATTCAAGATGGCGGATGGCGGCACAATTCTTCTGGATGAAATCGGTGATATATCACCCAAAATACAAGTAAAGCTATTAAGGGTATTACAGGAAAAAACCTTTGAACGCGTAGGGGAGTCAACACCCACTAATGTTGATGTCAGAGTCGTTGCCTGTACTAACCAGGACCTTCGTAAAAAAATAGAACATGGTGAGTTCCGTGAAGATCTTTACTACCGCCTTAACGTGGTAGAAATAAATGTACCTCCGCTAAAGGACAGAAAAGAAGACATACCTGCCCTTATAGACCACTTTGTGAATAAATTCAACAAGAAGATTAACAAGAATATCGCAGGCATATCTACAGACGTCCAGAAAATATTTATGAATTATTCATGGCCTGGTAATATCAGGGAACTGGAACATGCACTGGAACATGCATTTATTCTGTGCCACCAAAAAACCATTACCCTTAAACACCTGCCACCTGCTTTTGAAAAGTTTATTGTAACAAAGGCTGATTATTCCAAAAATACGGGAGATGATGAAAGAAAGTCAATCATACAGGTACTTGTAAAGACGGCAGGAAATAAGACTATGGCAGCACGGCTGTTGGGCATAAGCCGACGCAGCATATATAGGAAGATTAAAGAACATAAAATCAAGATGCAAAACATGTAGACAGTAGTTCCACATTTTGTTCAGCTATCAACCAAAACGCATCAACAATACCACCATCCCCTTGCTGTGTGCCATGCTACACATATGTGCCATTGCACTATTGTGCCATGGCACATTATTCATCCAGAGAACACCTCATCCAATTCACCGGTATAATTTAAGAACTGCCCAATACTGTTCATAACATATTACTAGATAATGAATTAAGGAAACATAACGCTTGCTGGAAAATATAGTATACAACAATCTATCTTTGTGGCACATATTTTGATAATACAAACATCAGGTTAATCTTATCTTTTTAGAATTACTCCCTAAAAAAGAAATGTAAGGATTACATCGTTATGTTAAAGAAACTATTTACTATCGGGCTTTTTGCTATTATAGCATGTGCCATCTTTATAGCAGGCATAGGGAATAATATCGCACAGAATATCTTTAGGAGGCAATTATAAGTTCGAATATCTGGTGCGATGTTGTGATGTATTCTGGAATTATCCATTCTGCTGGTTCAGTTAAATGGCAGGGATGCCAACTTTCTATCCAGGATGGTAATAATTGGACCAGCAGAAAATTATAACTTAAATTCAAGGCAATCGGTACCTTTGATAGACCAATTCCTGTTAAGGCGGTTTTGAGCCCCCACCACCAAGTCAGGTAGAAACCGGACGATGCCTTGAATTTACATAAAAAGATTACGTGCTTTTTTAGAAAAAGGAGAAGTTATCATGGCATTAGAAAGATTGGTTTTTATCGGATTTGTCATAGTGTCCACCGTTTTTGTGATAAGCGCATGGTACAACATTGTACAGAACATTTTCTAGGAAACAACCTTCTGTACAAAGCTGGCTGTTTTACCATGTTGGATACCGAATCTACACACCTGATGGCCAATTCAAGTAAATGGCAAGGACGACAACTTTCAAAGAAAGAAGATAATAATTGAATTGGCGGGGATTATAACTTAAATTCAAGGCAATCGGTACCTTTGATAGACCAATTCCTATTAAAGACGGTTTTGCACCCCACCAACAAGTCTGGTAAGACCGGCCGATGCCTTGGACTTTTTCTAAAAGTAGAGAAAACTTTTATATAATACCTAAATTGAGCGATTTTATATTATATGATATTGTAGCCGCCCGCCTGGGCGGGCGTTTCTTATCATTTGATGGATCCACGTAAGTTGCGCAACCTAAAGGTTGCGGCTACAAAATCATTCAATTTAGGTAATAATCTTAAAATGGCTTTTGCCCTGATATATTACGGCAATCAACTGAACCGGTAGTAAAGTAACCAGGTAGAAACGGCGCTACAAGAATATGTGGAAAAATATCGCAAACTTGCAGCAACTGCACAGGATACGATTTCTTGTGATATAAATGGCGTAATTACTGACAGGGATAAATCCTTTGACTACGGTTTACAGCGATGATATTATTTGAAATATGTACCAAAAATCTTTTGTAATTTGCTCTACTTCTATTTATCTTACATTTAATATTCTTTAACTAAACAGAAATGGGAACTGAAAAAAAGAAAGTTGTGCTGGCGTATTCAGGCGGGCTTGATACCTCCGTTGCCATAAAGTGGATACAGGAAAAGTATAACATGGACGTAATAGCCCTGACTATTGATCTGGGAACGGAAAAGGATCTGAAACCGGTAGTGGAAAAAGCAGTAAAGACCGGCGCATGCAAGTCTATGATTATAGATGCAAAAGAGGTCTTTGTTTACTATTTTATCTTTCCTGCGATTCAGGCCGGAGCCCTTTACGAGAAAACATATCATCTTGCAACCGCACTCGGCAGACCGTTGATAGCAAAACTGCTGGTTGATACGGCAAAGGCAGAAGGCGCCTGTGCCGTAGCACATGGATGCACAGGGAAAGGAAATGACCAGGTTCGATTCGACGTTGCCATACACACGCTGGATCCATCCTTACAGATAATTGCACCATTACGGGAATGGAATATGACCAGAAATGAATCAATGGATTATGCCAGAATGAACGACATCCCCGTTGACGCAAGTACCCATAATCCTTACAGCATAGATGAAAATATATGGGGGCGGAGTATTGAATGCGGAATACTTGAGAACCCATGGGCGGAACCGCCCGAAGATATATACAAATGGACAAAAAACGCAAAGGATGCCCCCGATGAACCAACATACATAGAAATTGGTTTTGAAAATGGTATTCCTCTATCTTTGAATGGTCAGGGGATGGATGGAATAACCCTAATAAACGATTTAAACAAGATAGCCGGTGATAACGGTGTAGGAAGGGTTGATCATCTTGAGAATCGTATTGTCGGTATAAAGTCCAGAGAGATCTACGAGTCGCCGGCAGCCGTAGTGCTTTATAAAGCCCATCAGGCATTAGAAGAAATAGTAATGACAAAAGACACTCACAGGTTTAAAGACCTGGTTTCCACCCACTATTCAGATATGGTTTATAATGGTTTGTGGTTTTCAACATTTCACCAGGACTTGGCGGCTTATATATTAAGCAATCAGCGATTCGTTGTCGGTACTGTCAGGCTGAAGCTATTCAAGGGCAACTGTATCGTAGTCGGCAGAAAATCACCGTTATCATTGTACGACCACTCACTCGCCACTTATGATACCGGAGACACCTTTGAACATGACGCTGCAATCGGTTTTATCAAGATCTATGGCCTGCCGACAAGAACCCAGGCACAGATTCAACTAAAGGCGCTGAAAAAAGGTGAAGTTATTCCCTCAATCATGCCGCCCAGAATTGAGCCGATAAACGTAATGGAGAAATAAAAAGAATTTGACTTTCTATTTTGTATTCAGAAGATTTGAGATTTTCCTTAATATTGAATCCGGCAATAAATCCCTGTTGCCCGCAGTTACTTCACTTATTTCAATATCTTCCCTTTTCTTTACTTCAAGAATAAAGGCGTCTCCGCCAAATGTAATTGTGCCTATGACGATATTTGGTGCATCAAGGGCATTGACAACTGCCTGTTTGAAGACCCTGGAAAAACATTCCATCTTTCCGATCTCATCAAGTATTATAATATTATTCTTTACGGGAGTAATTGAAGGCACGGCAATCTTTTCAATATTCTCAATACTTACGCCATATCTTCTTATATAAAAACCAGACTTAATATCCTGATGAGCAAGATAACCCTTTCTGCCGTCAATGGTCTTCAATAAGAAGCCGACCCTTTTACCGTCTACTCTCTCTTCTTCTGTAAAGAAACCGTTAGCAGGATGTTCCAGACTTTCAATTACTTTTTTGATGACTGTAGTCTTTCCTGAAGAAGGAGCTCCTGTTAAGAAAATATTTTTCTTGTTCATATAAAAAACTTATCAGCAATAAGCCTGTCGGTAGTGTCCTGTTTCAACCGCCTATCTTTATTTGTGATATGTTCAGCACTTCCAGTTTATTCTCAACCAGAAATCTTATCTGATCTTCTGCATCAAGCTCGTTCTCTGATTCTGCGCTGATAACGAATGTCTGTTCCCCTCTTTCTATTTCTCCCTCTTCTTCTCCTCCTATCCCAATTCCCACCCTTACTCTGAATTCGTACATTACTCATTTCTCCTTCTTAAAAAGATATTTATATATTTAAATTATAAAATTATTTCCTGCCTTCTATCTTCCTCCCAAATCAGTAAAATCCAATGGTTTCTTCATGTCTTTATTAAAGCTTTCGTGGCATGCATCACATGACTTTATCAGATTATTAAATTCCAGATTCGCATTATCAGTATCATGTTCTTTACTGCACAGAATTAATTTATTTGTAGCGCTGTTAAATTTGTTGCTTAATTCAGTAAACTCGTCTGAAATATCATTGTTCTCAATCATATACAGTTCCACACAATGAAAGCCAATCCCCTCCTTGAGTTCCTGTGTCCACATGTCCATTTCAACCCAGTTATTGTTTTCCACCGCCCTTGATAACCGCCTCATCATTATAGACGCTTTCTTCATGGCCCCTGCCAGGCCCTCCTGTTTGGGCGTATACGTTTGTACCTCTTCAACCTTCACTTCCTCAGACTTCTTGCAGGAAGCAATGGCCGTAAGAGTCCCCAGAATTAATGTCAAAATTAGTAATGAATACTTCATTTTCTTCTTCCTCCTTTTTCAATCATTATCAGATTATCAAACTATCAAACCATTTTAAATATATTGTAACCTTATTGCTACGGTAAGATTCTTAATAAAATGTTAAGAAATTCTCTTTTTCCTAATTAGTATCTGTTGCCTGAGCGTACTGGACGGACGTAGCTACCATCATCGACGTGGCACGTAAGCACGCCACCGCCGACGAAGTCCGTGCTCCACGCATTATCCGAATCATAGCTATCTCCAGTCCATATCCATTCTTGTTTTCCATCAAAAACAGGATCAATGTATCTATCATTTACTTTATCTGATTTCAGCAATGACGCTGCTTCTTCCACAGTAGGGAATCGCCAGTCGCTATAACCTGCGTATTTTTGTTGGTTCAGGTTCCTCACCCATTCCTTTGCATAACGTAGATTAATATAATCTGTAGTCCCAGACTGATGCCACATTAGACCGGTAGTACGATCTATTACCACATTGTCTCCATTGATTGCCTTTTCCTCATAGTCGTGTTCTATTGTACTGTGTCCCCAAAAACCCCAATCCTTTTTTTCTCGTATTGAGATGTGAGGTATTGATTGTACATGCCTTACAGACAATCCCTTATATGATGAACGTAATTTAGCTTGTGGCTTGGATTGGTTTTCATTTAGCTCTACTTCAACTGAATTATCGCAGCCCAAACTCCATAAAGTCACCATGATAAACACCATAAAAAATAACATTAAGTTTCTTTTCATTATCATACCGATCTTTTCTTCGTAAAAATTTATCCGGTAATATCCATTTTAGGGCCAAAATATTCATAGACAATATTATTTGGAGTGACCCCCCATCTGATTAATTCCCGGTATAGGCCCTTCATCATTTGCGCCGGACCACAGATATAAAACTCTGCATCCTTTTTATGACCTATAATCTCTTTAATCGAGTTCATAGTCATCCTGCCTTCTTTTGTATCAGCAGACTTTACCGAATCCCTGGAATAAAAGAATTGATGGTTAAAGTTATCGTGCTCTGATGTTAATGTTATAACATCATCTTTAAATGCATGGGTGTTTCTATCGGGTGTTCCATGAATAAAGTATATCTGTCTGGTCAGTTTTTTAACAGAGGCATCCTGTAGAATACTAATCATTGGGGTTATCCCGACACCGCCACTGATAAGTACCACCGGCTTATCTGCTTCATTCAGACATAGACTACCGTAAGGAGGATTTACCTTTATTTTATCTCCCTGACGAAGTGTATCGTGGAGGTAATTTGATACCAGACCATTTTCTTCCCGTTTGACTGAAATTCTATGGTACTTACCATTCGGGCTGTTTGAAAGTGAATAGTTACGGAAAACGGTGCCTCCTTCAGGTAAATCCAACATAATACTTATGTACTGGCCTGCTTTACAGGTTGCGACAACTTTTCCGTCTGCCGGTTCAAGGTAAAATGAGGTTATCAGAATACTTTCATTTCTTTTATTAGTGATGGTAAATTTTTTGTAACCTTTCCAACCACCCTCTTTTGCTAATGTCTCATCATATTTTTTACGTTCGACTTCAATTATCATATTTGCAAGATTTTTGACAGCCTCTTTCCAGGCTCCCATGACTTCAGAAGTTCCAGCTTCTCCGAGTATCTTTCCAATTGCCACCAGCATGCAGGTAGTAACAATAGAATATTGCACAGGCTTAATGTTCAACGAAGCGTGTTTTTCTGCTATACCGTTTACAAGTGGTTTAATTGCGTCAAGATTATCTATTGCGTTTGCATACTCTATAATTGATGCGGCCAGCGCTCGAGGCTGTGTGCCGTCACGCATATGTGTCTGGTTGAAAAAGACTTTTAACCCCGGATAACGACTGAACATTATTGGATAAAGTATCTTTGTAAATTCTATTACTTTTTCCTCAACTATTGGTACCGTTGCTTTAATGATCTCTATTGTCTTGCCTGTAAGATTCACATTCAGTTTCCTAAAATTAACGTTTTGGTCATTTGGTATTAGATTTTTGGATTTGTTTGTACTTTGCCTGCCTGTGCCGTGCACGGCAGACAGGGAATTTGTTTATTGTAATTTTCTCTGAACTTGACTGTGGTTAATCTTTCCACAAGATAAAATTCATGACCACATTTACTATTCTTTCCCGTGTCCTTTTGTCTCGAAGAATGTCACCTCTACCGGCATCTTCTCTTCCCCGCGCAATATCTCTATCAGGCAGGTATCCCCCGCCTTTTTCTGGCGCACATGGTAAATCACATCAAATACCTTATCTACGCTCTCGCCGTCCATCGACAGGATAATATCTCCGGCCTTCAGCCCGGCCTTCCCGGCAGGACTATCTTCCCGCACACTGTCAATAACAACCCTGTGCTTCTGTTCTTCCTTATCCTGCTCTTCCTTTTTTTCCTGCAAATCTCGGATAATAACACCCAGTTTCACCTTTGATTCTTTATGTTTTGTCAACTCAACGACTTTCACATAATCCGCAGGCTGGAGGGGTATATCCTTTGCGAAAAATGGATGCTCATCTTCGGGCTTTAAATCCCTCAACTCGTATGTTGTTATCGTAAGGTACGGAAGATGGTTGCGCCGGTACACCCTTTTAGGAACGCCAAAATGATAGATGATATGGCCTCCCCCTATAAACGCCAGCAGCTTCCTGTCTTTTCCTTCCGGAGAAGAGAGAAACTTTGATATGCTGTCGGCCATAACATCCTCCCAGACGCACTGAACCAGATAAAGCCTTTCGAAGGCATCACTCATATCTGCATCCTCGTGGCCGTGTCCCTTCATTATACTTTCCAGGTATCTTCTGTGATAGACGTCGGCAGTATCTATTTCCGGCAGCGTCTTTCTTTCCTCCTCACTTAAACCTTCAATCCCGTTTTTGCTTATCTTTTTCTGGAACTCTCTCTTAATGTTCAGGGCTACAACCGGAATCTTATTGTCCCGTATAAAATCCATTATACCTTTATAATGATTATAATCATAGCCCCACTCATTATCCCAGTCTGTTAAAAACAATAAATCCTTTTCACTGATCCCGCCGCCTGTCCATTTATCAAGGATATCCTGATGCGGCCTCTTAAACATCTCCATACCTACCGCTATATTGCCACCGTTTCTCTTATAAAATTCCTTCAGTACCTGAAGCTCTAATTCATGAGACTCCTTGTTTGAATGAGACTCACCCACGTACACAATCCTTGCCCCGTCAAGGGAGTCAGCAAGTTGCGCAAAGGTTATCTTCTCGCCGGTTGCCACATGGACAATATCCCCAGCGTTTATCTCAGCAGGAAAGTTCCTCAACGTGTCCGTTTCCACGATACTTGTAACCGAGCGGCAACCCATACCTATCACAATAATTGCGGCTATAAATAATAGTTTTTTATTTAACATTGGTTTTAATGGAAATAATAGGACGCTGATTTACACGGATAAGAAATATTAAAATGTATTTCATTTTTACCTAACGGATTGTTTGGCGGGCTGAACCGCAGGCGAAGAATCTCATTATGGTGCTCAAGAATAAAATAGTCGCTGACCAGTGTCCCGGCCTCAACTCCTCAAACCTTAAAAACAAACGCTCAAGGTAATTTCAATAATACCTATTTCTGAAATGTAATATTGCAAGACCCTGACCATCTTCTGCATACCTTTGAACTGCGATGAATTTGTTTATCTTTCCCAACAGATAATTTGTATCCATTCAAGGCCTTCCTCCTCAAATTCAATAGAAAGACTTCCTTCCATCTTTGCAACAGTATTATATTTTATTTCTCCCTTATTTCCTGTAATCTTTACTTCGTAAAATTGATCATTAAAGTCCTCATCAAAGCATATAGTCATTTTTCCTAATCCTTCATCAGTTATACATGTTATATTATATCCTTCTATAATATTTAATATTCCTTTTAATCCTATCATTGCTTTTGCTTCGATTTTATCATTTGGACAAGTTCTTTCGGATTTCTTTGCAATAGTTTTTACCACCTCATTTGTGTCTTTCGAGATAATTTCTATTTGCAACCACCTTTTTTTTATTTCTTTAGATTCCGTATCAGCTTTTATTGTCTTAATTATGGAAAGGACAGAAACGATGAATAAAAGAATTATCATTACCCACCAAAATGGTTTTTGATAATCCATCGCCAAAAGCGCTATAATTAACTCAAAAACTATAAGAAAACATATCATCATTTCAGATTAAGAAACTTGTCACCTAACAAGTTTGATCAGACTTGCAATATAAAATTTTGTTATTCTGAACTCGCCTGACAACAAAGCTATCACCGCTTAACAAACATCTGGAAATTT
>CAKKPF010000191.1:0-1044 GCA_919901575.1 Candidatus Brocadiaceae bacterium
ATATATGAAGGAAATCGGGGCGGACTTTATAATAACAGGCGAGGTTCTTGGTCAGCGCCCGATGTCACAGAGAAAAGAAGCCATGAAAACAATTGACAGAGAGGCGGGCTTAACGGGGCTTGTCCTGAGACCTCTCTGCGCAAAACACCTTGAACCGACAATTCCGGAAAAGACTGGCCTGGTCAACAGGGATGAATTGCTTGAAATTAAGGGACGTTCACGAAAAGACCAGATACAACTCGCTGATATTTTTCAGATGACCGATTATCCGTGCGCATCAGGAGGATGTCTCCTCACCGACCCTGAATTTGCCAACAGGATGAGGGACTCGATTAATCACGGAGATCCCGACCTGAACGATGTTAAATTGTTAAAGGTGGGAAGACATTTTCGCCTTGATGACAAGACAAAAGTAGTTGTCAGCCGAAGGGAAGATGAAAATCAGGCATTAGAAAACCTGGCAACAGACCGGGATTTCTTACTGGAATTAAAAGATATACCAGGGCCGTTAGCTATTATCAGGGGTGAAATTAATGATGAAAAATTGAAAACAGCCGCACAGTTGACGGTAAGAAGCAGTAAGGCGAAATCTTTGCCAAATGCCGAAGTGATCGTATCAAAAGCCCGGCCCGGCTCTATGCAAAGGGTTTTGAATGTCACTCAAATAGACCCTGAAAAGGCAAGAGAGTTGATGATCAAGAAATAAAAACTCATCTGGCTCCAGTTTCTAAGTTTTCATCTCATATTCGCAATTCAATTTTTTTTGAATAATGAATAGGGGATGTTGCCCAAAATTATTAAATACTCCACACAGATAACATAATATTACTTTGTTGTGTTAATTCTTTTATTTTGTATTCAAAACTCGCTCTCCGCGTAAAACCAATTTCCTGGAGATACAACATTCTAACCTGTTAATATCAAAGGAGTTAAGCTTAGCCGGATGGCAGTCAGGTCTCAAATCTTTATAAGGCTTAAGCGATACCCTCTTTTTCTTATAGTTTAAAATAACCAGAAAACACTAAAGATTGATACGTTCAATGC
>CAKKPF010000191.1:1054-5547 GCA_919901575.1 Candidatus Brocadiaceae bacterium
AAGAAATGTATTGTTTCACTGTAGCTCAAAACCGATGGGTATCTAATCTGTTCACCGAACAGGCTTTATACATAAAAACAACATAAAAATAACATCTTGACATATTTTTATTTTTAAACTAATATTCACAACAGTATTTTAATTTTAGATTAGAAATCTCATGTTCTTATAAGTTTCATCATTTGAATTACACGATTATGGATAAAACTCGCCAGCCTTTTTTTAGCGTACCGTTAAGCAAGCTCGAAGATTTCCTACAGGATTCGATATATTTCAGAGACACTAGGGCACGTACGCATTCGCCAAGTTTAAGACATGGAGAAAATGGTAATGGTGAGGAAAGACTATATGTTTTCGACAAATTTTTGATGCATCATGATTATGTTATACAAAAATCAGCAGGAGAAAGATTTGTTGAAATAACAAACGATAAAAATGAAATTCACAGGAGCGGCAATGTTATCCCTGGTGCAATGACTGTATCAAAAATAATCCTTCCTCTTGAAATACTGATACCGGAACTGGAAATACACAATGTTAGCATTAAATTCACCAATTCATCAATATATGATGAAAAAACAAAGGACGTTTTTTCATTTCAATTCATAAATCCGGATTGTATACAAATTAACGTTAATACCTTCCAGTCTCAGGGAACAATTGCCAGGACAATTATAACCGGGAAAATCAACACTGACAGGGAAAAGGCTGTAAAAGTCAAGGAGGAAGACGTTAACGAAGCAAAGCTCAACACTGTTAGAGAATACCTGCAGACACTGTCAATTGAGGGTGAAGCATATATACAAAAAGACAATTATAGAGACTATACATACCCTCTTTCTTACATTGCGGCTTTACCCTCTGCCGAAATAGTCAAGCAAATGGAGGGGGATGGCGGAATGATAAATATGTTAAAAATGGATTTCGGTAACGTTAAAATGATACCAATAACTGATGAAAAGGGGCCGGAAATAAAGCTGGAAAGGGCAAGGGAAAGGACCTCCTTTAATAAGATAATTACAAAAGTTGTTAACGGGCTGGTTACATATTATCGGGGGCTTGCCATAGTAAACCCGGTTGCTAAATTCAGAGACCCTGTAAATTCTGTGATTTCTCCTGCAAAATAACTACCTTATGGAATTATCATTCCGCATCGCAAGAAGCAGTTACTTTCGCAACGTCCTTCTTTTAGTACTCACTCCAACGCTCTGGAGTTGTACCGGTCATTCCAATATATCAGACGAAATTACATACGAGTTAAATATACACAACAAAAAACCCCGCGTAGAAGTTGCTTTTAGACAAAAAGAGCGTACAATAGGCTTGATGTTTAGGGATAAATTAGACAGCGACCACGGTATGTTATTTATCTATCCACAGGAACAAAACTTGTCATTTTGGATGAAAAATACAAGAATTCCTCTCTCTATTGCCTTCATAAATTCCAGTGGAACAATTACACAGATAGAGCCTATGGTTCCATACAGTTTAACAAGTCATACATCAAAGGCTGAAGTGCGATTCGCACTTGAAATGGAAGAAGGCTGGTTCAGAAAAAACGGAATTACCGTTGGCAGCAAAGTTGATTTTCCTCCTGAAATTAAAAACTTAAAGGTAGAGTAAGCAAGCCCGGCAAATCTTATGTCATTTTAAACGAACACAATTTGGGTTTTCCCAAAGAAGGAAACTATGAAAGCAATTATATTTGATCTTGATGATACACTATACGATTGTACCGGCTCGCTACTCGAAGCATCGCGAAAACGTGCTGCAAAAGCAATGGTTGATGCCGGGCTGCCGTGCACAGAGGAAGAAGCGTATTTATTGCAGAAAGAATTATCAGAAAAGCATGGACCGTATTATCCTGTTTTCAATGAAATATCAAATAAATTTAATAAAGGCCATGAACTTGTTCGCTCTGCCCTGAAGGCTTATAACAGCAATGAAGTGACCGATATACAACTCTTCCCTGATGTTGTACCAACTTTAAAAAAATTAGCACAGGATAAATACAAGCTGTTTTTGCTGACAACAGGAATTCATGAAAGACAACATAAAAAAATAGAACTGCTTAACCTGAAACCTTACTTTGATGAAATAATAATTAACGACCAGGAAGTTGGCCTGTTAATGGAGGACTGCTTTGAAGCGATTGTCAGAAAGTATTCACTGTCTCCGCAGAATGTGGTTGTCGTTGGAGACCGGGTGAGGGAAGAGCTTAGAATTGCAAAATCCAAAGGAATGGTAACAGTCCAAATGTTACACGGAAGGTTTAAAGAGGAAACGGCTTACGACAGCGCAAATAAACCCGATTACAAGATAAAAAGATTTTTCCAACTGCCGACTTTGCTCAAATTGAAAGATATCGGGAAGACACATGACAATTTAAAGATATTAGCCATTGGCGGCGGCACAGGGCTTCCAATTGCGCTTGAAGGATTGAAAACATACAGCGAAAACCTGACGGCAATTGTAACAGTTACAGATTCCGGCAGAAGTTCCGGCGTCATAAGAGAAGAATACGGCATATTGCCTCCCGGAGATGTGAGAAACTGTCTGGTTGCGCTTTCAGAAACTGAGGAGCAGGAAAAAGATTTATACCAGCTTTTTCAATACCGCTTTAATAAAGGTTCACTTAACGGAATGAGCCTTGGCAATCTATTGATGGCCGCATTAACAGATATAACAGGCAGTTTTGATCAGGCTATAAAAAAGGCAAGTAAGATACTGACAATCAAAGGAAAAGTCCTGCCTTCCACACTTACAAGTACTCACATTTGTGCAGAATTAATGGACGGCTCGGTTGTAGAAGAAGAGTTTAATGTGCGCGCACCACGAAAAGCGCCTATCGAAAGGGTCTTTCTGAAATCGAATGATGTCGAATGCCCGCCAGACGCAATCAGTGAAATCGAAAAAGCAGACATAATCGTAATCGGCCCGGGAAGCCTTTACACAAGCGTCATAAGTAACCTTCTTGTAGGAGGCATAAAGGACGCTCTGCAGAGGACAAAAGCCGTAAAGATATACCTGTGTAATATCGTCACACAACCAGGACAAACAGACAATTACACCGCATCGGATCACATTAAAGCAGTTATAAAGTATCTTGGAGAGGGAATCCTGGATTATGTGCTCGTTAATAACAATTTCCCGCGTAAGGAAATAATCGAAAAATATAGAAAAGAAGGCGCTGATATTGTAGCCCTTGATGAAAATTTAGAGAAAAATAATGTAGCAGTAGAGGTTACTGATTTAATTGAAAATATTGAACAAAAAAGAGTACTGTGGGAAAAGCAGGACTTAATAAGACACGATCCTGAAAAGCTGGCAGATTCTATATGCAGGATATATGCACAATAATCACTTATTACCTTTTAAAAATACCTAATAATTCCCAAACTTATGTCTTTGTTGTCAAACCGGATTAAGGCAATCATATTTGACCTGGACGACACGCTATATGATTGCAGTGGAACGCTGGTTTTAAAAAGCAAAAAACTTGCCGCAAAAATCATATCGAAGGCGATCAAATGCTCCGAAGCAGAGGCGCTAAAATTACAACTGGAACTTGAAGAACGTCTTGGCCCAAAAGCCGACATCTCCCGTAAAATCGCCAATCTATACAATCTTCCAGAAGAGTTCTGCAGGGAAATTTCCAATACTATCAATACCCTTGAGGTGGAAGCCGCTATTTTATTCCCTGACGCAATGGCTTCAATTGACGAATTAAAAAGAATTGGCTATAAGCTCTTCCTTGTTACATTTGGCAATAGGCAGATGCAGGAAAAGAAGATAAAAGTTTTGGGTCTGGAAAATGTATTTGACGAAATAATCATAACAGATAACCCCCTGGGAAAAGAGAAATGTTTTAAGGAAATTTTAATTAAGTATAATTTAGAACCGGAACAGGTCCTTTGTGTCGGCGATAAAATTAAAGACGAAATAGAAGTGGGAAAGAAGCTTGGCATGTCTACTGCATTAATGAAACACGGCAGGCATTACAATTTCTACAAATCTGCAATCAATGACAGTGTACCTTATACGTATATTACTAAAATTTCAGATCTGTTGGGAAGTAACGATGGTTAAGGAAAGCTTCAGGTTTCCACAGCCATGGATTTGATACGACTAGTTTAGGCTACGGAGAGAAGCTCAGCCTTGCATGATTGAACCAGCTTATAAACGGTTACCTGAACTCAACTTTCTTCATCATACTGCATACTTTTAAGTAAGGAAATAATTGCTGTTACAAGAACAGGGTTTGTTTTTTCATATTGAGAAACTGTTTTTGTTAAATCATCATTAAATTTAGATAAATCCTTTTCACCTTTATAGGAAACAGCCTTTTTATAAAGAATAGCTGAAGCGACTTTTTCGGCAATTACAGTCTCTTCCCACTCACCATACTTTGCAATTAACTCATCATATACTTTAATCTCTTCTTCTGATTTGTTTAATTCTCCGAAGCTTACCCCTTTATTGTACATAGCTGA
>CAKKPF010000191.1:5647-8585 GCA_919901575.1 Candidatus Brocadiaceae bacterium
CTTCTTCTGATTTGTTTAATTCTCCGAAGCTTACCCCTTTATTGTACATAGCTGAAGCTAGTTCCGCTTCAATAGATGCTGTTTTTTTCGTAATATCTAATTGAATAATTTCATCATATATCTTTGTTGATATCTCACTTGAGAAAATTGCCGTCAGTTCTGCTCTTATCATCATTGATCGAATAACTGCAAAGGCAATATCAGGATGGTTCATTTCATTTCTGTAATCCGCTTCTATTTCTGAAAACGCGGTAGTAATTGCTTCCAACGAACCTTTTCCAATCAATTCCATTGCTAAGGCCAGACGTCTGTTTACATGCCTCGGAACTAAAGTATTTATTATGTTTAAAAGTCCACTGCCGGTACCTTTTATTGAAATAGATTGTAGAGGCATTCGCTGGTTTGCCGGGATATCAAATACCACTTTACCCTCTTCATCTTTCTTTACCATTAAAAACCCCAGTTGGGTTAAAAATCTTAATCCCGTATTATAATTGCAGTAGTCTTCATAATCTTCTTCCTGATCGGTATAAAATCTTTTTCCGAACCATTTAATAATCTCCTCTTTGTTAAATGGTCCAATTCTCAAGTTCAGGGGATACAAGACAGATAAAAATCTTGAGTAACGGAAGCCGTCTTTATCTTCACTGTTCTTTAACAAGTCAACTTCATGTTTTATCATTGCCTGTGCAAGTTCCATTTCATCCATTCTTGCAAGGGAGTATCTCTTGCCAAGCTCGGAAACATAATCAACGTATGTAATTCTATTTCTGGCGCTCAGGATCATGGCCTTTTTCAGCAAGGCCGTATTGTTGTGGGTGAGCGCTCCTATTCGCAGGATTGCGTCTGCATCTCGTTCTGAAATGGTTCCCCCAGTTTCTTTTCTCCAGATTTCTACGCCTAATTTATTCATCTCTTCAGGTGTCAATGGCCTGATTTCCAAAGGTTTGAATCTCTCCGAGGGTTTCTTCCGGCTGCTTGCCACTATCTTACAGCAGCAGTTGTGGATTCGCGCAGTCTCATAAATTCTATTAACCAGGGCTTCCGCATCTTCCAGCTCTTTAACGTCCAGATAGGACAAGTCGTCAAGAATAATAATATAAGTTCCCCTCTTTTGCTTTGTAAATGAAAACAATCCCTGCAAATTTTTTGAAGGAATTTCTGCTTTGAATATCTGGGAAAATGCGTCTATAAGCTTGCTTATAACCTCGCTCTGGCTGGTAAATGCCTGGCAGCTTATGTGAGCTAAAATTACCTGTTCTTTTTCAGGAAGTAAAATGGTTTCCGCGGCATAAATAGCAAACTGCTGCAATAGGGACGATTTTCCCATGCCCGCAGTCCCCCATACCCATTGAAATTGCTGGATAGTTTCTAAAGAATCAATAGAGGGTAGCTGCAGCAATGAGGCCAATTCACCGGTTTTCCCGATGAAGGGATCGAAACCGGGATAGCGTATTTTCCCTATTTCCACTTCAATAAAATCATTGTATGAACAATTCGCCATCCTTGCGGATAAATTTATTAATTTTGTTTTCCCTTTACTTAAGCCGGAGTCCGGAAACTTTTTATTAGATTGTTTAAAGATGTGTTTTAGTTCGGCGACAACGTTCTCATGAAGACGCTCCCAAATAGTATCTATTGCTTCTTTAAGAGAGTTAACCTCTCTCCATATCCGGAATAGCTGTACTAAATAGGCTTTAGGCGCTTCTCTCAAGACCTCTTTATCAAAGGCTATCCAGGGGCATCTCAGGTGTTTTGAAAAAACAGAACCATAACATGCAAAGAACAATGCACCTGAAAGCCCTGAGGTATCAATTCCTTTATCGCAAAAGGTTTTTAAATCATCAGCGCCGAACATTCCATCTTCAAACACGAGGTTTCCGTCTTCAGTTCCATGCCCGATATAGATAAGCAGATCTGCGCTATTTTTCAGCGCTAACGCAAAATTCCTTCTGTTTGCCCTATGAAAAGATGCCTCAAAAAATGCATCCATACCGGATAATTCATTCGCCAGTAAATGGGCGCATTCAACCGCTTCCGGTAATGGGTCTTCAAGGGAGCCGCTTATAAGAATAGAAACTTTAACAGGGTATGCAATATCTTCATCTTCTCTCTTTTCATCAGATTCTGCCGGAACTTGATATTTTCCTGAAAGATAACCGATATGAATTCTTTTATGTTTATCCTTTACCTCACATCTTGTCCATTCAAGACCATGAAGATGTTTAAACACCGTATCTTCTTGAATCCCCTGCTGCAATTTAAGGTGAAATAAATTGGTGAGAAAAAGTGCCAGATTTTTGCCGGATTTTCTTTGATAATCCTTAAATGTTTCGTCGCTGATCAAGCGTTCCGCATCGGAAAGAACGGAACCAAGTAAACTACTACCGCCTAAAGAGCGGTAGCTTTGCTGTTCGGCTTTAAGCCGACTAAAGTTCTAATCATCAATCTTGAAATCTCCATCAGGAGGTTCTTTACCTTGTTCTTCAATGTACTTTATAATTACTTCATCTGTTACGTTACCAGAACTTGCTACAAAGTAGCCACGAGCCCAAATATGACGACCCCAAAAATTCCGGTTCAAACTCTTATATTCCATCATCAACTTTCGGGACGTTTTCCCTTTGAGCGATTGTACCAACTGACTTACCGAAATGTGTGGAGGAACAGTAACAAAAATATGAACATGATCTTTAGAAACATGCCCCTTGATAATTTCTACATCCTTGGTCTTACAAATTTCTCGGATCAAATCTCGTGCTCGCTCGGCAACTTCTCCCCGTAGAACTGGCTTGCGGTATTTGGTAATCCAAACAATATGGTACTTAATGTCATAAATGGTATGGCTAGATTTTCGATAATTCTCCACACCGCAAGCATACTAAAGTCTTCGCCTAAAGGCGAGGGTTTTTCTCCCATTCCCCGAGTGGGACAATAA
>CAKKPF010000192.1 GCA_919901575.1 Candidatus Brocadiaceae bacterium
GAGACAGAGACGTAATATCCTATTGACCGCTGTATTTCCCGTATAAGGGTCATATTTACTTCTGACATGGGAATGCTTCTATTCCAGTATTTTGATCTTCCAACCACTATAAAATCAGTATTCTCCTGTTCAACATTTATAACAATAACGTCTTCATCTGAATCAGAACTTAAGTGCACAAGATTATAAATTGCAATAGGTGTAATTTGAATTGCATCCAGATTCGCTGTTATTGGCGCCAGGCTTGGTAAAAGATTATATATATTCTCCTTTTTTGTGGCAAATAACCCTATCTTAACACCTTTATCAGTCGTTCCGTCATTTTCAAACTGTTGATAATCCCATACAATCTCATCAGGCTCAAAAGGGACTTGCTTACGCAATTCATATCTTAACGCCTCGGCAACTCTGCTTTTCTTAATAGGCGGGAGTGAAAAAAACCTTGAGAGTATCATTTTCCCGGAAAGAGAAACAATTATTTTGTCAGATTTACTTATTAAATTGCGTTCTTTAAAAATTTCTACCGCATTTTCAATAATTTCCGGTTTTTTAAGCATATTTTCATGATCAATTGATGAATAGTCTATCCTGTCAATTGCTTCTATAAACAATTCTCCATCGCGAGTACTTGCTTTCACGGCTTTTAATTCACTATCGCCGATCTCCAAACCCCAGGCGCTTTTATCCCCTGACAGCCTGACGGAACCCAAGACTTTGCTGTAAGCTGCACTAAAGTTCATATTATTAAGAAAACTAAAAACTTTCATATCTTAAGCAATCCCTAAAATGTTCCTAATAAAGAAATAACTTTTTCAGAAATAATTTCCGGCCCCTCCCGTTCCTCTGCCGCCGACCACTGAACGTCCGGGAAGCTTCTAAACCACGTCATCTGTCTTTTGGCAAATCTACGCGTGTTTAATTTTACCATCTCCTTCGCATCGCTTAATGTAAGCATGCCTTCAAGATATTGAATAACCTCCTTATAACCCAGCGCCTGCCCCGCCTGTCTGCTTAAACCTTCAGGGTTATCCAGCAAAGATTGAACCTCGTCAACAAGGCCGTTGTCAAACATTGTTTCAACTCTTTCACCAATCCTCCGATAAATATCTTCCCTCTCTCTGGTTATACACACGATCTTAAACCTATAATTCCTTCTTGCCTTCTTATATTGTTCCTGAAGCGCCGATGCCGGCTTGCCTGTTTTTCTATATACCTCTATAGCACGTATTATACGCCGCAGATCATTCGGGTGCAGTTCCGTGGCTTTAACAGGGTCAATCTTTTGCAGAACAGCATGAAGATGCAAATTCCCCTTTTTTTCCGCAACTTCTTCCAGCTCTTTACGAATATTCCAATCCGCCTCAGGGCCGTTAAAAATACCGTCAATAATACCCTTTATATAAAGAGGGCTGCCTCCGACAATAAGAAACTTCCGCTTTCCCCCGCTAACGTCTCCTGTTAAATCCTCCACGTCTTTGACGTACTTTCCGACACTGTAACTTTCCCATGGATAAATAATATCGATAAAATGATGTGGAACACGCTCCCTCATACCCAATGAAGGTTTTGCAGTCCCGATATTCATCCCTCTATAAAAAAGCATGGAATCGGCAGAAACTATCTCGCCTTCAATTTGCTGCGCAACTCTAAATCCAACCTCTGTTTTATCACTGGCTGTTGGCCCTGTAAGTATTTGTATGGTAATACTCATTTGTGATTATAAATCACATTTAAAGAATTCAGCGTATCCAGCGGACTTTTCGGCGCATTCGACATATCCCGCATTACATGCGTATAAATCATTGTAGTCT
>CAKKPF010000193.1 GCA_919901575.1 Candidatus Brocadiaceae bacterium
AGATGGTATTGGATGTCTTCCAGTGTGGAGTCTTCCGGCAAGTGATGAATCATTTCTGCAATGTTGTCTTTTAAAGTACTCATGTTAATATTATAGGAAATCTCCCCTATAGGATGAAGTAAAATCTAACGCTCCGCATAAGCAACCACCACCTGTGCGTATGCTGGCAAGAGAGGCTTGGAAGTGGCAACCTCAAAAAATATTAAATCGCATAGTTATTGGTGGTTGGCTTCATGCGCTTGTTAGGCTTTTCGATATTCATAATTGAATTATGAAGGTTTGACCCTCAGTCTTTCCCGTACTCTGAAAACAACCGACCTAACGACTAAATTTGGTTAACCCGGTTTTGGCAGACAAGATAAATAAAAAGACAAAATGAACAAAGAGCCTAAAAATAATAGAATCGCAAACTACGGAGGGGTTGGCTCCACTGATTTGTTAGGCATTTAATCATTAATATTTCTATTAGCTTTGTTAATATTTGTCAACAAGAAATACAGATTTACAGCGCTAATCACAAATCAAGGTGTGACCCCATTCCCTCACTAAATTTAATTACATCTTGTCTTGAGATTGTTTCGCCATTCTTGCCCTGCCATCTCCAAGTGGCATCATATGCAATATTAAGACTGGGATTTATTATAGTTTGAATTTGTTTTTTATCTTTTGCGTATATAGTTTTAATTGGAAATGTTTCTTTGTAAATTTTTTGCTGAAATGGATTAGATTGTCCAGGACGGAGTTTTATGTCTAAGGTGATTTCGTGTGCATCTTTATTGCTAGGGTTTTCTAAAACAAAATAGAATCCGTATGCGGATATATAGATTAGCGAGATATTAATTGTTGGTTTTGATTCTTTTGTCTGGGAGTTAATATTTACGTTTTTTGCCGTTATGCCGCCTTTTTGTTTAATAGAGACAATATTTTGATCTTCAGTTTTAATTTTATAATTTTGTTTATCTTTCGCATTTGAACTTAGCCAATAAAAGAATATTGATAACAAAATACAAATAATGCTAGGAATAGCTATATAGTAAAAGAAATTGCTATGAATACTAAACAAAAGACTGGCTACAAAAAGGCCAATTGTTCCAGTGGCTCCGAGGCTATAAGATATAGTTTTACTATTCATGATATAGTTTTTTATACATGGTCAATGCTTGTATTAGGTGCGTTATGTTGCATGTTATGGCTTTTTCATACAATGCCTACAACATGTTCAACTTGCAAAGACGTTAAAATTATAACAGTTAGGATAAATGGAAAATTTTCTATGTATTGCCTTTATACAATCGAAAGTTTTCCATCTATTTTTATATTAAGTAATTAAACATGGAAAAATATCTATTGAATTTTCCATGTTCAAATGGTAATAAGTAATATCATGGAAATCAAGAGGAAATTCAGACCAGATTCCAATTTAAAACTTATGGATCAGGTTCTCCAGGTATTGAGATATCATCATTATGCCTATCGCACAGAACAAACATATTGTAACTGGATTGAACAATACATTAAGTTTCACAAATGCAAAAAACATCCCAGGGAGATGGGTGGAATAAAGGGGACAGATTTATTTTCTTTATCCTATCGTACGCTGTCATTCTACTAAAGCTGCACCTTATGTCAATAATTCCTTCATTCAAAATAAATCTGTCCCCTTTATTGTCAAAAAAATCCATTTTTTCGCGCAAGGGAAGTCTTTTTTGCTTGACAGGGGCCTACTAATGGGTGACCCCTTTCGCTTTTTTACCTGCCGCTATGGAGCGTAGCGGAATAGCGGTCAGGTGCAGCGCTTTGTTAGGCGAATTCAAATATCTATCTTGCTACTATCAAAGCCTCTTTCGCTTCGCGAGGTAGTTTGACAAGAATGAAATAGGACTGCACACACCTGAGGGTCACACCTTGATTTGTGATTATATTGCTTGACAATAAAAGAATATTTATATTATATTCTCTGCCATGACAAGACCATGGCGTATAGAATTTGAAGGGGCTTACTATCACATCCCCGTTTGCACGAGGACAAGTCTTATCACGAGGAAATGAACGAAGGAATATTTTTAGTGATAATGACGACCGTGTTTTGTTCCTGGAAACTCTGGGGAAAATGTCGGACAGATTTGAGGTTGAGGTTTACGCTTATGCTCTCACGGATAATCATTACCACCTGCTACTCAAAACCAATAAACCTAATATTTCCAAAAGCATGCAATGGTTCTGAACCACTTATACACGCCGGTACAATATAAAACACAAGCGAAATGGTCATCTTTTTCAAGGGCGCCTCAAAAATTTTCTCATAGAAAATGATGAATACCATACGCTTCTTTCCTGCTATATCCATAGAAATCCTTTGCGGGCTGGAATAGTCAGGCGATTAGCAGACTATCCATGGAGCAGTTATCCGGTTTATGCCTATGGTAAAAAATCACCGGGCTTCGTTATGTTGTGCTAACTCGCCCCAGAGCTAAGCCTTATATGACCTTTCTGTTCGTCGGCTCGCAGATTTGCTCTCCGGCTTCCTTCAGACGAAACCTCACAGCTTCGCCATTAGCTTACTTACATGCTGGGCGTACACAAAGCGATCAAGCTAACCGTCAAATTAGCCGTGCTTTTCAACATTTTTCTGGCTTCCACTCTATAAGCCTTTTTGCTATCATACATCTCAGGTTTGGCGGTAGCTTATGACTGTCGTTATGCTTCAAAATAATGCATGACCAAAATCCAAAAGGTTCGGCAGAAGGTTATTGACAGGGAGTATTATATTTCTTCGCATGCCTAGGAAGAGATGATGGACGATGAATTGGAACGTGATGATATTGAAAATGCTGTTCTCAAAGGAAGGATTAATAAAAAGCTTTCCGAGGATATAAGAGGAATAAGATATATAGTTGAAGGACCTGCAAAAGATGGTAGGCTGATTCATATTGTCTGTAGATTCAAAGAAGATGGTAATCTTATTATAATAACAGTATATGCTTTAACGGAGGAGTTATGATTTGTGAATTTTGTGAAGGTCAAACGACAAAAAAGAAAGTGAAAAAACCACATTGGCTTCATGGTAAATTATACATTGTTGAGAATGTAGAAGCAGAGGTTTGCTCTGTATGTGGTGAGAAATATTTTCATGCCACAATCCTTGACGAGATAGATCATTTTCTTGAAAAAACCCATGAAGTAAAGAAGTGTATCAGTGTTGAAGTAGTTAGTATGTAAACACGTATCGAAGCATAATAATTCCTTGCACCAGGATACCAAATGTAAATGGCAATATTTTAGAACAAATAGGTGACCCTATATCCCCTCGTTTTTCCATTTTCGCAATCGTTCCGAAGTCCCCAGGTCATTTCTTGAGTACATGAACAAGTACTGTTGTGCATAACCGGCATAGGCGCCAAAATAATCTAGCCCAAATTCCCTGATCCTGTCGTTAGGAACATTATTATTGTCGAAGTATAACAACTGCATTGTTTTCTTTATCCAAGTGTCTACCGGAAATGCCTGATAGAAGCCAAGGGAAAAAAGCAGAATGCAGTCAGCTACCTTGTCCCCAACCCCATTCATCTTCTTTAATTCGTCCTTTGCAGATTTATATGGTTGTGTTCTTAGCGAATTCAGTTGTTTAATGTCTATAGTATTGTTTGCATCAAGGATGTATCTTGCGCGAAAACCAGTCTTTGCAGCTACAATTTTCTTATAATCATTAATCTTACCGGGAAGGGGAAACGCAAAATTACGAACTTCATCCAGCATAAGCTTTTTACCAAAACTCCTTGAGAGCGCATTTAGCTTTGATTTTATCCTTGGGATGTTTGATGCGGAAGAGCAGATAAAGGATATTAAACATTCCCAGGGATCCTGTTTGATGAGTCTTAAGCCCCGGTATTTGTCTATTGCTTTTTCTATGTATTTATCCTTGTTTATTTCCTTAAGTATTTTATGGAGGTTTTCATTTAATGAGAAGAAATGAATGACGAATTCTTTGTCAACGCCATGGAATTCTATCTCGTTCCCGATCTGGTTAACTTTAAAATATTTATCTTGTGCATTAACATAGTGCCAGTCGCCGACCCTGTTTATTCTGAATATTTGCCCGCATTCCAGTGTATGCTCTAAATTGAAGTCTTTTACCTTTATTTTGCCCATATCACTTTCTTACCACATATAAACTAAAATTTACTTGTAAAAGATACAATATTTTAATATATAAGAATACACAAAATTCAGACAAATTTGTTTAATTTTAAAATTATTATAAGTATAAGATATGTCTAAACTTCTGATAGATTTTATAGATGTAGTAGATAGAATCAGCCACAAGATTATTAAAGATAAGAACGGGTATTACCTGCCTAAAATCACTTCAGATCAACTTAACTTCGAAATCCTTCACCGGGGAATTACTGGAGAAACGGCGCCCGACAGCAGACTGAATACGGCTATTAGGAAATCACAGTCGCATCTGCTTGGTGAGCAGGATAAGGAATATGGATTTTGGGCAGGGGTGCTGGAGGGTGATGTTGCATTAACTGCGGAATACTTAATGTTAATGCATTTCTTAAAGCGGATTGACAAGAGAAAGCAGGAGAAGGCAATCAGGTATATTATAAAAAAACAGGAAAAAGATGGCGGCTGGAGTATTTATCATGATGGAGATAGTGATGTTAGTATTTCGGTTAAGTGTTATTTTGCCCTTAAATTGGCAGGTCATTCCGAAGAAGAGCCGGTCATGCGAAAGGCCAGAGAGTGTATTCTTAATTTGGGCGGGATAATGAAGTGTAATACATTTACGAAGATATACCTTGCTATTTTCGGGCAATTTGACTGGAGGGGCATACCGGCATTGCCCGTAGAAATAATCCTTCTACCTAATTTCTTTTATTTTAATATTTATGAGATGTCATATTGGTCCAGGTGTATTGTAGTCCCTTTAGGCATAATTATGGCAAACAGGTCCAAATTCCAGGTTGGTGACAAAGCGGTATTGGATGAATTATATGTGATACCCAAGGAGAAAGTCAGTTATCGGCTGGAGATGGACCAGAATAAGTTAACAATTAGAAATATTTTTATAAATTTTGATACAATCCTGAGGCGATACGAAAATCAACCTGTTTACTCTTTAAGAAAGATAGCCATTGAAAAGTCAGAGAAATGGATGTTGGAACGTCTTGAAAAGTCCGGAGGTCTGGGCGCCATTTGGCCTTCCATGGTTAATTCGTTAATGGCAATGAAATGTCTTGGATATGAAGATGGGAACCCCACAGTGGAGAAGGCAATAGAAGATATAGAGGCATTAGCGGTGCATGATGAAGATACCATGTTCCTGCAGCCCTGTGTGTCTCCTGTGTGGGATACGCCGTGGGC
>CAKKPF010000194.1 GCA_919901575.1 Candidatus Brocadiaceae bacterium
TGGGGGAAGAAAAGGTGCTGGATATCCAGGCTACAGGAAGACAGGAGGCCAAGGCCCTGGAGAGAATGTTAGTAGTACTGGAAGTTATTACGGCAATTACTCCTCTTCTTGGATTGCTTGGTACCGTACTCGGTATGAGCCAGGTCTTTGATGTAATATCAGAGGTAGGATTAGGACAGACAAAGGCGTTTTCCGGCGGGATAGCACAAGCACTCAGAACTACTATAATGGGACTGAGCGTGGCAATACCATCTTTAATCGCATACAGTAGTTTTGATAGAAAAGTTGATAACCTGGTACTCGAGATGGAAAAATACTCAATGGTGCTCTTAAATAAGTTATATTCTAAGAAAAAAATTGATGACAAAGGCTTCTGAAATAGGATAACTGTGCAATTTCGTAAAAAACAATACATAAAACCGGTAATAAATATCACATCATTAGTGGATGTGATATTTATACTTTTACTCTTTTTTATGGTTACTGCTTCTTTTGTGGAACAGCCGAATATTAAGTTGGAATTACCTTCCACCAGGCACTCAGAGGTAAGCAAGATAGAGAATACAGTATTAACCATAGCCCGTGATGGGCAATTGTTCTTACAAAGTAAACCAGTTGACAAAGAAACTCTCAAAAAAGAACTCAGAAGAGTAATTCTGGACACTGGGGATGAGGTGCTGGTGTTGAAGGCTGATAAGTTTGTGCCTTATGGTGTAGTGGTCGATATTATAGATGCAGTTAAAGGGGCAGGTTTTAGAAAGGTAATTGCCCCAACAATCATGGAAGAAAAAGTAGATAAATAAGGAGTATGTAATTTGCTGAGTAGTAACTTTAAGGATCTAATTGGGATAATGGAAAAGCTCAGGAGTGATGAAGGATGCCCATGGGATAAAGAGCAGACGCATGAATCGCTGAAATCCTGCTTGATTGAGGAGGTTTATGAGATAGTTGATGCCGTGGACTCAAGAGATTCGGAACAGTTAAAAGAAGAACTTGCAGATTTGTTTTTCTTGATAATATTCTATTGTAAAATAGCCGATGACAGTAAAAATTTTAATATTAATAGTGTCCTGGAAGTTTGTTTAGATAAGATGACGAGAAGGCACCCTCATGTCTTTGGTGACAAAACGGCTGATGATGCCAGTGAAGCATTATCCCGATGGAACGAGATAAAGAGAAAAGAGGCAGAGGCAAAACAAGGCGGTAAAACCAATGAAAATAAATCAATTGTGGATAATATTCCAAAGCATATGCCGGCACTACAAAAGGCACAAAAGCTTCAAAAGAAAGTTGCGCGCGTAGGTTTTGATTGGGAAGTAATTGAGGATGTAATAGCAAAGGTTCATGAAGAGTTAGAGGAGGTTAAGGATGCTATCAATAATAATGAAAGAGAGCAGGTAGCTGAAGAGATAGGTGATTTACTGTTTGCGGTTGTAAATCTTTCGAGATTTCTTAAATTAGATTCAGAAGATTTATTACGGAAAAGCATATCTAAATTTATAGGCAGGTTTAAGAAGGTAGAAATGCAAGTTGCTGGTGCAGGAAGAAAAATAGAAGAATGCTCTTTAAAAGAATTGGATGATATCTGGAATAAAATAAAAATATAGATACTAATTGCGGCATGTAGGTATTTTTTTTAAAAAATGGGGAATGCCCTTATTCACATTATCTGCATAATTTTGTTGACTTTCTGGGGGAAACTGCAATATAATTCGCTTCAAAAAAAATGGGGTTGTTGTTTTGGCCGTAGTCTGAATTGGCTAAAACCCTACGCAGTTACCAGATTTCTGCTTGAATGTGGTAAGTCGTGAAGGTGTTAGGCTTTAAGTGAAATAGTTTTTCATGCACGGCAGATTTAAGCCAGAATTTTCAAAGGTTCAGAGTAGTTGTATAATTCTTGTAAATGTAGTAAGTAGTTTTGTTCAAGGATGTTACAGATGGCTCCTCTTGTTTATTTTGTGTTTTGGTACATCCGTTGCGTTATGAGTTTATTTAAGTTTATTTTTTTTTGTGCGTTAGAAGATATTTTCAAATATTTTATAAGGTTGTTAGGAACTTTATTTTACGTACGACTGTAAATGGAAATTCAAATTCCTAATATAACAACATTCCACAAGAAATATTCCTTCCACAAATTATTATCTTTAGTCTCTATTTTAGCAAGAAACAACTATTTTCTTTTGCAGTATGTTCATTGTTAAGAAGCAATTTATTAGTATTTATGCAAAACTATTCTCTATCAGTCAATGTTTTATTTAAACCTTAATTTATTTCTAACAAAAGTGGCGAAAATAGAAAGGAGGGAAGTACATGCATTTTAAACCAAAAAATGTAATGTGGCTTCTGTTGGTTGCAGTTGCTGCTGTTTTTCTATGTTTTGGTATTTCAGAGGCGGCAGATCCCACAGGTGACAAGACATTTGCATTGGATATAAGGGGTATTAATATGTCCAATAACTTTACGTGGATTCTTGTGTGTGGTTTTGTGATATGGTTCATGCAGGTAGGTTTTGCACTGCTAGGTGGCTTATTACCGGCTAAAAATATGCTCAGCTACATGACACACTGCTTTATTGCCACAACACTCGGTGTTATTATATACTGGTTTGTTGGCTTTGGAGTGATGTTTGGAGGATTTGAATTTCTGGGACATCATGTGGGGAAAGGCAATTCTTTTATGGGTCTGAGCGGTTTTATGTTACTGGGTGAAGCATACGATGTTAGGGTGATTCTGTTATTTATGTTTCAGGCGGTTGTAGCGACATTTATAGGCAGTATTATTGCCGGTGCTGTTGCTGAGAGGATGAAGCTCTGTTCCTATGTGCTTATGTTCTTCTTCGTCTATATCTTTGTGTATCCCGTATATGGACATTGGGTATGGGGAGAAGGATGGTTGTGGAACCTGCCGTATGGGGTTGGTGTAAGGGACTTTGCCGGGTCAGGAGTAGTGCATGCAATTGGCGGAACTATCGGCTTCGTTGGTGCATGCTTTCTAGGACCAAGAGCCGGTAAGTATAATGAGGATGGTTCATCTAATTCTATACCAGGCCATAATGTAGGGTATATGATTATAGGTACAATCGTCCTTGCATTCGGCTGGTTGTTTTATGATGCCGGAAGTACATTAGCAGCAGGTGACTTGAGAATGTCCATAGTGGCTGCAAATACGTGTCTTGCAGGATCAATTGGTGCGGTTACTGTACTCTTCCTTACTTACTTGTTGTCAGGCCATACAGATGTTGGTGAGGCATGTAATGGTGCTCTGGCCGGTTTTGTTGCTATCTCAGCGCCATGTGCATATGTCGCACCCTGGTCAGCAGTGCTGATAGGATTCCTGGGAGCTGTAATATATTTAATTTCATCCTGGATTATTGGAAATAAATTTAAAGTTGACGACCCGCTTGGGGCATGCTCAGTTCATGGTGCTAATGGATTCTGGGGATTGATTGCACTGGGTATCTTTGCGGATGGTTCGTACGGTGGTGCTCACGGTGTGATTACCGGACATTACGGACAGTTGGTTTCACAGGTTATTGCAGCCGTAGTTGCCTTTGCATGGGCTGGTGGAATGGCCTTTGTGTTGTTCAAATTGATTGGAGGCAAAGGTAATAGCCATTCAAAGATGAGGGTATCTGAGGATGTAGAGAAAGAGGGGCTTGACGTACACATTCATGGTACTGCATGTTACCCTGAACAATCATAAGTTGTATAGAATGCAACCTTGTTTAAGCAAAAAGTGTTGTAATGTTTAAAAGTAACTATTTTAACACGAATTAAACTATCTGTGCCCAACCTAACAGTGGGTCAGGTTGGTAGTCGCCCGCCAAGTATGGCGGGCGACTACAACAGATTTGCAGAAGTTATCCGGTCGCAGATACCGTCGGTTATGAGTCCTACGTGTCAATATAATGGATTTGCGAGGTATCT
>CAKKPF010000195.1 GCA_919901575.1 Candidatus Brocadiaceae bacterium
TTCCTTCAACCGTTGTAATTCCTCAAGTATAAAATCTACCTCTGCTTGATTTGTGTTTTTATATTTCTCTTGTGTATCATCTGCTTTGACATTATAAAATTGGATAACATCCTTAATGCTCTTGCCTCTGATTTTCATAACCTGAAGGGCATTTTGATAAAAGGTCTCATTGGAATAACCTATGATTTCAATATATCCTCTGAAATGTTTCTTTAAACTGCATTGATAGTTTGTAATATTTCGCATGAAATCAAGGATGGAATTTTTGATGTTAAAATTGACCACCTTATCCTTGACCCTTTCTTGCTCGCTGTCACTCAACGGGAGGATACTTCTTTTAAAAGCATCCTTAACCCTGTTAAAGAGAAAATTATTTACCGCAACTGATGCGTTGTGTGATTTCACATTGCTATACTGTTTTGCATCTCCTAAAACCACAACCTTCTTAGCCCTTAAAATAGCAGGAAAAGCCTGAGCAATGCTTACCTGTGAAGCCTCATCAATTATTACAATATCAAATATATTTGGCTCTAAAGGGATAAATTCTCCAAGCTCTCTAATGCTTACAATCAGGCACGGAAAGGCATCAACCAGTTTTTCTAAATAATATTTAGGGATCCTTTTCTTTGCCCTTATTATTTTCCTTAATTCTTCAGCATCACCTTTAAAATTGTCTCTAAAATTTACTACACTTTCGTCCAATATATTTGTCATTTTAAAGACAAGTCTATTCTCAAGAATTTTCCTGTCTTCTATATAACTGCCATGCAGTAACTTTGTGCTTCCAGCACGAACTACAAAGTAGGTATTCAGATATTTCAGCAGCTCGGCAACATCATCATCTTGAAATTGTATGTATTTATTTGAAAGTATAGAATTGATATCTGATATGTTTAGACCGATTTTGCCACAAGCGACAGGAAGTTTTTCATTAATACTTAGGATATTATCAATATCTGAAATTAATTGCTGTAACCTTTTACTTATGTCTTCACAGCCATTTTCTTTTAATATAAGGAAAAGGTTTAAACCTATATTAGCCCAGCTTTCGTTTAATTTTTGACAATGTTTATACAACTGCAGTTCCTCTAATAATTTATTCTTGTGTCTCCTGATAGACTCAATGTCAGACATGAAGAACCTTTCCTTAAATTGACTATCAAGAGATTTAATCTTTTCCCCGCAGAACAAATAACCGATTATAGGTCTTCTAATCTCTTCCAATCTCTTGAGACAATCTTCGAGAAAAAGCAGGTTGTCTTTTGACATTTCTTTTGATAACAAAAGGGATGGGTATTGGTCTATGATTTTTTTGTGAAGGGCTTTTATATGCCTGTCCAATGACTCTGCAATAGTTTTAAATTCTGAAACAGCAGCGATGGATGCACAAAAGTCAATTCTATAATTTTGAAAGAGGTAAGAATAATCTTTATGAAATTGGCTTGCCGCTGTCCATAATTTTAATAACAACTCCGAAGAACTTCCAACATCCTCTAACTCATCTAAATCAAGCAAGTCGCTCCACAAGGCATCAAAGGTTTCCTCGTATGCTAATAAATGATTTATACCATCAGGATTTAATGATAAAGAAACTTCAATCTCATTGTTTATATCTTTTTTGATATTACCTATGACATTATCAATTTCTTTCTCTATCTGTTCTTTGTGCCTTTTATATGTGTTAAACCGATTCTTGATTTTGTCATAATTAATCTGTTTAAAAATTCCTGCAAAGGTATTCTCTTTTTTCCCAAGTCTTACAATAGGGTTTTGAATGAAATCGTCCATCTTCATCTTGTCCAGTACATCATTGATTTTCTCTTCAACAACATCCAATGCCTCTTTTTTATCAGACACCATCAGTACGGATTTCTTGCTGAGAAGGGCATTATTAATAATTGCTGTTATCGTGTGGCTTTTTCCTGTTCCCGGAGGTCCTTCTATTATTATCCGTTCACAGTCCTTCTTATCAATCGCTCTTAAAACCCGCAACTGTTCTTTGTTTAAAGGTATCGGGCTATTGTATGCTAATTTCTCGCAGACTGATTGGTTATCATATTCTTGTTCTACCTCTGTCACAAAAGACACAGGATTTTCAAAAAGATAATCCGTGCTGAGTTTTGAGAATATCTCAAGGGCTTTGGCTTCTTCACCTGATAAGGCAAGATTTAAAAGTTCCTCATAATCATTAAGCAGCGCCTCGTCAGATTTATCAAATATTGACAAATAACAATTATTGGTGAGTTTGATATTATCGGTCTTTACATCAATAGGTGCAGAGGTATTAATTTGAAATGGTTTTAATATAAAAAAGTCACAAATCTCATTTAAAATTCCTTGAAGATATTTAAGCAATTCACCTTTTCCCTCAAAACTGCTTAAATAAAGGTGTCTTGGCGGAAGGTCAATTCTCCACTCCTTATTCTGCGCGTCTGCAACTTTTTTGCTCACATATTGAATAGCCTTTTTATTAATTAAAAATACTGGATCAAATTCAAAATTGAATCTGCCCTCATTTGTGCGCTCAATTGACACTGGTATATAAAAAAGTGGATAAACAATATTTTCATATTTTACATCCAGAAAATAGAGATAAAAGTCTTGTTTATCCAAGACCTGTTTATTTTTCCAAAGGTCATAAAGTTCGTCATAAAAATCTACGATGACATATCCAGATAGATATGAGGCTAAATCTTTTACCTTCCCATTTTTAATATTATCCAGTATATCCTTTATGACAACATCTTTGTTTGGAAAGTTTTGTTTCTTGAGAAAATCTGAAATAATTTTTTCTGGCAATGTTTTTCCAAAAGGCTTAAAGTTGTTCTGTAGATCCCTTATTTGATGAATAATTTCTTCTGGAAATTTAATTACAAAATCTCCTTTGCCAATATTCATAAAAGGATTATCTTGAAAATTATTGGAAAGTAATCTTAAGGAATGCTGGGGTAGTTTTGGATATCTTGCTAAATCTATATCTGTAAGGATGTCATCTTTATTGTATAAAGAAACCCTTCTACTTGGAGGTCTATTGTCTTTAAAGTCGGTCTCAAGAAACTCCATGTAATATTTACACAGTTCAATTAAAAACTCTTTCGGATTAAATAATATCGTATCCATAATTATCAAGCTTCTCTATTTTATAGCAGCTATGGATGATTGTCTTGCCTTTTTAGCAGGTTCAATTTCACATAACTTTTGCGATGCGAAATAGCAGTTGAGTTACGATGGCCATTCTGCTTTCATCTTGCCGTTATTTATTTTGCCCCTAACAGTGTGAATAAATGGAGAATTTTCTATATATTGCCTTTATATAACCGAAAATTTTCCATCTATTTTAATATTAAATAGAGAAACATGGAAAATGAACTATTATATTTTCCGTGTATTGATGTTAGTACATTATATTATGGAAATCAAGAAGAAGTTTAGACTTGTTATGTAGTCAATTACGTTAGGATTCATGCAACCTTTCTTAGTTTATACGGTTTAATTAAAATATCTGTGGGAATACCAATAAATTTATGTAGTTTGCGAATCATTGAAATTGACAGACTACGCTTTCGGTTTAAAACTTCTGAAACCCGAGCGCTGCTGCCAATACATGGTTCTAAATCTTTTCGAGACAATCCACGGCTTTCAATGTAATAATAAATTGCATCAATTGGATTTGGTTTAGGTATGTTGTAATGAATTTCCTCATAAGCTTCAACAAGGGTTGTCAAAACATCTAAACGGTCGCCCTCAGGAGTATTAGGTTTAGCTTCAAACAAGGTTTCTATTTCTTTGAGGGCAGTATGATAATCTTTTTGTGTTTTGATAGGTTTGATTTCCATTATAATTCTCCTCTTAAATAGTTGAAACATCCACCAAGTCATATTCTTTATTCATAGTTTTCCTTGAAATGATTAAGCAATCCGGATCCCTTTATTAAGGATTTCATTTGCAAATGGATTTGTTGTATTGAAATCTGATTCTTCAAATGGATGAGGTTCAATTCTTGTGTCAAATTTTCTGCTTATTTTCATCAATTCAACTTGTGTAGTAAAACTATTTGACAACTTGTTCACAACTATAGCCAAATCAATATCGCTGTCTTCGTTATATTGTTCATTAACATATGAACCAAATAAATAGGCTTTTTGGACATTGAATTTATTTTTCTTTAAATACTTAATATATCTATTTACTATTTCGATAGCAGTTTTTTGATCCATTTCCTTAACCCAATTATTTCGGTTATCCATTTTGCTGCATATTCTTTTGTACAGGTTCCATAAAAGGCTAATTTATAATCATCATATCTTGCCTGAATATTAAAAGTGGTAACTGTTACGAGAATATCTTTTTGTGCTTCACTTAATTGTAAATTTGCCTTCTCTGCAAGACGTAATAAATTATGCATAGGTGGAGGCTGGTTGTCAATGTTTTGGACGAAATATGCTTTTAGCAATTTCTCAACAACCAAGTGGCCAATAAATAAAGCCCAATGATAGTCTTCTTTTTCGAATAAATGTTCCATTGTTGTAAAATCTCGATCAGAACTATCAATCCAATACTTTATAAAACCCGCTTTTTCCATCTATTCAATATTCTAATATTAAATGAACAATTGTATTTTCCGTGCTTTGATGTTAGTAAATTATATTATGGAAATCAAGGATAAGTTTAGGATTGAGACTAATTTAAGGTTTCAACAGGTTGGCTGTTTTTATGTTTGTGGGTGGAGTAATTGTAAGGGAAACGGTTTACCAGACAACGTATGGTATTTAAAGTAGATATGATGTTCCCCGATTGGATTGCGAAAGTAGATAAGTCAACAGCAGACTTGATGTGTTAATATAACATAATGACGGAGATATGGTTTGGTCGAATAGATTTGGTTCGATACAGGAAATCTTTTATAAAAAAGAGGTCTTTGGCATTCTTATTGTGATATAATTAGACAATAGATATTCAGAATCTAGTACACTTAAAAAGAGTTGAACATATCAAATGTATGTATAATGTAGGCTTGATAGGCAAATAGTGATGATGTGTAGCCATAAGAGTTTTGTTAGAATTGCAGGCTTTATTTTATGCATTCTACATTTTTCATGTTATTACGAGAGTATTGGGGTAAAACCCGATCGGATACCAAGTGAAAACACAAAGGAGGACGAACCAACGGCCAAAACCGAGGCGCTTAACAAAACCGTTTTTCTTATGGAATCTGGGGGAATCGTTCCAACAAAAGAGATCCTGGATAAAGTTAGAATTGACATAACAACAACTGAACAAAGGGGTATTTCTGATGAACCTATAGTTTGTCAGGAGTATGATTATTCTGAGTGGTTTCACTCTTCAAGCGTAGAACAAGGGGATGTGGGATCTTGCACAATTTTTGCCAGTTTAGGAGTAATCGAGGCGATTTCATACAGGGAAACCGGCATACACTTAGATTTGTCGGAGAGGGACCTTTTCTTTCAGCAATATTTTGGCAATAGTGGGGTAGAAGAAGAGGCCATAGATGGGTTGATATGGAGATCTCAAGCGAGCCGTACTGCAGAAGCGGCCACTTACGATGATGTGTTTAAGTTGACGCTAAATAATGGAGTCTGTTTAGAAAAAGAACGCCCATATAACGAGGGAGATTGGATAACATACCTTAACCTATTAAAGTATAATATAGCGGAGATGTTTTATTATATCAGGGGTCAAATGGCGGAGTATGGCAAGCATAGTCTTGAGATTGTCAAGGAGAGCAAAGAGGAACTCAAAAAGATACTTCTTAAGGGTGGTGAATTTCGAAAACTCTTTAAGTCTGAATCTGCAGTATCTGACACATGTAGGAAGCAGAGGGACTATATCAGAGAACTCTTAAAAAGCTATAGAGCCGCCTATATCGACCTGACGATTATACCCGGACATGAAGAGAAAGGGAGAGCTATATTAGAAGCTTTGGCCCACGGCCCCGTAGCGGGATTTTTTGGTGGAATTCCTGGGCATGCATTCATTATTTATAAAAGTGATTGTCAAAATGGAAAGTTAAGTCAGCTTTATATTAGGGATTCGGACGGTGAAAACTGGAAGACTACTATGCAAGACTTAGATGAGAATTATACGTTTTGGAAAATCTTTGTGCTAGTTAATAAAGAGAACGAGGGGAAATTTAAACATACTTACGGTATCCAATACGTAAAGTAAGAGGACGAAATAGAGCCAAAACAGGGTCATTTAATAGATTATGTGCTTACGCAGGGCTTCCTCCTCGTATATCTGCGAGTGCCAACAAGACATACCATGGTCCATTAAATAAAAATCGAAGGAAGAGCCTCCAATGGATACTTCTGGGAAACATGTATCACTTTATTAAGGCCAGAAATGCAAGACAAATACGAAATACTCAAACAACGGAAAGGGCATAATACTGCGAAGGTAGCCCTTGCCAGGGAGATGCTCAAGATTATCTACCATGTACTAAAAGAACAAAGGCCATTTTATTTTAGTAATAAGAAATACCAAATCCAGCCTATCTGTGCTGTAAGCACGGCAGACAGGCGAACACGCACAGGCAGGCGGTCACTGCACTCCAAAAGAAACCAGAGCAATCCTGTACAGCAATTCGGAAATGCTTCCTGTTTAATGGCAGTGCTTTGCTGCCAGACTGGATAGCTTTAGTATTAAACTGGAAAAGCCTATAAACATCAGGAAGATACCCAGAAAGACGGTTGCTTTACTATTGAAGAACTTAATCGGTTTTCCTGCTAATAATGAAATTCCTGAAAGCGCAGGAAGGGTGCCTATCCAGAAAGATGTAAGCAATACACCTCCCCAAATAGCATTGTTTGTTGCGACTGCTATCAATATAAAACCGTATAACCACCCGCATGGCAGCAAAGGACTCAGCAAACCAATTAAAAAACTTGAAACCGAATGAGAAGCTTTGCTTTCCAGTAACCGGCCAACTCTTCTCTGGTAGAACAGCTTCAGGAAATCAGGTTGCCTGATATGAAATTGTCCTTTTCTGATTATACTGAATCCTACGATTAAGAAACTGATTCCTAAAAAAATGCTGGAGATGATGGATATATATTTCATCTCAGAATTAATAAATTCAGATCCCAGGAATCCAGCCAGGGCGCCTACACAGAAGTATCCAAGCAGGCGTCCAAGATGGTAATTAATAAGGCCACTTTTGCTTTGTGCACCGGCGGTCAGCGCTAAGGCGCCACACATTCCTACACAATGTATACTGCCGATAATGCTTGCGGCAATAACGGCAAAAGGCGCCATAATTGGCAGCATATCACCGACTCTATTGATTAATTGATTAGATAGGTCCAACAAGGTTGATTTCCTTTACATATTTTTTTGTTACATTCTTTGATTTTGCCATAATCTGTAATTTAAATTCTCCCCGTCCTTTTTTGCCTAAAATTGACTTTGAAAACTTTATAAAAATGTGGTTTTTGATTGCTTCACCCGGTGGAATTATTTCTGGAAGTGTTGGCGCTATGATTTCTATTTCACTGTTTTCCATCTCCTCTTTTCGTATGATATCAACTTCCATAACTTGTGAACTTTGATTCTTTAAGTTTAGCGTAAAATGATTCGCTATCAAAGTAATCTCTTTCGATGTTTCTAATACCTGATAAGGATTTTCGTGTGCCCTCAATACAGTGATGTCCAACTCTGATCTATTTAAAACATATAAAAAGATGCCTATAAATGAAAGCAGGGTTAATCCAAAGTAGATATACGTTTTCATTTTCCAGAAGATGGTCTTCTTGCCTTTCAGTCCATTCTCTGATTCGTAGCGAATAAGTCCCTTTGGTTTTTTTGTTATTCGCATTATCCCGTCACATGCATCAATACAGGATGTACAGGCAATACATTCCATCTGGATACCGTGACGAATATCAATACCTGTGGGGCAAACGACTACGCATTTGTAGCAGTTGATACAATCACCAGTTTTCCCTGACGACCGCTTTCTGCCTTTTCTGGGTTCTCCTCTCCTCTCATCATAAGCCACAACAAGGGAATCTTCGTCCATTAATACAGACTGGAGCCTTCCATACGGACAAATGACGGTACAAAGCCGCTCTTTAAACCATCCGAAATTAAACAGAATTATAAGGGTAGTTGTATTTACGATTAAAAAAGTTGTCAAATTCTCAGAGGGTGAGCTTATTGCCATGGATACAAGTCTTCCTGCACCGGTAAAGTAGGCATAAAAGGTGTGAGACACAAGTGTACTGATAAAGAAAAAAAGAAACCACTTGATGGCTTTCTTTATTATTTTTTCTTTGTCGAAAGGCGCTGCCTGAAATTTCTTCCTTGCAATGTGATTGCCTTCGATCAGGGTTTCAATTTGCCGAAAGACTCCGTCAATAATGACCGTCTGCGGGCAGGCCCAGCCGCACCAGACTCGACCCCAAACAGATGTGACAAATAATAGTCCCAGTGAGAAACCTGCTAATATAAAGAAGATCAGTGGTGTGTCATGGCCCCAGAAACTCAGACCGAAGAATGTGAATCTGCGGTCCGGCAAATCAATTAGAATAGCCGGAATGCCTTTTATTTTAATCCAGGGAAGAAAGATGAATATTGCAATTAACAGCCATTGAGTAAGGGTTCTGTATTTCCTGAAGAACCCGCGAACAGCCATTGGATAGTGGTTTATGCGAAAACCATCTTCTGGCAGTTTATGAATGCTTTCCGCCATTTTAATCTTCTATGAATTCGCCTTCAGGCTCTTTTGCGTTCTCTGTCTGAGCGCCTTTTAAAGATTTTATATAAGCTGCAATCTGCAAAATATTTTCTTCCGGAATTCTATCTTTCCAGGCAGCCATACCTTTATCCTGGATACCAGACCTGATAGTGGTTGCGATGTCACTGATCTTCCCTTTGCCATGCATCCAATAATTATCTATAAGATTTGGACCTATGAGACCTTCCCCGAATTCACCGTGACAAAGGGCGCATTTATCTACAAAGATTTCTTCACCACTTGTTAACTGAGCAGGCTTCTGTAAAAGCGCAACAAGTTCACTTTCACTGACTTCCGGTAACTGTTCTACTACCTGCGTTTGAGCATTTTGTAATTTCTTCATGTAAGATTCCAATATTTCATTTTTGCTATTGCTTCCAAAATGATAACCCAGGAAAAAGACGGACAGAAAAACAGTAAAATAAAAAATATACATTAACCAGTCAGGACAAGGGTTATCAAGTTCAGTAATACCATCATATTCGTAACCCTCTATTATGTTATCGTCATTTAGCCGGGCTTTATCTTCACTCATGTCCGGTTCTCCTCATGAAGTGGCAATTGAGATAAATAGTCATAATGTTTTTTAGACCCTTTTCTACAAAGCCAGAAAATGTAACCTACAAAAACTGACAAAAACAAAAAGAACGCAATTGCAATCAAATAAATATCGGTGAAATGGGCTAATGCCTGCTGTTTCATATTACTGCGCTCCTTTTTGCCCAAGTGCCTGGAGATATGCGATTAACGCTGTAATCTTCTTGTCCGACACGTCTCCTTTCACTCCCTGATCTTTTAATCTTGCTGCAATTCCCAACGCTTGTGTTTTTGCTGAGATACTCGCATCAGATATGTCTTTATCTGAGTAAGGGACTCCCAGTTTTTTGAAAAGCGCTATTGTCTTTTCCAAACGATTAAAATCAATTTTTGATGAAATTAACCATGGGTAAGCGGGCATAATTGATTCTTTTGTAACAGCTCTCGGATTCTCCATGTGCATATAGTGCCAAAGATCAGGATATTTCTTTCCCAATCGTGCCAAATCAGGGCCGGTACGTTTAGATCCCCACTGAAATGGCCTGTCGTACATGGACTCTTCGATTGTTGATGCCGCTCCATATCTCAACTCTTCAGAATGTATTGACCGAATCATCTGGGAATGGCAGGTATAACAACCTTCCTTGATGTATATGTCTCTTCCTGCCAGCTCTAATGGTGTAAACGGCTTAATTTTTTTTTCCGTTTTAACGTATTTATTAATGGAGAGAGTTGGAATTACTTCTATTATAGAGCCGGCTAATATAGCAATAAGGGCCAATATGGTAAAAGCAACAGCCATCCCTTCGAGTCTTCTGTGTCCCCGTTCAGGATGATTGATTGCAGAAGATGTTCCTTTAATCTGAACCGTCTCATCTGCTAAATCTTTTGGCGCTTGTTTGATAGTTTTGTAAACGTTATAGATTAAGAAAACGAAACCAGTCAGAAACAATACACCACCTATTGCGCGGAAGAAAAAGAGCGGTACAATGCGAATTACTGTTTCAATGAAATCAGGATAAACAAGGTTGCCATTTGCATCTACGGCTCTCCACATTAAACCCTGAGTAATTCCAGAGGCCAGCATGGAAAGGTAGTAAAAAAGTATACCCAGGATACCTATCCAGAAATGAATGTTTGCCAGTTTTTTGCTGTATAATTCTGTCTTCCATAATTTGGGGACAATAAAATATAATATCCCAAAAGTCAGAAACCCATTCCAGCCTAATGTTCCTAAATGTACATGGCCGACAATCCAGTCAGTGTAATGTCCCAGAGAGTTTACCGCCTTTACTGATAAAAGAGGCCCCTCAAAAGTTACCATTGCATAAAAGGTTATGGCTGCAACCAGAAATTTTATGATAGGATCTGTTCTTAATAAATTCCATGCGCCACGCAGTGTTAGAATTCCATTAACAGCTCCTCCCCAACTAGGAGCCCAAAGCATAACGCTGAAAACTATACCCAGTGTTTGAAGCCATTCAGGTAAAGCGGTGTTTAAGAGGTGGTGTGGCCCTGCCCAGATATATAGGAAAATGAGAGACCAGAAATGCATGACCGAAAGTCTATAACTATAGATGGGCCTGTTTGCCGCCTTTGGCATATAATAATACATAAAGCCCAGGAATGGTGTGGTGAGAAAGAAAGCCACTGCATTGTGCCCATACCACCATTGAACGAGGGCATCCTGAATACCGGCAAAAACTATGTAACTTTTAAAAAAACTGATTGGTAAACTTATTGCATTTACAATATACAGGAGTCCGACTGTGACAATGGTGGCTATATAAAACCAGATAGAAACGTACATATGTTTTTCATTACGCTTTAATAGTGTGCCAAAAAAATTGATTGCAAAGACAACCCAAATCAGGACAAGGGCAATATCGATAGGCCACTCCAGTTCTGCGTACTCTTTACCCTGTGACAAGCCAAGGGGTAAAGTAATTGCAGCTAATACAATAATAGATTGCCATCCCCAGAAATGAAGTTTGCTTAAACTATCTGAAAACAATCTCGTTTTTAAAAGTCTTTGTGTAGAGTGATAAATCCCCACAAAGATTGCATTTCCTGCAAACGCAAAGAGATTGAAGTTAGTGTGTAATGGTCTTAGACGGCCAAATGTTAACCAACTTGTATTAAGGTTGAGTTGCCATATTACCATTTGTGCAGCGATAATTATCCCTACTGAGAAAGCTACTGTAGCCCAGAATATGGTTGCCAGAATGAACATCCTGACAATCTCGTCATTATATTTAACCTGAACGATTCCAGAGTTGCTGTCATTCGAAGCGCTCATTTTCCTGTTCCTTTCCCACAATTTCGAGTCGGTTTCAAATTTTGACTAATCCCCCTTAGCCCCCTTTTGAAAAAGGGGGAAAGAGGGGGATTGAAAATTAGTTAATTTATCATTCCAGTCATCGATTAATATCTTGTGGGCCGGTGTTTCAAGGTCGTCAAATTGTTCTGTTTTAACGGCCCATATGAAGAAAAAGACGAAAGACGAAACTAAAATAATTGCAATAGGAATAATTATGTAAAGGATTGTCATTAGAATTAGTGTATCAGAATTTCATAAATTGAATTAAAACGTATCTTCAAAAGGGCGGGCACCCGCCCGAACGACGCAGCCCGCCCGGATGAATCCGTTCGCCAGCCCGACAAAGCCGTTCTGGCGGGGACGGGTCGGGCAGGTTGCCCACCTTGGACTCCTTGCCAGCCCGACATTGTTATTCTGGCGGGCGAAAGCAAGGTATTTTTTCCTTCCTTTCGGAAGGATTCCATAATAAATCCACTAAGCTATGTTCTTAAACCAAAATCGCTCAATTTAGGTTCAGAATAACATAAGTGCTATTTGCAGTACATGTTTATTCAAAGTGTAATGATTGTTAAGTAGAAATTATATCATAACTTACTTAATTGTTAAGCAAAAAATTTATTTGTTGAATCTTCTCAAGAATTTAGTCCCCAGGACAGAAGAAAACAAAACTGTTAAAGAACTAACCGGCATTAGTATCGCCGCAGTTAAAGGCGAGATGTAACCTGAAAGCGCTGCCAATCCACCGGCAAAATTATAAACAAATGAAAAAATAAGATTTCTTTTTATAACAGAAAAGGTATTCCTACTTAATAAGATTAAGTCTTCCACAGGCGAAACACCTTCTTTTGTTACGTAAATATCGGCAGCAACTAAACACGATTCCACACTTCCCTGCACCGCAATGCTTACAGTATCTGAAGACATGGCAAGTGAGTCGTTTGCGCCATCTCCAACCATTAGGGAATCAGGAAAATTCTTAATAATTTCGTTCTTTTTCTCAGGAAAAAGATTCGGGGATATCTTATCGTTTGCTATATGAAGCTTTCTGGCAACACTTGAGACAGGTATACTCTTGTCTCCTGATAATATGTAAGTCATTATGCCCATATCTTTCAAATTAGTAATAGTCTGTTTTGCGTCGTTGTGCAGCTTATCTCCCAGGCATGCATATGCGACAACGTCCCCGTTCTTATATATTGATGTCAGGCTGGATATTATGTCAGAATCGTCTTTATCATTATCGTCAGGCAATTCTGATATTATTTTGTAATGGTTTTTATCTACAATTCCAGAAATTCCTGATCCGGGAATCTCTGTTAATGAGTGGACGGGCAACTTCTTTACACATTTTCCTTCAAGGTGCTTTACGAGAGTGCGGGCTATGGGATGCGGGGAATTAACCTCAATTGAATATATAGCATCAATAGTTTCCTGGTCTGGCGAAAAACTACCTGATTCTTCTAAATTGTGGAACTTCCATTTCAAAAACTCAAATCTCCCTTGAGTAAGGGTGCCTGTTTTATCAAAAAAGGCATTTTTGACATAGTTTAATTTCTCAAGTGATTCAGCATTCTTTATTAAATAACCTTTCTTTGACGCCTTTCTCAATGATAAACTCTGCGTTAGTGGAGTGGCAAGGGCTAATGCACAGGGACAGGCCAGGATTATTAATGCAAGCGTACGTTTAACAGCTTCACCTGGGTCTATCATGATGTAGAATGAAAAGAAAACAACTCCTACAGCAAGTATGAAAATACTGAAATATTGAGCTGCTTTGTCGGTTAATGAAATCAATGGAGTCTTATTATAAATCTGCTCTTCTACCTTCTTTAATATTTGCCCGATTCGGCTGTTACCGGTGGTGCATTTTACTAAAATCTCTACAGAGTCAGAAACGACCTGAGTTCCGGCAAAGATTTGAGAACCCTTGAAGAGCTTTTGAGGAAGGCTTTCCCCCGTCAGGATAGAAGGATTTATGTTTGCATATTCGCTTACTACAATTCCATCAGCAGGGATGCGTTCTCCTTCTTTGACAAGGACCTTATCATTCACGTTTAAGAGCCTTGCAGGCACTTTTTCATATTCATGGTTTTCATTATTCCACCGCTGGCAGACCTGCGATCTGATAAATGTTTGCAAATATGAGCTGTTTATAAATGTCTGCTGCGTTTTGCTCAAAAAATATCTGCTTGCCAACAGCAGAAAAATTAATACTGAAAGCGAATCAAAATAAAAATCCCCATTACCCTGAATTAAATTGAACAGGCTTAGCACAAAACCAATGACCACGGCAGCAACAATAGGCAAATCTATACTTGGACGTCCGGCTTTTAATGCCCGCCACAAATTATTATAAAATGGTCGGGCACAGTAAATGAGTATAGGTATAAAGAAAGCCAGGTTCAGGTATTCAAAGACAGTCGCCATTTGGCCCTTTAACCCTGAGTAGAGGGAAAAAGAGAACAGCATGATGTTTCCTGTACAGGCAGCGGCAATTCCCAGTCTCATTAATTGCTGATGGTTTTCCTTCTTCTGGAAATGCCTTGCTTCGTCAAGGTTCTTAATTGGATAGGCTTTATAACCCAGGGCGGATAGAACTGATGCAACCTTTCCAAAGTATCCGGGTTCTTGCAGAGAAACAAACAGTGTATTCTGGCTCATATTTAAATGAACATTTTCAACCTGAGGAACCCAATCAGGGATTTGATCGATGATCCAGAGACAGGCAGTACATTGAATACCTTCTATAAAAAACCTCATACCTTTTTTGTTGTCAACGTTCACCAGATAATCTTTTAGAAAAGACTCGTTATCCAGGAAATCATATTCAGGCAGATTAGCAGAGGGTTTGTTGATTAATGAGAAATGTCCTTTTTTTAATATTTTATAGACCGTCTCACATCCCCAACAACAAAAAGTATCCCCATTGTCACTGAAAATAGCACTTGATCTATCGGAAATAGCTATGCCGCAATGTGTACATGAAGAGTGTTTGTTATGCAAATTCACTATACCACCATCAATTTATTAATCTTCAGTTTTAACAATAATAAAGGATTGTACCAATAATTCTACCAAGTTTTGGATAAATAATAAAGAAAGAGGTAGAATTTGAAAAACAGTTGAAATCCTGACGCATTTTGTTTCTAATGTCGCATTAGTCAAAAGAGCGATTCTGTATCACCTGACAGACAATTTTGTGTGTTAACTCTTATTGAAAGGATACAAGTTAAGTGAAGAAATTTATTAAGATGTATATAATAATTTTTTGTACGTTTACTGTAACCACTGTAGTTATAATCTGCGGTTGGGAAAATAGTAAGGCTTTGGCAGAGAATAACAAACTAAGGAAAAATATTTTGAAAATCTGTACCATCTGTGAAATCTGTGGTTCTAAAATGAAAATTTTATACTATTTTAACTATGAATAACTCAAAATCAGGTGAAAACATTCACAAGAAGGGACTTAATTCTCCATGGTACAAGGATGGGTTAAGATTTGAATGCCAGAGATGCGGTAGTTGCTGCAGGGGAGAACCGGGTGTTGTTTGGATTAATAAAAGGGAAGTAAAAGATACCTCAGCATATCTGGGTATTTCACGGGATCTGCTTGCGGAGAAATATTTAAGGATAATTAATGGCCGTATCAGCCTGCTGGAACATTGTAATGGAGACTGCATCATGTATGACAATGGATGTAAGATTTATGAAACCAGGCCGCGTCAATGCAAAACATTTCCGTTCTGGAAATCTAATCTGAGAACCAATGCGGAGTGGGAAGAACAGGGAAAGACTTGCCAGGGCATTGGTAAGGGAAAATTACATACGTTGGAGGAGATAGAAAACCATCTAAGGCCAGAATTGAGCAATTTATGATGTTAAAAACATTTTTAAGAAGAATATTTGAAGTAGCAAAGAGAGGAGATGCAACTGAGGAAAGTTATTATTCCTGCCTTGAAGAGTTGCTGTCCAACTATGCAGCTTCAATAAAAAGAAAACAAACTCACGTTACGACAATTCCTAAAAAGACTGAGGCTGGCAACCCGGATTTCAGGATATGGGATGGAAAGCAACATATAGTTGGGTATATCGAAGCAAAAGCTCCAACGGTTGAATATTTAGACCAGATAGAAACCCAAGATCAATTAAAACGCTATTTACATACCTTTCCAAACTTAATACTGACCAACTTCCTTGAATTCAGGCTTTATCGAAACGGTATATTGATAGATAAAGTTTTGATAGGCAGACCATATCATATACACAAACTTAAATCTGCGCCTCCGGTAGAAAGGGAAGAAGATTTTTTGAATTTGCTGAATAAATTCTTTTCCTTTTCACTTCCAAAGACGTATACAGCAAAGTCACTTGCCATTGAACTGGCAAAAAGAACACGCTTTTTAAAGGATCAGGTAGTAGCGGAGGAACTAAGAGAAGAAAGCGAAAAAGATAAAGGCTTTATCCTTGGATTTTACCAGGCATTTCAAACCCATCTTATCGGCGCTCTTACAAAAGATGATTTTGCGGATTTATATTCACAGACTATTACGTATGGCCTTTTTGCTGCAAGGACTCGCGCAGAAAACGGTTTTAACCGTAAACTTGCCTATGATAATATCCCGCATACAATAGGAATCTTAAGAGAAATCTTTAAATTCATCTCACTGGGTGACTTGCCACCTCAAATGGAATGGATTGTTGACGACATCTCCAATGTGTTGGCTGCGGCAGATGTGCCAAAGATTCTTCATAATTTTTATCACGAAGGAAAAGGCCGTGACCCAATCGTCCACTTTTATGAAACGTTTCTTGCTGAATATGACCCTAAAGAGCGTGAAAAGAGGGGCGTTTATTACACTCCTGAGCCTGTAGTTTCATATATAGTCCGCTCGCTGCATAACATCCTAAAACAGAGATTTGATAAAGAAGACGGCTTTGCAACAAGCACAGTGACCGTACTTGATCCCGCCGCCGGAACATTAACATTTCTTGCAGAAGCAGGCAAACTGGCGATTCAGGAATTTACCTCAAAATATGGAGAGGCCGGCAAGAAGGACTTGATAAAAGAACACATTCTAAAGAATTTCTATGCCTTTGAACTCATGATGGCGCCTTATGCGGTAGGCCATTTGAAGATGTCATTTCTTCTGGAAGAACTTGGCTATAAACTACAAAGGGGAGATAGGGCCAAACTATACCTCACCAACACCTTAGAGATGTTAGAGCTATGGAAACTTGAACATTCAGAATTTCGCCTCCCCGGCATGGCTTCTCTTACTGATGAATCTCGTTTAGCCGGAGAGGTGAAGAAAGAACAACCTATCCTGGTAATTCTCGGTAATCCGCCATACTCCGGCCATTCAACCAATATTGGCAAGTGGATATCAAAGGAAATAAAAGTATATTATAAAGTTGATGATAAGCCATTAGGCGAAAAGAATCCCAAGTGGCTACAGGATGATTATGTTAAATTTATCCGATTTGCACAGTGGAAAATAGATCAGGCGGGAGAGGGTGTCTTGGGGTTTATTACTAACCACAGTTATCTGGATAATCCAACATTCAGAGGAATGCGACAGTCGTTAATGAAAAGTTTTAATGATATTTATTTGCTGGACCTACACGGTAATAGCCTCAAGAAGGAAATATGCCCTGATGGTAGTAAGGATGAAAATGTTTTTGATATTCAGCAGGGGGTAGCCATTGCCCTCTTTATAAAAAAACGAAACGTAAAAGAAAGATGTAAAGTTTACCACCATGAAAAATGGGGTTTACGAGAAAATAAATATGATTGGCTTCTGAAGAACGATATAAACACAACAAAGTGGAAAAAGTTATCGCCAAAAACTGAATTTTACTTCTTTATTCCAAGAGATGAAAAACTATCAAAAACTTATGAGAAGTACCTGAAGGTAACAGACATTTTCCCGGTTAATAGTGTTGGGATAGTTACCTCACGGGATAATTTTGTAATTGACTTTAATAAGGATTTCCTGAAGGCGCGTATTATGGAATTCCGTAATAAAACCGTGTCAGATGAAATCATTCGAAGGAGTTTTAATTTAAAGGATAAATCCAATTGGAGATTAAAAGATAAAAGAGAGAAAATAATGGATGATAAAGATTGGGCAGAATCTGTTACAAAAATTCTCTACAGGCCATTTGATATTCGATGGATCTTTTATCACGATGATGTTGTAGAACGTTCACGAAGGGAAGTTATGCAACACATGACACATGAAAATTTGGGGTTAATTGTCAACAGGCAAATTCGTATGAGGAAAATACAACACTCATTGGTTTCAGAACAAATTGTGGATTTGCACATACTTGAAACAGCACACGCAAGTGCATATGTCTTTCCCCTCTACCTCTACCCAGAAAGGAATAATCCTAAAAAACGCTCTTCAAGCCGCACTATGATGCTTTTCGAACCAAAGGCAGATTACAATTTAAAAAAACCAAATCTATCCAAGGATCTGCTAGAACAACTTGCAATAAGCTTTAAGAAAGAACCAATTCCTGAACAGATATTTTTCTATATTTATGCAGTGCTTTATTCAAATATCTACCGTGCAAAATATGCTGAATTTCTGAAGATAGATTTCCCGAGGATTCCGTTTACAAAAGACTTCAAACTTTTCCAAAAGGTGTCCGATCTGGGGAAAGAGCTTACTGATTTACACCTGTTAAAATCAAAGTCATTAAGTAATCCAGTATCAAAATTCCAGGGCGATGGCACCGGCATCGTAGAGAAACCGGAATATTACGAGAAGGAGAAAAAAGTTCTCATTAATAAAGAACAATATTTTGAAGGGATGGAGAAAGAAGTATGGGAATATCAAATTGGTGGTTATCAGGTGTGCGATAAATGGCTGAAAGACAGGAAAGGTAAAAGCCTGACTCTCGACGATGTTCGTCATTACTGTAAGATTGTATCCGCCTTGAAAAAGACGATAGAAATTCAGAAAGAAATTGACAAGCTTTATCCAAAAGTAGAAGAGAGGTTAATTGAATTTGAGCATTAATAAAAACACTACTTCCGATGTATCACGCAAGACAAGAATTGGGATACTCGGCGGCACCTTCAATCCAATACACATCGGACATTTAATTATGGCGGAAGAGGTTTGCAAACACCACCTTTTATCAAGGGTCATTTTTATACCCGCATACATACCTCCTCATAAATATGTTAATAACCTGGCGGATGCCACTCATCGATATCAAATGGTTAAAGCGGCCGTTAATGAAAATGATAAGTTTGAAATATCAGATCTGGAAATCAGGCGTGAAGGCAAGTCCTATACTATAGATACTGTACAGGAAATCCTGCATCACTATGGTGAAGACTGTGAGGTCTTTCTGATTATAGGCGCTGATTCATTAAATGAGCTGGAATTATGGAAAAACATAAAGAAGCTTTCCCAATTATGCCATTTTGTTATCGTAAACAGGCCCGGATTCACAACTGACGCAACGCCCAGACTTGCTGAACTCATTGGTTGCGACAATATATTAGACATAGAAAAATTGAGGATAGAAATCGAACCTGTTGGAATTTCATCTACGGAAATTAGGAAAAGATTAAAAGATAGGATTGAAATCAAGGGCCTTGTGCCTGAATGTGTCGAGACATATATAAAAGAGCACGGCTTATATTCCCCCTTAAAAAAGGGGGATTAAGAGGGGTTGTAAAAACCTAACGAATAAGGCTTTGCCCCGCTGAGCGTGGCTTTGCCACGTCTTTTCAGAGTAATTCCAATTTGGCTTAGTATCCAGGCAACATCACCGCTTGATATATTTTTAGGCATACTCAAATTCCAACGAAATGGTCTCTAAATACTGTTCGATTGTATTATTCTCAGGGAACAGGTAATCCTTTAACTCATTCATTGGAACCGGCCTATAAACTTCATCTTCTCTTCCTTCAGAAACCATAAATTCAAGATATTCCGCTATGGCATTTCTCAGACCCCCCAATCGCTCCCTTTTTAGTATTGCCACATGATGCTACATCCAATTCTAAACACAGAGAAGCATATTGCCCATCCTCTTCTTTCACAAAACAAGTAAATTTCTGCATCTTACTTTCATATTCTAGTGTTTGACAGATTTATATGACTCGTCCACAACTCAAGGTGCGTGTTGTTATTAAGTTGTCAGTCTTGTAAGGAACAGAATTGTAAATCCGTATATTATGAAAGTTAATATAAAATACGGTTAAATTAGTCTCAAGTCTAAACTTATCCTTGATTTCCATGTTTTTATATCTAATATTTAGGATTGAATCTGAATCTTGCAGGGTCGATTCTTTACAGGCTGTCCGAGAATAGGTGTTTTAACAGATTTGCTAGTCATAAACCCTTTGATATCAACACCAGAATTTTCTGCTTTTGTATTCTCGGACAGCCTGTAAAGAATTGACTCCATTCCGAGCAGAGGAGACTTCCGTTCTCCCCTCTAAAAAGAGGGGCCGGGGGTGTGTTTCAGGTCAGCATGTGTATCGTCTTACCGTGATATAAGAAATGTATCGGGTATCTCTTTCAAAAAGCTAAAGTGTTACTATTTTTCCCACATGTCAGAAAATATTTGGAATGTTGCTATAGCATAAGTCTTAATATCATCGCAATATATAAATTATTACAGGCAATTTTTGCTTGCTAATAATCCATGTATTAGGTAATATTTTACTCAACATCTTTTATGTGCCTCCATTATACAAATCGCCTTTTTACAAATCTGAAAAGAGATGTCATGCACTAAGAAAGCATTACATGCATTTTATGTTCTCATTTAGCCAAATTTTGTAATTAAATTAATTTTTCATGTGCTAGTTTAATCCATATTCTGGTTGCTCATTATGATAAAAAACAGCCTTTGGAAACGCATGGTCTTTGGTTATATTATCATTGCATTATTTATGCTGGCCATGAGTTTTTATTTAATCTTTCGTCTCAACCATCTCAACAAGGTCACTGATTCAATTATGAAAACCGATATTCCTT
>CAKKPF010000196.1 GCA_919901575.1 Candidatus Brocadiaceae bacterium
CGCCCACTCAGTGTCCATTGGCATCCATCTGTTTCTTTTTTTGGAGTAATGATTGAGGAACCTCTGCCGCAACTATTTGTTGTGCAAGGCCCTCCACAATCACGGTCTTTCCTACTCCTGCCTCGCCTATCAGAACAGGATTGTTCTTTTTGCGTCGCGATAGTATTTGTATTACCCTTTCTATCTCTTTTTCTCTGCCTATGACAGGGTCCAGTTCTCCCTGCCTGGCAAGCTCTAACAGATCGACGGTATATTCCTTTAAGACATCCAGTTTACTTTCATCATCTTGACTTGCAACCTTCCTTCCACCTCTAATTTCTTTAATGGCAGTCCGAACGTTTTCTAATTCAAGTCCTGCCTTCCTGATAATCTTGCCCGTATTCCCTGCTTGTGGATTAAAAAGCGCAATAAAAAGGGCTTCAGTACTGATGAATTTGTCTTCCATCCTTTTTGATTCCTGCAAGGCAATCTCAAATACTTTTTCAACCTCACTGGATATTACTAATTGAATATTGCTTGTCGATGGAATGTTTGATGCTTGATTATCTAAAGATGCAAAAATCCCGTCCATAAGGCGCTTCCTTATCCCTTCTGTATCCAGTTTAAGTTGTTCAATGATTTCTGTAATAGAAGAATCGTTCTGAACCAATAATCCTAAAAGTACAAATTCCGTTGTAAATATTTTCTGCCTCATATTTACCAGTTCCATGGTTCCAATGTTTATTGCATCTAATACCTTTTTAGTGCAATATCTTATATATTTTTGCAGCATTTAATACCTCCTTATCGATAAGAATTTATCGAATTGTATTAAATATGTACTTCGCAATTAATTTAACGAAATGCTTAAAACAGGTTGGGACTAATATTTTCATCAATTAAGAGAAAATAATTAGAGGGATTATTTCATTACTAACCTTGCTGGTAAAACAATCTCTTGTCATTTGATGACAGAGCGTTCTGGAGAATATAGTTAACCTTATTTTCTGATAACGGGAAAAGGCTGTTTTATTGATTTGACAGCAAAATATCCGGAAGCAATGTTACTGATTACTTTTTTTTCTTTTTTGTAGTTTTCTTGCTGGCAGTTTTTGTTTACGGCTTCGGCTTTGGTTTGGCTTTAGCCTTTTTCTGTGGTATTGCTCTTGGCACACACACATTACTCTTGCTCACTGCAACCCTGCCGCAATTTCCACAATAGTATTTAAGCTTGAGAACCTTAGGGGCACATACGTGTCTTGTGTCAGATTCTACTGCTCCGCAGTAATCGCAATAAACAGTCTTTTCATGTGGAACCGGAGCACACAAATGACCTTTATGTGTAGTAACACTTCCGCATGTTTTACAGGTATATATTTTCGTAGTAGAGGTCTTTTTTGTCTCAGCAGTCATATTTTTCTCCTTTCGTTTAATCTTTTGTCCCTGGTTAATACAGGGCTGAAATTTAAATCAGTGGCCTTTCATTCCGCAACAACTTGTGCCGCAAGAGCCAGGCATCGATGAGGGCATGCCGCCTCCACCTGCAGTTGATTCGGATGATGAACTACTTGCAAATACTGAAAAGAGTTTTTCTAATGATTTGCCGCCGCAATGTGGACAGACCACCTTTTCGTTATTCCTTTGCAGTATTTCAAAACTTTTTTCACATTTTCCACATTTATATTCGTATAGCGGCATAACTTATTTTCCTCCTTCTAATTAACGTTTTTTATGGATTTAAACTTTAAAGGATCACAAATTGTGATTAATTAAACGAATCGTGTCCCCGATCGTTTCATCAGTGAAATATACTTACATATATAATAAACGAAGAT
>CAKKPF010000197.1 GCA_919901575.1 Candidatus Brocadiaceae bacterium
CGGCCCGGACGAGGTTATCTTGATTACCATTCCAATTACAATCAATACCGGCAAGTTAATCAATAAACCAATGCTTGATATGCCGTAATCAACTAATGGCCTTAATTGCCAGTATCCCTTCCTTAAAAAGCGAATAATCAATCCTATGGATGTCGAACCATATTTCATTAAATTCTCCTTCTTTGCTGGTTATTCGCTATGCATAAACTTATTTAGTCCTGAAGAGTGGATGTCATTATCCACAACAACTCAATTGAAGCATACTCACCTTCTACCCTGTACCTTTTATTCTGTTTATTATTATTTTTTCTATTAATTCCTTTGCATCCTCTGCCTCAGGAAACGTGCTGCTAATTTTAAGAGCGCGTTCCATCTCTGTTATGGCTTCTCTCTCAAGTCCCTTTTTGTAATATGCCATTCCAAGATGGTAACGTATAGTAGGATTCCATGTCGCGCCCCGCGCGGCAGCTCTTAGCGCTGAAACAGCCTTGTCATACATACCGCCCATATAATAAATCCATCCAAGTGTATCTACTACGGCAGGATTGTTTGGAGCAAGTTCATTTGCTTTTTCAGCCAATTTTAATGCTTCACCCATTTTGTCCTGCATCTTTGATGCAAATAACCATGCAAGGTTATTGTAAGCCACCGGAGAAGCCGGGCTTAGCTCAATTACCTTTCTATAGGCGTTGATTGACTCCTCAAGCATACCCTTAGACTCCAGTATTACACCCATGTTAAGGAATGCGGCAACGTTATTCTGGTCAATACTTATGATTTTTCTATACTGTGTCAATGCTTCACCTAATTCCCCGTTGCGATAGTATATGCCTGCAAGTTTGTTGTACGAATCCAGAAGCTCCGGCTCTAATTCTATAATTTTCTTACAGATATCTATTGCCTTATCTTTTTCTCCCATGAACATAAGAGGGTCTATCTGTGCTTCGTATGCAATCGTATTGGCAGGGGCTATTTTTGTTATTTTGTCGTATTCTCTTACAATACGGTTGAACCATCTATTATTGGTATATGCCAAGGCGCGGGCTAAGTGATATGGAATTTTATCTGCCAATTCCTTATCCAGGTTACATAACTCCACCAAATCCAGGTATATGCGTTTTTGTGCGTCATTCAACTTTATCATACCTTTCAGATGCCGCCCTGCATTTTCAAGCTCACCTTTGGCCAGATATAAATTTACCATACACAAATTTGAAACGGTGCCATCCGGCTGAATATTTAAGGCCTTCATGCAAGCATCTTTAGCTCCCTTGTAATCTTTGTTCATTTGATAGACTATAGCTAAATTACACCAC
>CAKKPF010000198.1 GCA_919901575.1 Candidatus Brocadiaceae bacterium
GCAATAGACCACCATGTTGTACCAAAAAAGTCATACACGGCTACGCCCATTAATGCACCAAGGAATTGCCCTAACAAGACGTTCCTCGGTTGCGCCATCGGAGCCTTATAAGCGCCATACATCAATACGGCTTGCGCACCAAAAGGCGCTAACAACATAGGACAGTTCCAGGAAAAGGCAAGCACTGCTGAAATTCCTATGCCCGCTATCGTACCTATGAAAGTAACCAACACCTCTCTCGCAGGTATTGCCGGCTGTGGCGCCCTGGGCAAACCTTTTATTTGATTGCTGATCTTGCTTAATAACGACATGGCTGTATTCTCCTCATGAAGATCTTATAAAATAGATAGCTTAAAACAAAATATAGTCCTGGTTGAATCGCAAGGAATAGCGCAATCATGATACCAAAATCATAGAAAGTGTTGAATCGGTTGCTTAGGTTTCCTAAGTATAACCAAACATGGAAGATAGAAAACCATAGTCAATTCACAATTTTGCGTCCGTATCATAAGGTATTTGACAAAATGTCTATTACGGGCACATGGCGTGTGCGTTTTTCCGTAAATAGCACCAACGCACCGAGGTTTTTTTCAGCCATTACTTCCAACGCGTTGTATATATAGTATCCTGTTGTGAAATGGTCAGGACGCCGCCAGTTTTGTCCTTCAAGAGTTGTTTGACCGTAATCATAATATAGTCCTTGTCTCCTATATAATGTTGTTGTTTACGCACTATATATCGGTTAGAAATCGCTCCGGAACTTATTTTACGTTTCAGCAAAGTGGATAATCCAATATTACTATTTATCTGAACATTGTTCAAGCATTAAAAAAATTTGCTATTCATATAATGTATCTTAATAATTACAATATAATGGTTCAGATACGGCTTGATTTTTAAAAAGGACACCTGTATAATCACTCAAAGTTTTTTCAAAGCGAAATACAAAAACAGGCTTTGCCTTCCAGTACTTATCGAAGAAAATATTTGCGAATTTGACGTTAACCTGCCCGAATAGGTACAGGCGGGTAAGCTCTCCAGTCTAAAAATAGACGTTCTGGCTGATTTTCTAAACTAAGGTATTACAAAAAACATTCATTGCGCCCCATGAACCAACAATTGTCTGCCAACGAGAAACAAACATGGATTCTCTTTCAAGAGAAAATTAAAGAAAAGGTTTCTCTTCAACAATTCACAACATGGTTTGTAAATCTAAGGTTAATTAAATTCAATGCAAAAGAAGTTTACATAAACGTCCCAAATTCCTTCTGTATGGAGTGGTTAGAAAACAACTACATGGAAGTTATTTCCACAGCATTAAGTGAAGTAACAAATACCAACTGTAAAATCCGGTTTGTTGTTGATAGTAAAGGTTTTCAAGAACCTGCAACTTCAATTCAACGTGGTTCGCACCCGTCAAATGAGAATAACCCTGGTTATATAAATAAGAATTATAGTTTTGATAATTTTTTGGTAGGACCTTGTAACCGCCTGGCACATGCTGCAGCACTTGCAGTAGCTGAATCGCCTGGCGCCACCTACAATCCATTATTCATCCATGGGTCAGTCGGTTTAGGAAAAACACACTTACTTCAGGCCATATTTTTGCAACTACAACAACGTTCCGGCGGACACAATGCTTTATATCTGCCGTGTGAAAGCTTTGTTAATCATTACATCTCTACCATAAAAACCGGCGATTGGGACAGTTTTAGAAATAAATACAGGCAAATCGACGTTCTGTTAATAGATGATGTGCATTTTCTGGCAAACTCACAGAGCACTAGAGAAGAATTTTTTCACACCTTCAACGCCCTTTATACTTGTCAAAAGCAAATAGTTCTATCCAGCGATTGCCCGCCTGAGGAAATACCAACGATAGAAGAACGCCTTATCTCAAGATTCAGATGGGGGCTGATTACCAGAATAGATCCTCCTGGTTTTGAAACCAGCGTTGCCATAATCCAGAGGAAGACATCATTATTAAATATGGACATTTCTTATGATGTGGCGCGTTATTTGGCAGAACACGCGACATCCAGCATTAGAGAAATTGAGGGCGCCCTCACAAATATTAACAGATATGCGGCAATAAGCGAAAACAAAATTGACTTGAACTTTGTTAAGCAGGTAATCAGAGGATTCACAAAACAAAAAAACTATATAGGTATTGAAGAAATACTTAATACAGTTACAAAACACTTCGGAGTACAGCTTTCTCAGCTCCACTCCAAAAGAAAATTCAAATCTATTACACTGCCCAGACAAGTTGCAATGTATCTTGCCAGAAAGCTTACTAACTTATCACTAGAGGAAATAGGCGGCTACATGGGTGGTCGTGATCATACAACAGTCATGCATGCTGATGAAAAAATAAGAAAACTCAAAAAACAAGACCAAAACATATCAGCTACACTAAGAAAGTTAGAAACGGTGCTTACAAAGAAGCAAAAGTAATAATTACCTGTTCATAAATTGTAGTTGTATTTCTCGTTATTACGAATAATTTTGACAAACATTAAAACCCTTACAATTTTATAACTTACCTAAAGTTTTTTTACAAGAACCTGACAATGAATCTTATGGCTATATACCTTTAATTCAATTATACATAACATTTATAACTCATTTGTTTATAAAATGTTATAATTAATAATTTAACTATTTATAATTTAATATTAAATTATAATACTAATAAGTATAATATGTTTTTAAGTAAAATATAATATAATATATATAACAAAATACATTTTACATTTAACAAACTTTAACTTCGATAACCAAATAAGAGAAAGTGACAACATGAAAATCAAATGTAATAAAGATACGATAAAAAAAGGGTTTCATATAGTTGAAAATGTTGTGTCCGGTTCCAATATAAATCCGATGTTGCAAAACGTCAAGATTGTAGCAAATAATAATACTCTGGAGCTTTCCACTACTGATCTTGAAGTAAGCGTTAGCTATCTGATAGATTCGGTTGAAATTTTGGAGCCTGGTCAAATGGTAGGACCGGAAAACAAAATTGCTTCGATAGTTAAAGAATGGGCAGAAGACAGTATAGAAATAACGGAAGAAGACAAGAAATGTATAATAACAGGGAAGAACAGTTATTTTAAGATTTTATGTACAGATCCTGAGGAATTTCCAACAATACCACAATTTATAGATGACGAATATATAGAAATAGACAAAAATATCCTGGCAGATATGATAAAAAAAACAGCCTTCATCATATTAGGAGATAAGACAAAATATGGCACCAATGGCGTGTTTCTGGATATATGCGAGAATCATATAAAAATGGTTGCAAATGATGGAAGACGGCTTGCAGAGGTGAAGAAAAAAATTAGTAATCCAAATGGCATCACGAGAAATTGCATAATACCTATAAAGGGCGTTTCGCAGATACAAAAAATAGTTGGTGAACATGATGACATTGTAAAGCTGAGGGTAGAAGAAAAGCGTATACTTGTAAAAACAAAAAATTCAACAATGTGTTCACAACTGTTGGAAGGGCAATATCCAAAGTATGAGGAGGTAATCCCATCCAATCTCGACAAGCGGGTTATTTTAGACAAACACGAGTTTGCCTCGGCCGTTCGCAGGGGATCTATTATGACGACGGATGAGTATAAACTGTTGAAGTTCAAGTTTACCGGCAAAACGCTTGAAATAAGATGTGTATCGCCAGATGTAGGCGAATCAAAAATCGTTATTCCAGTAGAATATACGGGAGATGAGTTAGAGATAGGGTTGAATCCTGAGTACGTACTGGACTTCCTTAAAAACGTAGATGCAGATGAGGTTAAGTTGGAAATGAAGGACCCTGGTACTGCAGGAGTATTTAAAACAGGGGGAGGATGTACCT
>CAKKPF010000199.1 GCA_919901575.1 Candidatus Brocadiaceae bacterium
CGCTTTCAAAGAGAAAATAATAAAAGCAAGACCTGAGATTGAGAAAACTGTAGAATTCTTCAGAAATTTAAAGACCCCGGAATTTGAGAGAGAGACAGAATACGTCTCCCTTACGTGTCCCGATGAATACGCCCTTTACGACGGCAATATCAAATCGAGTGACAACGGCGAGACAAAGCCCGCAGACTACCTTGACAAGGTAAAGGAATTTATGGTCAGGCATGCTACAGCAAAACACGCAAAAGCAAATAGAGATTCCTATATGGTCGGGGCGCTTGCAAGGTTTAACAATAACTACGAGCATCTGCACCCAAGGGCTAAAGAGGTTGCAGAGGAAATGGGGCTGAAACATCCCTGTTACAACCCGTATATGAACAACATTGCGCAGGTAGTTGAAACAGTGCATTGCTTCGAAGACAGTATCAGCTTGATTGATGATCTCCTCTCAAACGGTCTACAAGACGAAAAGGCCGAATTGACTCCTAAAGCGGGAAGAGGCGTGGGCGCCACAGAAGCCCCGAGAGGCACATTATACCATGAGCACAAATTGGACGAAAATGGTAAGATTACATACGGTAATTATGTCATTCCTACCGGTCAAAACCTTGCAAACATAGAAAATGACTTAAAGTCTCTTGTACCAAAAATATTAAATAAACAGAAGGATGACATAATTCTAGATATAGAAATGCTTGTAAGGGCTTATGATCCCTGTATATCATGCGCTACACATCTGATGAAGGTGGAATTCGTAAATGAATGAAAACAGCAAAGTAGTAATTATCGGGATTGGTAATTTGTTACTGATGGATGAAGGAATAGGCATACACGTAATAAATGAGCTTGAAAAATACAAACTCCCACATAATTTTGAAGTTTATGATGGCGGTACAGGAGGATTTAAATTAATCGACCTTATGCATGGAACAAAGAGAATAATACTTATTGACGCGGTAGAAACCGGAAAAGCACCGGGCACAATTACCACTTTTAAACCTGAAGACGTCCGCTCAATTTACCCCAGGAAGAAATATTCACTGCATGACACCGATCTCCTGGAAGTAATTAAAATGGCGGAGCTGCTCGGCAATCATCCTGAAATAGAAATTGTGGGTATTCAGCCGAAGACAATAAATTACGGTACTACACCTTCTAAAGAGTTAAGAGATGCAATGCCAGATATAATTAATACTGTACTTAGTAGAATTGAAGAAGTTTGTAGTGTTCATAAATTAGCGAGAGAAAGGAGCTAATTTATATGGCAAACCCAAAAATATTAATCATTGACGATGACCCTGATATTGTTGAAGCGATGAGGATGCCTCTTGAAGCAAACGACTATGAGGTAATCTCTGCAAATTGCGGAAAGGAAGGACTACAAAAAGCAAGAGAGGAAATTCCGGATTTGATAATACTCGATGTAATGATGGAAACAGATACGGAAGGGTTTCATGTTGCTTATGAACTAAGGAGTGAAAACCAGGATTCTGAATACAAGAATTGCAGAAAAATTCCTATCCTGATGATCACGGCTATATCACAGAAAAAGAGTATGAGCTTTTCACCGGAAAAGGATGAAGCCTTTCTGCCGGTTAATGATTTTATCGAGAAGCCCATCCAGCCAAAAGACCTGTTGAAAAAGGTTGCAGAACTTGTGGTAAATAAAGAATAATTTTATCACAAATCCCCCTTTAACAAAGGGGGACGTAAGGGGGATTAATTATTTAATACCCATGCCATATAATACTCATACACAGGAAAGATACTTAGTAGAAGAGGAACTCATAGAGAGGGTTTTTTGGTTTATAACCCTTCGCTGGATCACTGTAGCGGGAATATGTACCACTTCTTTAATAGCCTACTTTATCCTGAATATTGGTCTGCCTCTTATACCAATATTAATTATTGCCACCTGTATCTTGTTATTTAACTTCGTTTGTATAACTCGTCACCATTACATAAAATGTATATCTTACAGCCAGTATATAAAATCACATCAACGATTTGCCAACTTGCAGATTTTCACAGACTGGATAGCCCTTGTCCTTCTTGTACATTACACGGGTGGCATTGAAAGTCCCGTAATCTTCTACTTCATATTTCACGTGATTATTGCAGCAATCCTTTTATCAAGAAAGGCCTGTTACCTCCAGACGTCTTTCGCAGTGTTGTTAATTATCAGCCTGTCAATTCTCGAATACGTCAACATCATCCCTCATGTTCAGATTAAAGAACTATTTCCAAATTTAATTTATGATAACAGCCTTTATCTACTGTCTACTCTTTTCTTCTGCATCACTTCTTTATACGTCTCGGCTTATTTAGCCACCAGTATTGCTAATCAAATCAGGAAGAGAGAAAAAGAAATAGTTATTCTCAAGGATACTATCACTGACGCATATCAAGCACTGGAAAAAAAGGACAGGGAAAAGAGTGAATTTACATACAAGGTTACGCACGAACTCAGGGCGCCCTTAAGCGCAATACAAAGTCTCTTAAAATCAATCGAAGAAGGCTACGCTGGAGAAATCTCAGAGAAGGCAAAAGAATTAATCATAAGGTCTGAAAAAAGGACCGGCTTTCTTTTAACACTCGTTAAAGACCTGCTTGATCTGGTTACAGGTAAAATAGGAAAGCCGAGAGAGCACGATAGTAAATCGGTAGATATAAATGAAGCCGTTAAACGTACGCTTCATCTAATGCAGGAAAAAGTAAAGGCAAAGAATATAAAGCTTACGGTTAATACAACAGAACAACCGGTTTGTCTCAATATAATACCTGATGATCTTGACATTATACTGACAAACCTGATTGATAATGCAGTAAAATACACTCAAAAGGACGGTGCAATAACAATAAATAATTATTCGACTGACGATAAAATCATGATAGAAGTATCCGACACAGGGATTGGCATCCACAAAGACGACGTTAACAAAATATTTGATGAATTCTACAGGGCGAGTAACGCAAAGGCTGTAGAACTTGACGGAACTGGGCTGGGTCTTACAATAGTTAAGAACCTGGTCAAACGACATGGCGGCAACATTGACGTTAATAGCGAATTAGGCAAAGGCACAACGGTTACTGTTTCATTTCCTGTATAATGTTTTACAGGACTGTCGGTATACACATGATTTCTTTATAGCTAAAATAACATTGACATATATACTAACGGTATATATTGTATGACCATGAAAATAAAAGAAGCAAAAATTTTTAAAAATGGACAAAGCCAAGCGATTCGATTACCAAAGGAGTTTAGATTCAAGGGAAAATCTGTTTACATCAAACATTTTGGGGATGGAGCTTTACTATTACCCAAGGACTCTACATGGTCATTACTGGAAGAATCTCTAAACGAATTTTCAGACGATTTCATGAGCACAAGAGATCAAGGGAAGTTTGAGGACTGAACCCCTCCCCGTTGTCTAGACAAAAATATTAACTTTTTTAGATGGACTTAT
>CAKKPF010000200.1 GCA_919901575.1 Candidatus Brocadiaceae bacterium
ATAAGTCCATCTAAAAAAGTTAATATTTTTGTCTAGACAACGGGGAGGGGTTCAGACATATCTATATTATTTTTCCTCTTTTGTTTTGGTTTCAAGACTGCATTGTAAACGGCAAGTGAATCTTTCTTTGTGAGCTTTCCCTGACAAAACGACATTGCGGGATCTACGATGAGCAAACGCATTGCTTCGCGTCCTAGTAACATGTGGTAACTCATAAAATCTCGATTGCTAAGAGTAATATAAATGTTTTGACGTAAGCTGCCAATTTGAATAGCACTGCGAATAACATAGCGGCTTTCTTCTTGGCCATTCGAGCTCTTTATCATCCGCTCGCCTGCCACTTCAGCTATGCAGCGCCTGCTGATGCTGTTGTTGTTTTGTAATGGATGGATATTGAAGCAGACGTAACGTTTTCCGAGTTTACGAAATACTTTTACATCAAACGCGTGCAGTGCAGAAGTTTTTGCACCGGTATCAATTTTCACCTTTATGGCAGGAATACAAAGTTCCGGAAGATTTGCCCACTCTCTCCAGCCTACTACTACCTTGTTCAGATTCAGATTTTGCCCATTTGTCCTCTTTTTTACTGTCATCTGATTGGTTTCCTGTTGTATCTATTTACCTTCCATTTGTGGTGTCGTAATCTGTAAAGTTGGTTTGCTTTTCTCAACTCTTTCCACATACTTTCTATATGTTTACTTCTAACGTTTCATCAAAAAATCCTACTCGTTCTTCGACAGCCTTAGAGTTTTCAAAGGTGGCAATATGGAATAGGGCGTCACCGCTGTTGACGAGAGGTAAATTATTTATCCCTATGACAATTCCGGTTTCTCTTGCTCTTACTTTTATCTTACCCAGTCCAAACGTGTCGGAGATGACACCAAGTACTTCATCTTTTTTAACCCTGGAGCCTAACCATTTCCTGATTCGAAGGCTTCCGCTGTGCGGTGCGCGTACCCAATGACTGGATCTGGCGACAAACACTTCTTTTTTACGTTGTATGAAGTTAATTTTCTCCTGGTCAATCATGCCAATGGCATTCATAATCGAGATAATCCCCCGCATTGCTGAACGAATAACCTTTTCTTCATAGCGCAGCGCTTCACCGCCTTCAAAGAGTAACATCCGGATGTCTCTTTCTGCCGCAGCTTGCCTCAACGATCCGTCACGCAAGTTAGAATTCAGGACAACGGGCACACCAAAAGCAAGGGCGAGGCGCTCAGTCTCCGGGTCATCTGTAGAGGCGCGGATTTGCAGTAGATTGGTACGATGGATAGGACCCGTATGCAAATCAATGCCATGGGTGCATTTTTCCACGATTTCCTTCATAAAAATGTGAGCAACCTGTCCTCCAAGAGAACCGAGCCTGGATCCTGGAAAACAGCGGTTTAAATCTCGCCGGTCCGGCAAGTATCGTACCTTCTGGTTAAAACCGAAAACGTTTATTACGGGCGCCGCAATTAATGTTCCCCTGATACCTGAAAGCATGGTTTTTCGCGCCAATAAGCGTTTGATCGCTTCTGTCCCATTAATTTCATCACCATGAATGGCAGCTGATACAAACAAGACCGGGCCATCCTTTTCCCCGCGCACGACTTCTACAGGAATAGTCATTTCCGTATAATCATAGAGTTTTGCGACTTCAATCCCTATCCGTTTACGTTTTCCAGGTGAAATGGAAACACCGCCGATGACTATGTCTTCTTTCTTAGATGCATGCATATTAT
>CAKKPF010000201.1 GCA_919901575.1 Candidatus Brocadiaceae bacterium
CGCCTCAGGAGACAGGCACGACCTGTGGCTCGCCACAGCGAGTCTGCCTGCCCTCAGGAATGACATGACAGCATTGACACGGTCAATGCACTCCATAGTGGCGTAAAAAGTCGCTACCGAAGGCAGCCTAATTTATTAAGTTGGAAAGATTCAATAAAAAAAGGATAAAAATATGTCAACGATGGATAATTTAAAGGATGCCTTTGCCGGTGAATCACAGGCAAATAGAAAATATCTCGCCTTTGCCAAAAAGGCTGAGGCTGAGGGCTTTGATCAAGTAGCAAAGCTTTTTCGTGCAGCGGCTGCGGCAGAGACTGTACATGCACACAACCATCTAAAGGTAATGGGCGGTATCAATAGTACGAAAGAAAACATCAAGGAAGCCATAGAGGGAGAGACGCACGAGTATACGAAGATGTATCCCGAAATGATTATGGAGGCAGAAAAGGAAGGGGAAAGCAAGGCCGTGCGTAGTTTTGATTTTGCCAACAATGTAGAGAGTATCCATGCAAGCCTTTACCAAAAGGCATTGGACAATCTGGGCAATAACGAGTCAGTAGATTACTATGTCTGTCAGGTCTGTGGAAACACAGTAGAAAACAACGCTCCTGATAAATGTCATGTCTGTGGCGCAGCCAGGTCTATGTTTATTAAGATTGATTGACCTTTGTATTTTGTTGTAGCCGCAACCTTTAGGTTGCGTATTTTTAAAGATTCTTGACTTTACCTATCAGGTTATATAAACACAGGCTACCCGCCTGAATGACGAAGTCTGGCAGGAAGCCTGCGGCTACTTCTTTAATGTGAGGTGCTTCAAGCATGTTATTCGAAGACATAGTTTCGTTAAATAGTCCTCACACAAAATCAATGCTTAAGTTGCTTTTTGAAGAACGAGGCATTCGTATTAAGAAGCAGTGGGGGCAAAACTTTTTAATAGATCAGAATTTATTGCAGTTTATTGCTAAGACTGCTGAGCTGAGTCGTAATGACGTAGTACTTGAAATAGGTGCAGGGACAGGTTCATTAACAAGGTTGATTGCTGAGAAAGCGGGGCATGTTTTCGCTGTAGAGTTGGACCGTAAGCTGTTTGAAATCCTGACTGAGACTTTAAAGGATTTTAACAATGTTACTTTAATTAACAGGGATATCCTGAAATCAAAACACCATATCCAGCCGGAAATAGTTGAGGCCATATCTGATTACGTTCACACCGCCGCCAGCGCTACAGGTGATTTGTGCATCAAAGTAATATCTAATTTGCCATATTATATCAGCACACCGGTTATTATTGACTTATTACAGGAAGTATTGCCCATTAAGACAATGGTATTGACACTGCAGAGGGATACAACAAACAGGATGGTAGCACATCCGGGCACCAGGAATTATGGTGTACTGTCTATTATGACAAAGCTTTTCGCCGATGTGAAAGTATTAAAGAAGCTGCCGCCCGACGTATTCTGGCCTGTCCCGCTCGTAGATTCCGCAATCGTCAAGATGACGGTCAATCGCCACAGATATGCCGGCAGGATACGTGACTATCTGGGTTTTCAGGACGTTATCAGGTCAATATATTCCTCAAGAAGAAAGACCCTTTCGAACAGCCTGTTGTCGCTTTGTGCAAGTCATGGAATAAAGAAGAACCCTGCCCGAATAGGTACCCGTCCGAACGGCGAAGCCGGGCGGGCAGGCGGGGAAACACGTCAGGATTTAGTGACTATTTTAGAGCGTGTGGGTATAAGGCCTGAGAGCAGGGGAGAAGAATTGGAGATAGAAGCATTAATTGAGCTGTCAAACGAGATTTCAGATTATGTAAACTCACAAAAAGATTTTGTGTAAATATAAAATTAGAAGAAGGCCGAATATTTTGTTAACATCTAGAGTAACATGTTAAAGTCTTTATTAACACAAATATAAAGTTAAAAATTATAGAATTGACATTACCCCCAAATGAGAGGATGGCATTTGCCGAATTAATCAATCAGCATAAATTTTACTTGCAAATTCTACATACTGTAGAATATAATACTTTCAGAATTACATATTTCCCCCTCTTTGATATCGCACAATGTATAAAAAAGTCACCGTTTCTTTTATATTTGTGAGAGAGGATTATGGTAAAAGCCATTCAAGAATTGGACAAATATTTATTGTAAAGAACTCCGCATGAACAAACAAATAAAATT
>CAKKPF010000202.1:0-1880 GCA_919901575.1 Candidatus Brocadiaceae bacterium
GCATGGCAGCCAGAAGATTTTAGATGTTTACTCTAAAGACATAAAGGTCAACAATGGTATTGGTTATTTTGCCAGCGACAATGGCGGCGGTATGCACATCGTTAATCTGTCTGATCCAACAACGCCGTCACTTCTCTCTCAGATTACGTCATCACAAGGTGGGTATAACAGTATTCATAATGTCTTTATTGATGGAGGCTTTTTATATGAGGCCGATTCAAGAACACCCACGGTGAAGGTTTTCGATGTCAGCAATCCCGGCAGCCCGGCATTTGTGCGGGATATTGTAACAACGGATCCATCGTTCATCCATGATATTACGGTGGTAAATAACAGGATGTATACATCGGGGTTTGGGGGAAAGACGGATATTTATGATATCTCTAATATCGGCACAACTGCGCCCGCTTTGCTTGGTTCTGTAAATTCCGGCAGCAACTCGCATAGCAACTGGGTGACCAGCGATGGAAATCTTTTGATTAGCGCTCGTGAAATCAGCAATGGCGATATCAGGCTGTTTGATATTTCTAACCCCTTAAGTCCAAATCTGCTTTCTACAATTAATAGTACCACCCTGGGAATCAATGCGTTCTCTCCTCATAATCCGGTTCTGTTTAACGATGACTTATTGTTTGTATCGTGGTATCAGGCAGGAGTTCAGGCTATCGATATCAGTGATCCTCTTAATCCTTTTCTGCTTGGTTCATTTGATACATTTCCGGGAGCTGTCAGCGGTTTTGACGGCAACTGGGGAGTGTACCCACTCCTCGGCCTGGACAGAGTCCTGCTTAGCGACCTCGATGGAGGGCTGTTTATTGTCGATGCAAGCGCCATTGTCCCGGAACCCTCAACCATAGCCCTCATCGGAACCGGGTTGGCAGGATTGGGTGGAGCAGCGGTAAGACGAAGGCTTAGGCCGGAGGGCAGACAACAGACGATAGACGAGGTGGCATGGACAAACTCGTTTGTCCGTGTTGATGTTTCGGCGTGCCCGCCTTGGCCAATTCGGACAGGTCCTCACCCCAAAACGGTTAAAGGTTGGCGGTGGTTTATCTGTTTCGGTGACCTGCCCGACTACGCCTTTCCCGTCCGAACAAAATTGACGGGCAGGCAGGCCACGCTGAGCGGGGCAGGCGGGTAAGTTATGATAAAATTAAGGAAGATGTTGTTATAATAAAGGCAGGAAATATCAATGTTCCGATAGTTTCCAGGAAGAATCTTATAGAACTCAAGAGAATATCCGGAAGGCCGCAGGATATTGCTGATATTAACGCATTAGAGGAAATTTTGAAACGTGAAGAATAGTAAAACTACAGAAATAGTTTATACCTTTTCCAGGGAAAAAATCGAAGAATGTAAAGATATGTCCGCAGCGCAAAAGCTTAAATGGCTTGAAGAGGCTAACTTATTTATTAATAAGACAATTGGATTTGAGAAGCGGGCGCTTACGGATAGTCGTTTTAAGGATGTTATTACTGCTAAAGATTTTTACACTTGATAATATTTTCTATAAAATCAAGGGCTTTATTTGTGTCTTTTGCTGAAAAGCGCTTCGTTTTCAGGTTTTCCTTTATAAGTAATAATTCGTTATCTGTAATCTTTTTAGCTGTTTTTGTTTCCTTTGAGTCTATTATCTTGATTCCGGGATAATCTCCTTCCCTGTATCCTTCGACCAGCACAACATTTACATCATTAAGATACTTTTCTATAATTTCACTTATCTTAGGCGGGTTTGTCACCCGCTTTATGACGGCAACCTTATCTTTTGATGAGAGGGCTACGGAATCAGCTCCTGAGTGGAAATACTTGTATGAATCTTTACCTTCGTGGTCAATCTCAAACTTTCTGATGTTGTATTTGAGGGTACCTACTCTGTATCC
>CAKKPF010000202.1:1980-13683 GCA_919901575.1 Candidatus Brocadiaceae bacterium
TCCTGTTTAAAACCGAGTTTCTCCAACACGGGTAATGTAAACTTTATCATTATGGGAGGCCCGCATACTATAGCGATTGTATTGTCGCTACTTGGGGCTGTTTGTTCTACAACGGTTGGGACAAAGCCCACCTTGCCGGTCCAATCAGACGTTTCTCCTCCGGGGTCAACTGTAGTTACCAGGTTAACATCTTCTCTTGCATTCCATTCCTTGAGTTCATGCTTATACACCAGGTCTGCAACGGTTTTGGCTCCGTAGACGATGGTTACATTTTTGTACTTGTCCCGCAGGTCTAAACAGTTCCAGATAACACATCTTAATGGCGGCAATGCGATACCTCCTGCAATAAACACAAGGTTCTTGCCTTCCCATTCTTCTATGGGAAATACATTTCCATATGGGCCTCTGAATCCTATAGTATCACCTACGTTGAGTTCTCTTAATGCATTGGTCACCCTGCCAGCCTGTCTGAAGGTACATTCGATGTAGTCCTTCCTTGTGGGTGATGAAGCAATGCAAAAGGTAGATTCACCATAACCAAACACAGAATAGAGTGCAAATTGTCCTGCCTTAAATTGAAAGTTCTTACCTTCGTCTTCGTTTAAGAAATTAAGTTTGAATGTTTTTACACCCGGAGCCTCATCTATCATATCACTGATATTCATAAGATATGGTCTGTATATGTTTTCCATATTTATTCCTTATCTCCCGTTTGACTGTTTTCGGTTGCGATTATTTCCAGCATTTCAGAGATATTCATATCTGCGGGGCAAACTCTCGAACACCTTCCACAGCCTACACAGAGAATACTGTCAAACTTTTCTACGTAATACTTGAATTTATGCATAATCCTCTGGCGCCACCGCTGGTCTTGGGTAGACCTTGGGTTGTGTCCGGACGTATGCAGTGTAAACATCTTGAACTGACATCCGTCCCAATTCTTTACCCTGTCCCCTTTTGACATCGTACACTCGTCAACAATATCAAAGCAATGGCATGTAGGGCATACAAATGTACATGCCCCGCAGCCTATACATTTCGTAGAGAATTCAGCCCATACTTTATGCACAAAATTTTCATCGAGCCACGGTTTAACCTTTTCAATCTCAAACTTCTTTTCGACCGTTGCCACCTGTCTATTGAGGGTTTCAGTACCGGGATTGTCAGCAGGTGTAAAAACTGTTCCTAAACTTTCCACCAGTTTTTCACCTTTTTCTGTTACTGTTTCAGCCAGATATTCGTCATCTGAAATCCTGGTTAATAATACGTCACTGCCCTCCTTTGAATCGGGAGCCAACCCTACTGAAGTACAAAAGCAATAATTATCGCATTTATCACATGCAATAGTTACTATGGCACTCGCTTCCCTCCTCTGAATCCAGAATTTATCGGTGCAGTCCCAGTTGAAGACCTTATCCATGACAGGTAAGCTTGCAGCATCGCAGGGTCTTGAACCAAAGATAACGGTTTTGACGGCAAACCCTTCAGGCTCTTCGATACTAACCTTATTTTTCTCCATTCTATAGGATAATATCTTTTCCGTCTTTGGAAGAAAAAATTCCTTTATAGAATTGTTGGTTTGGACGTGATCAAGGTGAATCTCATCCGCACTCTGTACCTCGTCAAGCATGATAAGGTTATTGTCCTTTTTTGGAGCAATAGTTTTATAACCCTGATCCTTCAAGCCCGTTATTAAAGAATTAAATTTTTCTTTCTTTAAAATTTTTTCCACAATAGAATACCTAACCAGAACAAGTTGGAAAAGAAATAGTTCACCGCAAAGACGCCAAGTACGCAAAGTTTCAAAGATTATTGACTATTCTCTTAATCCCTTCTTTTAATATTGGAACATTAAAATTAATCAAAAGTCCTAATTTTAAATCTGACAGCTTTAAGTATGTTAAAAGTTGTGCATCGTGAATTGATTCAATCTTGTTAGCAGACTTTAATTCCAAAATTACTTTGCCTTCAACTACTATATCCAGTTTATATCCACAGTCTAATTTTATTCCTTTATAAACCACAGGAAGAAGTTTTTGCCTCTCAAACACAATATCTCTAATTTCCAATTCCTTACAAAGACACTCTTCGTAAGCTGATTCTAACCCGCCTGCAGTCGGGCAGGCAACCCTGGCCCAAGGTGACGATGCACTTCAATTGCAGCACCTATGATTTCTTTTGACAACCTATCTTCTTCTTTCATTACTTTTGATCTACTTTGCGTTCTTTGCGGCTTTGCGGTGAATAATTACTCATTTTTTTGCCAAAATTGTTCAAAATATTTTATAAAGGTACTGAAATCTTATTTGAAAAAATCCTGATTGTCATCTTCTTTATAAGTGGCCATTGCAAGTTCATCGTCTATATTGTAACCGGCCCGGTACTTAAAATTCTTCTCCGTCTCCTTGGCCAGTTTCTTATTCAGAAGATTAAGCGGAATGTCTGCCGGACATACCCTTTGACACTCTTCACAGTTTATACATCTGCCGGCTAAGTGATAAGCCCTTGTGACGTTCCATGAGAGATTACCGCGTGGATGTGCGCTTGGGTCTATCCATTGAGGCTGGTTTTTGTCCACGATACATCTATCACAAAAACAGAGAGGACAGATACTGCTGCAGGCATAGCACTTGATGCATTTTGCAAACTGTTTCTGCCAGAAATCCCACTTTTCCTTCTCCGACAGTTTTTCATACTGTTCCAGTTCTGCGTATCTTTCCTCAAAGGGGATTTCCTTATTTTCAATCTTTTCGCCAATTAATTCATCGTATATCCTGGGAGTGTGGACATCACATGCCTTGCATTTTGTCGCCATCGGTTCGCCTACACCATTACATGTGACACCAAGGATGTAGACATCTTCGCGTTTAATCTGACTCTCCTTAATGAGAACGACAATAGTTTTTGCGTCACATCCCTTTACCACAATTGCAGGTTTTCCAAGTTTTCTTGATTCCCGTCTCTTGAGGTACGTTGTAAGGTTATAGACGCAATACTTATTCCATGTTAATTTGCTTACGTCCTCAGGTTTAGTAATGAATACCGGCCTTGTTCTTTCCGGTGTGCTGCCTTCACCATATCCATAGATAACGTTTACGGTATTACTTCTGAGGAGTTCCTCCGCCTTTTTTCTAAGGGCCTCTATCATTTAAATCTGCTCCCTTCACTGTAGGGTGGATTAAGCGACAGCAAATCCACCTTTATATATTATCCATTATTGGTGGATTCGTCCTTCGTCCTTCCTGCCCGACTGCAGGCGGGAATCCACCCTTTTCCATTTTAATAAATAAAAGACTAAAGTCTTAACTCCACCGGAATTTAGGCTTTAGCCTTTTATCCTTTACAAATAGTATCGAGTTCAGTTTGTTACAAAACTCTCACTGGGAGCATCCGGGCCAATTGCATTAATCTTTTTGTACCCTTCAAATGGCCCCAACGCTCTGACGGCATTGACTACGCCGTTTATTGTTTCTACCCATTTTCCGCCTTCTGCGGCAGAAATCCACGAGAATTGTATTCTTTCAGGATTAATACCACAGAACTCAAGAAGTGGCCGGAAGACGTTCCACCTGCGCCTGGCGTGGTAATTGCCCGAATTGTAGTGGCAGTCTCCTGGATGACATCCTGAGACCAGAATCCCATCGGCTCCCCGTTCAAATGCCTTTATGAGAAATAGCGGATCTATACCTCCGGTGCATGGAAGTTTGATTACGCGCACATTTGCCTGGTATTGTTTTCTCCCTGTACCCGCAAGGTCTGCGCCTGCATAGGTGCACCAGTTACAGAGGAAGGCGACTATTCTGGGTTCAAATTTGGTTTTTTCTGACATTGTAATTATATAAAGCCCAAAGGGCTGACTTATTAAAGCCCAGGGTAAAACCCTGGGTGGGTTGAGGTGTTAAGATATTTAGCCCTGAAGGGGCGAATTAACAATTTAATCCCATAGACAACGCTCGTCATATTCAACCCCATAACAATTTAATATTTCATAATTTTTTAGATCGCCCTTTCAGGGCTTACGTTTCTTTTATCATTTGTCACCAGGGCGATGCCCTGGGCTTTAATAAGTCAGCCCTTTCGAGCTTTTAAAATAAACCTCTCAAGGCTACCCGCCTGCCCGCCCGGCAACCCGCCTGAACGAAGAAGTCGGGCAGGTGCCGTTCGCCAGCCCGACAAGGCTGTTCTGGCGGGGACGGGTACCTATTCGGGCAGGCCCGCCTATACCTATTCGGACAGGAAGCAATGAGTTACATCCACTATCAGCACGAAACTAAGGTTTAGAATCACGAAATGTAACTCATACCTTGAGGTTTGAGTTACAACTGAAAATTCCACTATAATTAATTAAATCCCCCATAGTCCCCCTTTTTTAAAGGGGGAAAGAGGGGGATTGAAAAATAGTTAATTAAATTCTACGGCATTAATCTCTGCATATATTTGTTCGTCGTTAAAGCCATCTAACTCTATACTCTTAGACCTGCACGTTGCCGCACACAAACCGCATCCCTGGCAGAGTCCCTCATTTACCCTGGCAACGGTCTTTATCACACTGCCGTCACGTGCCTTGATATCTTCCTGCTCGATAGCGCTGTATGGGCAAACTTTTTGACAGTAAAAACAGCCAATGCATGTTGAAAACACGGGCGGGAGTCGTCTGTCTACCCTGGCGACGACAGGTTCACGTTCCAGCTCGTCAGATGAAAGCAGGGCAAGGACTTTACTTGCCGCAGCGCCTGCCTGCGCTACAGTCTCCGGAATATCTTTGGGCCCCTGACATGTCCCTGCAAGAAAAATTCCGGCGCTGCTGCTTTCCACGGGTTTTAATTTTGGATGCATTTCTGAGAAAAACCTATCTTTATCATATTGTATACTCAGCTTCTGTGCGAATTTCTCAGCATCATCCTGTGCCTTCATAGCAGATGCGAGTACAACCATGTCGGCTTCAATCTCAACCACTGAGCCGGTTAATGTATCTGCCCCGAGTACAACCAGTTTTTCACCTTTCTGGTAGACCCTTGAGACGCGGCCTCTGAGATACGTGGCTCCTTCTTCTTCTATTGCCCTTAGTGAAAATTCTTCATAGCCTTTTCCGGCACATCTGATATCTATATAGAAAACAAATGCGTGTCCATGATGTACCTTGTGCTTATATAACATGGTGTGCTTGGCCGTATACATACAACATGTCTTTGAACAATATGAACACCCTTTTGACGGGTCTCTTGAACCAACGCATTGAATAAATACAACTATTTCCGGCTCTTTGCCGTCAGAAGGTCTTTTGATCATGCCTTCCGTAGGGCCGGAAGCGCTGGCAAGACGTTCAAATTGCAAACCGGTTATTACGTCTTTATATTTACCGCCGCCATATTCACCATAAAGGCCATCCTCAAGTTCCCGATAACCGGTAGCAACAATTATTGCGCCAACTTTTTCTTCAATGATTTCATCTTCCTGGTTGTAGTCAATTGCCTTAACTGGCGCTATAGGACATGCATCAATACATTTCCTGCATACCTTGGAGTCATTTGGGCGAATATTTTTCTTTCGTGCATCTTTAAATAATATGCAGTTTTCCCGATCAATTACGGGCTTACTGGGAATCGCCTGTGGAAACGGGATATAGATGGCTGTTCTGTTTCCAAGCCCCATATCAAATTCGCTCTTTATCTTTTTACATGGACACACCTGCCAGCAGGAACTGCACCCGGTACAAAGGTCCAGGTCGACAGACCTTGCCTTTTTCCGAATCTTGACGTCAAAATTACCAAGATAGCCGTCAATGGATTCTATCTCGGACCATGTGTATAATTTTATGTTTTCATGTTGTGCAAGCTCAACCATCTTTGGCGTCATGATACACTGTGAACAATCGAGGGTAGGGAAGGTTTCTGATAGTTGAGCCATATGGCCACCAATTGACGCATCTCTCTCAACCATTATAACTTCATGTCCACCATCAGCTATATCTAACGCCGCCTGTATTCCTGCAATACCGCCTCCGATAACGAGGGCACGCTTTGTTACGTGAACCTTTATCGGATTTAGTGATTTATCCTTTCTGACCTTTTCGGTCATCATCCTTACGAGATCGGTAGATTTCTTTGTCCCTACAGGTTTATCATGATGAACCCACGAACACTGCTCCCTGATGTTAGAAATCTCAACATGATATGGATTTAAGCCTGTTTTTATAGCGGCATTACGGAATGTATGTTCGTGCATCTTTGGAGAGCAGGCGGCGATGACTACCCCGGTCAACCCCTCTTCTTTAATCTTATCTCTTAACAACTTCTGGCCGGGGTCCGAACACATATACTTGTAAGTAGTTGTATATGAAACTCCCGGGTTATTCTTTTTGGTCTCTTCCGCTACTTTCTCAACATCAACGGTAGCAGAGATATTCGTACCACAATGACAGACAAATACACCAATCTTCTTACTCACTTACATTTCTCCTTCTTTAATCCCCACTTCAGAAAAGGGGTTAAATCCCCCTGTTTCCCCCTTTACAAAAGGGGGATGAAAGGGGGATTTTGTTTTTCTATGAAAATGCATTTACGACTGATTCCGTATCTATAAAATGTTTATTCAGACCAAGGCTTATCGGGCCTAAATCCAGGGCAAGTCCAATAAGTTCTGAGATATACACGATAGGTATATCGAATTTGCGATTATATTCTTTTTCTATTTTCTTTTGCCTCATATCCAGGTTTGCATGGCACATCGGACAAGCTACGGCTATTGCATCTGCGCCCGCGTCTACAGCGCACTCTAAAATGTCATTAGTCAGCTTTAAGACTACGTCTGTCCGGCTGAGTGTAAAGCCGCCGCCGCAGCAATTTGTTTTAAATTCCCAGTCTACTGGTGTGGCTCCTATTGCCTCTACAATCTCATCCATAGACTTGGGGTTTTCAGGATCATCAAATTTAAGCACCTTTGGAGGTCTTACCAAAAGACATCCGTAATAGCTGGCGATCTTTAAATCCCCTGGAGTCTTCTTTTTCTTCTCAGCTATTTCATCCATACAATAATTCTTGATGAGTTCAAGATAATTTAATATCTTCACGTTGCCATTGCAGGGCATTTCTATTGCGTCCTCGACATCCTTTTTCAGTTTTTCATCGTCCGCAATATCTTTTTGAGAAATAATCAACCTTTGAGAACACATAGGGCAGGGTGCAAGTATTTCCTTGAAACCATATTTTTCTGCCAGGCTGATGTTTCTGACAGACAGGGCGGTAGAGAGTTTATGGTTTGTTGCGTGAGCGGAAGAGGCGCCGCAGCAGTTCCAATCATGGATTTCCTCCAGTTCCGGTCCTATTGCTTCGGCTACTCTTAATACTGAGGTGCCGTATTCCTCTGAACTTGAACCCATTGTGATTGCACAGCCCGGGTAATAACCTATCCGCATTTTCCCCTCTATTTGCATTTCTCGAATATTCGTTTAATGGCATCCTTACCTTTAATGTCATGAGGCAAGAACGACAATTTTCCCTTGCTTAACATTTGAGGTCCGACTATCAAATCCTGCAATGCGGTTTTAGGCCTCTTCATCTTGTACTCATTCAGCATCCACAGTTCAGAGATTCGGCCGTGCTTCTTGACGGAATTAAGAAATGATTGATGAAACGTTGTGATATTTTTTTCCAGCGGGTTGGCCAGACCTTCTTCAAGTGACATTTCTCTTAAGACGTCCATTAATTCAGCTATCTTAACCTCTTTTGGACATCTTGTTGTACATGTTATACAGGAAGCACACAACCATATAGTTCTTGAAGTTAAGGCCTCCCGTTTGGCGCCAATTTGCACAAATCTAATGATCTGATTAGGCATGTAATCCATCTCGTAAGCTACCGGGCATCCTGCCGTACATTTACCGCATTGATAGCATTTCTTTACATCTATTCCACTTCTTTCTTCAACCTCTTTAGCAAAATCAGACTTTAATTCTTTTGTTGTAATTTTAATCTTCATATATTATTAAAACAATTTATAGAACAAAAAGGTTCCTTTTTCATATAGGTACTTAAGTATTACGAAAAACTAAAAACAAAGTATACTATAAAAAACAAAGTATTGTCAAAAGATTAAATTCAGCCTTTTATTTTATTGAAAGATTACCCGAAACTATAAAATTTGATTTTCATTGTTCTTTTGTTCGATATTTTTTGTTGTAAAATTTTATATTTATTCATTATATTATAAAATGCATTAGTTAATTGAGGAATTGAAGTAAGGATTGAGGGATTCCTGTCTGTCCCCGCCAAGGCGGACGTGGACAGGCAGGGAATAATTCCTAAATCCCTAATTCCTCAATTCTTAAATCTAAAATATTCTTATCATGATTCCAAAGGAAATATTAAAAAAAGTAAGACAGATACAGATACGCTCAAGCCGCCTGGTTAATGACGTATTGGCTGGAGAGTACGTAAGCGTCTTCAAGGGCCGGGGTATGGAATTTGAGGAGGTAAGGGAATATCAGGCTGGAGACGATATACGCACAATTGATTGGAATGTTACGGCGCGCATGGGTCATCCTTATATAAAAAGATTTACGGAAGAAAGAGAATTAACCATTATGTTTCTGGTAGACCTTAGTTATTCAGGTGAATTTGGAAGTACGAAACAGTTTAAAAACGAGATTGCGACCGAGATCTGCGCCCTGCTTGCACTTTCTGCCGTAAGGAACAATGACAAGGTTGGCCTTATTCTCTTTACTGATAAGATTGAAAAATTTGTGCCGCCAAAGAAGGGAAAGACTCATGTACTTCGCGTGATCAGAGAGGTGCTTTACTACAAACCGGAAAATAAGGGGACCGATATATCCATAGCCCTTGAGTATCTTCTAAAGGTTACCAAGCGTAAGGCAGTCTGCTTCCTGATATCAGACTTTATAACCGAAGGTTTTGAACATGCATTACGTATTGCAAACAAGCGTCACGATATAATTGCAGCTTCCATAACGGACCCCCGTGAACTAGAGATACCAAATGTTGGGTTTGTTGAGTTGGAAGATGCAGAAACCGGCGAGATTACTCTTGTTGATACGTCAGACAGGAAGATGATGGAAAGATTTAACAGGTTTAACACAAAGAATATGGAGGAAAGGGCAAAATTGTTTAGGAGCATGGGCGTCGATTTGATTGACGTAAGGACGGACAGATCGTACGTAGAACCAATTATGAAATTCTTCAGGGCAAGAGAAAAGAGACTTCAATACTGACCTCCTGATATTTATATATAAGCGCTTTGGATATGGTATTTACGGGAACATTAAATTCACTTTTTGGGTATATTAGGAAAAGGCAGGTTAAGTAGTTTATTGCTATTTACTATATCACAGTCCAACTTATCATACCGGTTTCTCCCGCCTTAATGACTGAGTCGGGTAAGTAACCTTTACCTGTCAGCTTAATCAGCCAGGCACCTACTACCTGCGAAAGACTACTAACTAACTGCATGATAAAATATGTCTATTGAGAGATTTTGAAATTGGCGTAAATTCCAGGTTGTACAAATGGGTATCAGTATGAATAAAATCATAAAATACGTAATATTTATTCTCATAGTCTTTGTATATGCAAAATATACATGTGCGGACTGGAAAACTTTAGAGGAAGGAAATTCTAAGCCACACGTTAACGTAAACGCTAATGTTGATAAATCTAAAGTAACAATTGGAGACAAAATAAAGTATAAGATAACGGTTGATTTTCCTGAAGGAATAGAGGTTTTGCTTCCCGAGATAAAGGATGAAGTAGGAGGGATAGCTGTAAAGGATTCTGGTATTGAAGAATCCAGGAATGAGCAAGGAAGAATTATGCAGAAAATATGGTATACCCTTGAGACATTTAATACCGGTTCGTATATAATTCCTGCATTTGATATAGAATACAAAACAAACCCTGAAGCAGAGAAGGCGGTAGTAAAGACGCCGGAAGTATTTATTGAGGTTGTAACCATACTGGATGAGAATGCCAGTGATGTAAGAGACATAAAGCCTCCTGTGGCAATAAACAAAAGCTACTTCCGGCTTTACATTATTATTGCGATAGCTTTTGGGATTTTGGCAATCACCGGCGCTATTATATTGTTTTTATATCGCAGGAAACATAGAGAGGTTGAATTTATACCGGAACCTCTCTCCGCCCATCAGATTGCTTATAATGAACTGGAGAATTTGAAGGCTTCAGACCTGATATCTAAAGGCCGGGTAAAGGAATATTATTATCGTCTGTCAAACATAGTCAGGCACTATATTGAGAGTAGATTCAAACTGATGGCCCCTGAAAGAACGACGGAAGAGTTCCTGTCAGAGATGACGGTTACTGACAGGTTGGCAGAAGTGCATAAGGAGCTTATCAGCAATTTCCTTGAACACTGCGATATGGTTAAGTTTGCGGCGTACGGTCCTGACAGCAGAGAAATAGAAAATGCATTTAACTCGGCAATAAAACTGGTTGACGAAACCAGAGAGGTTTCAGAGAAAGAGGCAAGTGTTAATTAAAGAAAAATGGTGGACAGGATAACAGGATAAACCCAGGGTAAATCTATTCATAAGCAAAAGGACAAATTTTTTACAATTTGATTGTGATAATATAAAAGTAATGTTATGTTAAACAAATTTAGGAGGAGCGTATATGGGAATTGAGTTGCCAAGGTTGGACAAAACTGCATTAACAATTTCATCCTTGCAAGATGAAACTGAAGAATTAAATTACTGGCTCAGTAAGAGCCCATCTGAACGTATGGAAGCAATTGAAATTAATCGAAAGATGGTTTATGGCAAAGACAGAACTTCATCCAGACTTCAAAGATTTCTTGAGATATCTGAACTCTCAAAAAGTTGAGTATTTAATAGTCGGCGGTTATGCGGTCGGGTATCATGGATATCCGCGAGCAACTGGTGATATGGATGTATGGATTGCGGTTGATGAAATAAATGCTAATAAGGTTGCTTCAGTTCTTCATGATTTTGGGATGGCGAAAACAGAAATCACGAAGGATCTTTTCCTGGAAAAGAACAAGATCATCCGGCTAGGCGTACCACCTGTTCGAATTGAGATTATTACTGGTGTTTCTGGTGTAGATTTTAAGGATTGTTATTCACGCCGAGAGACAATCGAGATGGACAACGTACATATTAACGTCATTTCTCTTAATGATCTAAAGATTAACAAGAAAGCAAGTGGCAGATACAAAGACTTGGAAGATTTGAAACACCTACCATAACAAAAACATACTACAAACTGAAGAAGGCTGTGTAATATAGAAAATTGACAGAAAATATATATAAGCGTTAATTAAGTAGAAAGAGTTTTTAGAATATTTGACTTACCCGACATATTCTTTCTGGCGGGTAAGCACCAAATAACTAACAAATCCCCCTTAGTCCCCCTTTTTTAAAGGGGGACTAAGGGGGATTTAAAATCAGGTCACCCTACTTATAATAGATAAGTTATGATAGCTTTAAAAGACCCATTAGTGCTGAGCTTAATAATAATCCTGCTTCCACTTATACTTGCAAATTACATCTTAAGAAAAGGTAGTGGGAATTTGAGATTTTCTACTCTCAATTATTTTAAAAAGATAGAGCAGGGAAGTTTTGTTAAATATAGACATGTCCTGATTGCATTAAGGGCGCTGATAATTGTATTGCTGGTAATCGCTCTTGCAAGGCCTCAATCTGGTAAAGCTCAT
>CAKKPF010000203.1 GCA_919901575.1 Candidatus Brocadiaceae bacterium
GGTGTGGGGATCAGGAGAAGTAGTGATCGCCCCGGAAATCGCTGTAAGCAATGTACAACTGGATAATATTGCAGGCTTTCTGGGCTGAATGAAATTACCTCTTTATTTCCTCCTTTTCTAAATGGGGGACAGGTTCAATATTGTTCGGCAGTGTTGGGACAATCCCCATATTTTATCTCTCCTTGTTGCTTGGTCTTCCACCTTTTTTACATCTTAAATCCCGATTAAGCATTCCACTTAGTTTTTCAAAAAAACTGTTCTTGCCTAATGGCCTACCCGTTGACGTTGCCTTCCTTATCTACAGGAATTGTCCTGCTTATAATGCCTCAAGTTATCAGGTTAATGTGGTAACTTCAACGAGATTATGCCTTTCCCGGGCATCATCAACAATCTTTTCTAACTTTTCTGCAATAGTATCATTGATCCAGTCCGCACCACATTGAGAACATACCGTTGCGGGCACTTCCCTTACCACAACTACACCAAAACCGAGATCAACAGTGAAAGTAGTTTTCCCTGCTTGTTTTTCCCCTCCGCAAAGAGGACATGAAGCAGGGAATGTATTTGTTTTCATCTTAACCTCCTTGTCTTATAATCTGATTCAAAATATTCTAAATCTGGTTTGTATGCCGTAATAACAAAACACCATTCAGTTAAAGAATCAAACGCTCCTACCACATGAAATGGCTGACTTCTTATCCGCCCCAAGAAAAGCGCACTTGGAAACGGTTTATTATCAGGATAATTTTCGATAATCTCTCCGTTCAGTAAAACTTCTTTGACAGTTCCCCTTGATATTTTCCTTTCCAACATCCTTTCCAGAACATGTCTTTGCCATTCAATATTGCCTTTTTTTACGGCATCTCGTAATAGGTTACGTATCATTTACTCTATCTATGTAAGGTAAGGACTTCAGCCAATGAAAGATATCGCATTATGCAAGCCGTTTGTATAATTCTTTATTCTCTTCCAATACTTTTTTGACCGCTTTATTAAACTCTGGCTCAGGCTGAGAAATTAAGTCTTCAATAGGCGCAGTAACAAACTGCTCAAGTTTTAAACCATAACTTTCGGTCTTTTCCTTTAGTTTTTGCACTTTTGAATCTTCTAATGTCAATGTAATTTTGGTCATTAGAATTGCTCCTTTTTATAATTTTTATTTTCCCCGCTTTAAAATCCCCCTTAGTCCCCCTTTGTGAAAGGGGGGAAATAAGGGAAACTTGTTATTCAGCCGAATAGGATTTCCTGTACCCTGGAAACTCCCTTGCCTAATTCTATCTTATAACCGTTTTCGTACAGAATCTTCTCAACGGCGGAGATTGCCATCACTATGTCAAATTCGTTAACATAGCCCATATGCCCGATCCTGAATATCTTGCCTTTTAATTCGTCCTGGCCGCCCGTTATCGTTACCCCGGTTTCATCCCTCAATTTTTTAATGGCTGAATCAATGTTTATTCCTTCGGGAGCCTTGACGGATGTCAGGACATTACTCGATGCATCACCTGTAAAAAGCTCAAGGCCCATGGCCTTTATGCCTTCTCTTGTTGCATGGGCCAGTCTTGCATGCCTTGACCAGACATTTTCAATACCCTCGTCCCTGATCATTGACAAAGCCTTACCCGCCGCCATAATAAGAGAGATTGCAGGTGTATATGCCGTAGTTTTGTTATTCAGAGCCTTTCGCATTTTCTTGAAATCCCAATAGTACTTTGGCAGATCAGACTTCTCGATTGATTTCCACGCACTCTGTGCAACACATACAAAGGCCAGTCCCGGAGGAAGCATACAGCCCTTCTGAGAACCGGTAACCGCAATGTCAATGCCCCAGTCGTCCATCATTAGCGGATGGACGCCAATTCCTGATATGGCATCTACTATCAGTAATAAGTTATGGCCCTTAACAACCTTCGCTATTCCCTCAATATCATGAACCACACCGGTTGAAGTTTCGCTTAATGTAGCGAATACCGCCTTTACATCCTTTTCTTTTTTTATTGTATCATTCAGAACGTCGGGTTTTACGGCCTTTCCGTTTTCAACATCAACAGGTACCACGTTTACGCCAAAGACCTTACAAATATCCGCCCATCTCTCCCCAAATTTACCACCTCTGACTACTACAGCTTTGTCACCCTGAGACAGGGCGTTGACCACACATGCCTCCATTCCTCCTGTACCGGAAGATGCGAACGTAAACACCTTTCCATCTTTGGTCTGAAAAATATATTTTAAATCTTCCGATACATTTGCAAAAATCTCTGAGAACTCGGAAGTTCTGTGATGAATCATCGGACTTGCTTCTGCCAGGACTACGTCCGGCGGTATCTGTGTGGGGCCCGGTGTAAATAAATAAGTCTTTTTCATATTTTTCCCTTACTATTAATCAAATTTTCAGTTTTAGATAATTCAAAACAAATTCACAACGCAGGGATTTTAATACAAAAGGAATCTATAATCAACTACTTTTAAATACTTGACTGAAATTGGAAAAACATTTAAGCTAATAGCTCGAAAATTAATATACTTATATCTAATTTGAGCAATTTATGCCCGCCTGTACCGAATGGTACCTGCCCGAATTGGTACCCGTCCGAACGGCAGAGCCGGGCGGGCAGGCGGGCATTCGGGCGGGCTGAAAGGAGCTAAATTCTGATATTAGATAAAATCTATTCACATAAACTCAAAGAGGTAGCTGAGGCAAAAAAGCTTGTCTCAATAGAATTTTTGAAAGAGAGATGCAAGGATTCCCCTCAGACAGGAAAATTCAACAAAGCAATTAAGAAAGACAACGAAATTAAGGTTATTGCCGAGGTCAAAAAGGCATCTCCTTCGGCAGACATAATAAGGGAAGACTTCAATTATGTCAACATAGCGATGGAGTATGAAGCCGGTGGCGCCTCCGCAATATCCGTGCTGACCGACAAGGAGTTTTTCATGGGAGATATAAAATATCTTTCCGAGATCAAGGAAGCAGTCAACGTACCTGTCCTGAGAAAAGACTTTATAATTGACCCGTACCAGATATACGAGGCAAGGGCTGCCGGCGCTGATTCGATTTTACTGATTGCAAGGATTCTCACAAAGGAACAGATTGACACATTCCTCGCTCTTGCCCACAAACTGGGAATGGAATGCCTGGTTGAGGTTCACGATAACGACGAATTAAAAAAAGTGATGGAAACAGAAGCTGTAATTATTGGTATCAACAACAGAAATCTTGACACATTCGAAACTAATCTTGAGACCACGCTTCAGCTCTGTCACCTTATCCCGGAAGGAAAAATTACCGTAAGTGAAAGCGGAATCAAGACAAGGGCAGATGTCCTGAAGCTTGAGGAAGCAGGCATTGACGCAATATTGATAGGTGAAACCTTAATGCGCAGTAAAGATATCTTTCTGAAGATGAAAGAATTGTTCGGTAGTTAATTCAGGAATTCAGGTATTAGGGAATTTAGGAATACCTCCCTTCGATATACTCAGGGCGGTGAGGAGTTAGGCTGAGGCTCACTCGAAGCCCCTGTCGAATCCGTAATCCCTCAATCATTATTAATTGACTTAAGAGAAAACCACAGGTATACAAAATACCTTAAGACTAAAATATACTTCACTTCTGTGAAATAGTATGTTTAAATATGCTCCTTAAAAAAAAATTGATAGAAATTCATAAATAAAGAGGATACTTCCATGAGAAAAAAGGTTTTTTTGATTTCAACAATAATAGTTACGTTCTTTTCATGTTGTTTAGTATTTAACGATGATGCTATGGGCATGAGGCAGGACGCCGATGCGGGATTACAATTGGACACAATCAGAGAAGGTCTTAATACCTATTCAAAGATGAAACCGGAGGATGCGAGAGAATACTATGAAGATGCGCTCAATGAACTTCATGCATTGGTCGAAATGTTTTCAGGTACGGAAGAGTCACTGGAAGCAAAATTTTACATCGGGGCTATTCACGACCAATTAGGTGAATTCGATAAGGCCGTCAATTATTTTAATGATGTATTAAACTTTCAGGATGAAATCGATAAGAATTTTAAGGCAAGGGTATTATATTTTAAGGCAAAATCACTCATAAGAAGTGGACATATCCCGGAGGCAAAAGAGGTTATAGCGGAACTAAGGAAAATCGAACCCGGGGCAGCCAACGCCTTTGGTAAGGAACTGGGCGGTACTATGAGAATTGGAATGAAGGCCCCGGACTTTCATACTAAGGATTTTGAAGGAAACCAAATAAGTTTGTCAAAATATGAAGGACAAATTATCATCATGAACTTTTGGGCAACATGGAATGATCAATGTATTCAGGAATTGCCGGAGATAAAGAAGTTGTACAGAAAACTTAAGGGCACTGATGTTCAATTCATTGGAGTCAGCAGTGATGATAACATTGATGATTTAAAAGGCTTTATTCGTCAAAATAATATAGAATGGCCACAAATATGTGAAGAAATGCGATATAAAGGCATGATGTCCAAATTGTATGACGTAAATATAATACCCATAATATTCGTGCTGGATCAGAAAGGCACAGTTCAGTACATTGGTAACAGCAAGGAAAAGATTGAGCAAATCGTTTCTGCGCTGATTGTCAGCACAGAAAAGAAATCTTGATATTAAACAAGGAAAACCGTTATAGCATAAGACCGGACTAAATAACAGAAGCAGGTTTATAACTCGGACTCACAAAAAGATCACAACTGCATATACCGTCTTTCTTTATCTCCTTAACGTGGTATTCACACGGACAGATAATCTTTGCGTCCATCTCTTTGTTGTCAGAAAGCATTCTGCACGGACAATAAAAGAACTCGTTCTTCAATTTCCTCTTTGCCAGAGCCTTGATTATCTTGTCCACATGTTTTGAATCCGGGTTTAGTTTATAAGGACTGGTTGCTGCATAGTCTTCGACTAATTTACGAGCGTCTGCTTCTAATTGTGCCATTCCGTCATCCAACGCAATTACCCTCCCCCCTTTTTTAAGGTGTTCTTGTATTTATACTCAAGTGGTTCACAGATTGTGAAAAATTATATATCACGAAAAAGAATTTGCAAGGTAAAAGGAATTGATTTATCCTGTAGAATATGTTGATTGAAGACGTACTTGGAAAAAACGGAATTATCGCAAATAAATTAGATTCTTATGAGCTGAGGCCCCAACAGTTGGAGATGGCCCTGGCAATTGAAAAATCTATAGAAGAAAATAAACACCTTATTGTTGAAGCAGGCACCGGAGTTGGAAAGAGCATGGCATATCTGGTTCCGTTTATATTCTGGACTGTTAAAAACAAGAAAAAGGTTGTCATTTCAACGTATACCAAGACACTGCAGGAACAATTAATAAAAAAAGACCTCCCATTTCTTCGCAGCGCCTTAAAATCTGTCCATGCTGATACCCGCAAGAATGACACCCCGCCCGAAGCAGAACAGGGACGGGAAGAAAAATTTGACTTTTCCTTTGCTCTTTGTGTAGGCGGACAGAATTACTTATGTCTTAGAAGATTCAACCAGGCGCAAATGCATGGCGTTTTTGACACCAGAAAAGAGGCCGGAGAATTTCAGAAGATCATAGAGTGGGAGGGACAAACAAGGAGCGGGCTGAGATCAGAACTTGATTTTGAGCCGTCACATGCAGTATGGAGCAAGACATGCAGAGAATCTGACCTTTGTTTTGGGAAAAAGTGTACTTTTATTGACGATTGTTACTACTACAAGGTGCGAAGGAAAGAATATAAAGCCCAGATTCTGGTTACAAACCATCATCTGTTTTTTGCAAACCTGGTAAACGAAGGCCGGGTTTTGCCAGGCTTTGATGCAGTAGTCTTTGATGAGGCTCAAACACTGGAAGACGTCGCCACCAGCTACTTCGGTATAGAAATATCAAATTCCAAGGTTAAATTCCTGCTTGATTCTATCCTGAATCCAAAAACCGGAAAGGGATTAATAACGAGACTTTTAAAGCCATCAGATAAAACTGTAGCTACTATCCGGAATAAATTAAATGAGGCAAGGCAGGCCAGCGACCTTTTCTTCTCAGAGGTTATCGAAAAATACGGTACCGGCAGTAAAACCACCCGGATACGGGAGAAATGTGTCATTAATAACTATCTTAATAAACCCCTATTCAATCTTTCCGGGACGCTGGAATCACTATTAGACCTGGTTAAAACGGAAGAGGAACGATTGGAAATTTATGCCTTCGTAAACCGGTGCCGTGAGACTAATAGAAACATTTCTACTATCATAAATCAGGATTTAGAAGAATATGTCTATTGGACAGAAATTGAGAAAAGGACAAACCAGTCAGGACTCTTAAACCATAAGCACACCAGTCTGCGTGCGGGCACGCACAGGCAGGCAAGATGCTCCCTGTTTGCAGCGCCGATAAACATTGCTGAGGAGTTTGAGAAGCAAATATTTGGTAAAATCAGACCAGTAATTCTTACCTCCGCAACACTCTCTGTAAACGGAAATTTCAATTATATAAAGGAAAGGCTGGGAATTCCTGCCAAACATTTCAAACAGGACGAATACGCCACAAATATAACAAACGATGGGGAGTTTCGTGAAAAGATCATAGGATCCCCATTTAACTTTTCAGAAAATGCCATTATTTACGTTCCTGACAATATCCCCGATCCGAATCAGGAACCTGATGAGTACAAACATAATATTATAAAACACATAAAAGACATAATCTCTCATGCACAGGGAAGATCATTTATTCTATTCACGAGTTATGAGATGCTTAACGCAGTATACGAAAAAATCAATGCTGATAATAACACTTTTACTTTATTCAGGCAGGGCGACAAGCCAAGGTATCAGTTGATTGAAGAATTCAAAACCGGCCATAAACCCGTTCTCTTTGGCACAGCCACATTCTGGCAGGGTGTTGATGTGCCCGGTGAAGCCCTGAAGTGTGTAATAATAACCAAACTACCCTTTGCAGTTCCCAGTGACCCGATAATAGAGGCAAGGATGGAACTGCTGAAAGCCCAAAACAAAAATCCATTTATGGATTACCAGGTACCACAGGCAATTACCCTGTTAAGGCAGGGATTTGGCCGTCTGATCAGGACAGCCACAGACACGGGTATAGTCGCAATCCTGGACCCCCGCATCAAGAGCAAGTACTACGGCAGGCACTTTCTGAATTCACTCCCCGACTGTAAAAAAGTCTCTGATATAAAAGACATTAAAAACTTCCTTTTACAGAAGCAATAATAATTGAAATTAAATATCAGAATTTGTTATATCTAAATTGAGCGATTTCTTATTGTATATTATTGTAGCCACCTGCCCGCCCGGCAATGCCGTTCGCCAGCCCGACAAATCCGTTCTGGCGGGGACTGGTACCTATTCGGACAGATACCTTCGGTACGGGCGGGTACAAATCGCTCAATTTAGGTGCAAAATAGAAAGGTTCTATTACTGACTAATCGGGTAAGGGAGAGTATTCAGTTCCACTCGCCACACACACCTATAATTAACAGATCAGGATAACATTACATATAAAGATACTATAAAACCAGGTGACTATTAAGAATTCACTTGAAACAATTCAGATATACTATACAATCCATTACTATACAGAAACTGTAGAAGAACTTGTTATCTGAGAAAAAAACTAAGAAATGCAATAATTAATCCATATGCGAGTCTTAAAAAATCTTTTTGAAAAATAAAATGGGCAGAAGATATGACCTCGGAGATAATTTTATTTAAATCTAAATATAAAGGAGTTAAAAATGGCAGAAGCAAAAGGATTGAGTAAACCGGTAAAGCTGAAAAATGATCTGGCAGAGTTTCTGGGAGCAACAGAACTTCCCAGGACAGAGATCACCAAAAAAC
>CAKKPF010000204.1 GCA_919901575.1 Candidatus Brocadiaceae bacterium
AGACTGACAGCCCAGCGTGCCGGGGGCGGTTATAATGATCAGTCTAATCATTGTTAGGCGGAAAGAAAAAAACGACACTGAAAATACTGGAAATTAAACAATGTATTTGGTTAAATTAAAGCCAAAAGCTATAAAAGACCTGCAATGCATTTCCAAACCAGAAGCAGGAAAGATAGCAGAAAGGATGAAAAATCTTGAACAAGGACTTGTTGGAGACATCAAAAGATTGACCAATTTTACACCAGAATACAGATTGAGGATTGGCGACTATCGGATACTATTTGAAATTGAAGGACAGGAAATAATTATCCATAGGATTAAACATAGAAAAGAAGCCTATAAGAAGAGGTAAAAAATATGAAATTACATCCACAGCTAATTGAGAAGAAAGGTAAAAAAGAATTTGTAGTCTTGCCTTATGATGAGTTTATGACTCTTGAAGAAATTATGCATGATTACGAGGACTTAAAAGACCTTAGAGCAGCAAAAGAAAAATCAAAAAATCAAGCTGCGATACCAATTGACAAAGTAATTAAGAAATTAGGTTTATAAAGAACTCGCCTAACAAAGCGCTTCAGCGGACTGGCACAAAAAGCCGTGCCAGCCGCTGAACTCAGTCGTTAGGCGGGGGCGAATATGTTCGATGATTATCAATACGGCTATGGATGCATATTCTTTCTCATAAGCATAGGATGCGGCCTTGCATCCTCTTTTCGCTATGTCAGAGAAAAGCGATTTCTTGAGTCCTTTATCATTTTGGCAGCCTATTTCTTTCCTCCCTGCATCTTTTTTGCGGCAATATCCCCTCTTTCTTCCTTACTACGCCAGCTACCTATGGGGATCGGCATTGATGAGAACCTAATTGATGGCTGCTCAAAAATAGTACTGTCGCCATTAATTTTTTTCTGGGTACTTTGGCTATTATTAGGTGGGTATGCCCTATTTGATGACGACATGGACTTGATAGGTTATTTGAGAGACCATTTCAGAAAACGATATATCCAGAGCAAGATCGCCGGACTTTCATTGATGGTCCTTGGGCTGCTTTTATTTTTTCTGCCTTTCATTTACCTCGGAACAGGTATTTTGTTATTGCCGTTTACAATAGTCGGACTGTTGACATACTTTAGAGGCGCCATTTACGTGGCTTTACTCAAGGATAGCGCAAGAGAAATAGACGAACTGATTGGCAGGATGAAGAATAGACTTCAAAAACGATGACTTGCCTAACCATTTAATCCAGCCGACCGGGAATAAGCTGGTGCGGTTTTTAATTCAGCCCTTGGCCCTGCGGCAGGTGAGCTTTTCGTTATGTGTTCTTTAACTTACGGCAACATTTAATGCTTGACGTTACGCGTTATAGTCCTTTATACTTCTTACATGATAATGTCGTTCAAATGCAGGGAAACTGAGAAAATATTCAATCGTTTTTTCTCACGCAAGCTTCCTCACGACATTCAACGAATTGCATTACGAAAACTAAGAATGCTGAATAGAGCTAAAAAATTAAATGACTTGAAGGTCCCGCCATCAAATCACCTAGAGACATTGCACGGTGATAGAAAAGGACATCATAGTATTCGAGTAAATGATCAATGGAGGATTTGTTTTAAGTGGTCTGATGGTGAAGCAAGAAATGTTGAAATAACCGATTATCATTAGGAGGATGTATAATGAGCACAGAAAAAATAAAACCAATCCATCCTGGAGAGATACTTTTGGAAGAATTTCTGAAACCAATGAGGCTAAGTCAAAATCAACTGGCCAATGATATTGGTATGGCCCCACGCAGAATCAATGAAATAGTACACGGGAAACGCAGAATTACAGCTGATACAGCACTTCGCTTAGCACATTATTTCAAAATGTCCCCACAGTTTTGGCTTGGTTTGCAAATGGATTACGATCTCGACATTGAAGAAGATAAGCTTTCAAAGCGACTCAAAAAAGAAGTAAGTGTTTACGAAACAGTTCACGGCCCCACATAACAATCGCATTAAGCCAACCACCAATAACTATGCGATTTAATATTTATCGAGGCTGCCGCATCAAGCCTCTCTTGCAAGCATTACGCACAGGTGGTGGTTGCTTATGCGTACGTTAGGCGAAATAATAGCATAAAGGAAAAAGTGAATTGAGAATAAAATTTTCTCGACATGCAAAACGAAGAGCAAAGCTATATAAGATACCAGAATCAATGGTTGAAAAAATATTAGAAGGTTTGGATCTAACCGATGGAGAACATGAGATAATCAGAAATGTATCGGGATTTAAATATCCAATAAAGATTGTTTTTGCAGTTGAGAACGATATTATGACAGTAATCACAAATTATCCATTAAAGAAAGGAAGAGGAAAATGAAAGTACATTATGATGAAGAAATAGATGCTTTGTATCTAAAACTAAGCGATCAAAATCCAGATGGTGTTATTGAAATCACGGAAGGTATAAATATTGATACTACCGCTGATGGAAAGCTTACAGGAATAGAAATACTCAAAGCATCCCAAAAAATGAATATTAACACAATCTTATCTTACACGCTTGAGTTAGACCAAGGTATATTAGGTCAAAAAATCGCCGAACAAATCGTTGGAGATGGACGCTGAATACTGTCGGCTCGTTCCTCGCCGTCAATATTCAGCGTCACTCAACTTATCGTTAGACGGCGTGTGATCAATGACCAACAAAACTGGAATTCATAAGGGACGAAAACGATATTGGCATATCCTCATAGAAACGATCATCATTTAGTTAAATATTGAATAATTTAGAAAAGATTGCTGATAGGAATGGAATAGAGTTTGAGTATAGCTTCTTTATTCTGTTAATTCGTCTCAATAATCTCGGCTTTTTTGGGTTTTTTAAAAAGAAATATTTCAGGTTTGAGGGGTTCGTTTATAATAATATTGTTCAGGTTTAATGTTAAGGTAGTATTTGTGTCCGGCCAATGAATCTGAACTGCATTGGGAACTGTTTGACCGTTTATTTCTGTATAATCACTGAATGATGCCTGTGCCCTGATAAAACTATCAGGTTTAAACATCGTAAGCTCATCTACAGTGTTATAAATCCTATCCACTTTTAACCTGCCATAGGGCACAAACTCTTCACCTCTTCCATCTAAGATGTGGACTGACCAGAAGGACGGCCATGTTTCCATGTAGGCGTGTCTACCTTCAAAGAGTCTGTCATATTCTAAGAGGGCGGCTATATCATCCGGGAATATGTATGCATCAGTATTTGTCTTTTTTATTACATTGCATTTTCCTTTATAAACTACTTTCTCTTTCGGCAGGTAGAACCAGTAGTTTTCTCCATCTGAAATCATGTCAAATACCGTCCCTGCAGCAAACTTGGATCCTATCACCCTTATTTTTCCTGGTTTTTGGAATCTCACAATTCCATTACACTTGAACTCTCCATTGATCTCAGGGCTTGTTATAGTTATGCCGGCGTCCGCCTTCAAGCTGGTAAAATGTAAGCCTTCTGAAACTATAATTTCTTTTACCTGTGGAAATGTAAGAGTCTTAACCTTGCTGAGATCAATACTCTGTTTATCTGATAGTTTAGCGCCGATGTAAGGTCTGGCTTTTTGTGTGGCACAGCCGACAGGGAGGAGAAGAACAATAAGAATTGTTTTGAATATGAATGATTTAAATTGCATTTAAAAAAGATTCTCACCGGGCATATCGTATACCCATCTTAAGTCTGACATCTCGTGTTCCAAAAGTGTTTCATTTTCAAAGAAAAGGGAAATTTCTCTCTCGGCAGTCTCAACTGAGTCTGATCCATGTATGAGGTTAAAACGGCCACTCATTGCATAGTCACCTCTTATTGTGCCTGCATCTGCCTCATGCCCGGATGTAGAACCCATCAACCTTCTGGTAACTTCTATTGCATTCTTTCCTCTTAATACCAATATCACTACAGGTCCGGATGCCATAAATTTTACAAGCTTATCAAAATACTCCTTCCCTTCGTGAACAGAATAATTCTCTCTTGCCATATCTTCGGATATAGTGGTCATTTTTAAAGCTATTATTTCCAATCCTTTTTCTTCTAACCTGCTGATTATTTTACCGATTAATCTGCGTTGCACTGCGTCAGGTTTAATTATTGCTAATGTCCTTTGCATACAGAGTCCTTACCTTTAAGAAAAAGTTTTTATATTCCTCTGTTTGAAAATCAGGGTATGTCCAGGGTAAATTCTTGAAAACCTCATGCTGGTAAAATAAGGTAACTTCCGCATATATACCATTTTGGAGATGAATCCTATGGTAATAATCCTTCGTAGAGGCAAGTATGAGATTACAGTATGTTAGGTACCCCGGGTCTAAATTGATCGGTCTGATAACGTTAAATCGGTTGTTGTGTTTGATCTTGGCCTCTAATTCATTTGTCCAAATCTTAATGGCAGAAAGTTCTTCGGGGTTTATAAGTTCCTTGAAACTTAGAAACTGCCTTGAAATATTTGCGCCCATCTCCTTGTTGTAATAATCTGTGAAATTAAATGGAATAACTTCACTTTTGATGTCAACTTGACCAAAACGCTTCTCCAGTAAAACTTCTATTTCCCCAAAAAGAGTCTTGTCACTGGAAAGAATTCCTATGAATAGTTTTACTGGTTTGGGACAGCTAATATCAGCCATAAACTTAATCTTTGAACTACAAGGAAGGCTCAAAAAGAACACAAACTTAACTCAAGGAATCTATAAGCTTTCTGATTTCAGAAATTATGTTTTCCGGCTTTGCATAAAGTACTTCATCCTTAGACCGCAACTTGATCTCAAGCTCGCCGGTTTCTTTGAATCGTTTGCCGACTGTTATCCTGATTGGTATACCTATGAGATCAGCATCCTTAAATTTGAAGCCCGGCCTCTGGTCTCTGTCGTCAAGCAGTGTATCAATCCCTTTTTCACATAACTCGTCATAAATTCTTGTGGCAGTATTCATGATAGTTTCATCTTTAATGTTTATCGACACGATCAGGACTTCGTAAGGAGCCAATGGTAATGGCCAGATTATGCCGTTTGAATCATGAGATTTCTCAATAGTTGCTGCCAGGATTCTGTTGACTCCGATACCATACGATCCCATTATTATAGGACGTTCTTTTCCATTACTATCCAGGAACTTTGCACCCAGTGGATCACTGTATCTTGTCCCTAATTTAAAGACATGTCCCAGCTCAATTCCGTGAGAAACATCGAGCACATCATTACATTTAGGGCATCTGTCGCCATCTGTGACATATCGAATATCAGAGACTTTATCAATTTTGAAATCTCGCTCCTGGTTTGCGTTTAAAATGTGAGTATCTGCTTTATTACCTCCCACTACACAATTTTTCAGGATTGAAACTGCCTGATCTGCAATGATTTGCGTCTTTAATCCAATAGGGCCAGCAAAGCCCACTGGAGCATTTGTCAGCTTAACAACCGTATTCTCATCCGCCAATGTTATTTCGTCACTCGATATCACCTTTGCTAACTTAGATTCATTTACATCATGGTCTCCACGTACGAGAACGGCTACATTCTTGCTGTCGTATGTATAAATCAGAGTTTTAACCATTTTGTTTGATTCTATACCGAGGAATTCGCTTACTTCTTTAATGGTGGTCATCCTGGGTGTCGAGACCTCTTTCAGTTCCCATAATTCAAGATTGTCGTCGGATTCAATGGGGGACGATTCGGCCTTCTCAATATTTGCGCCATAATCACAACTCCTGCATTTGACTATTACGTCCTCTCCGTTTTCATTAGGAACCATAAATTCGTGTGAAACATCTCCTCCCATAGCGCCAGAGTCAGCTTCCACTGCCAGATAATCTAATTTACATCGATCGAATATCCGGCAATAAGTATCATACATTTTCTGATAGCTGTTATTCAGGCCATCAATATCTATGTCAAAGCTATAAGCATCTTTCATTAAAAATTCTTTACTTCTTAAAACACCAAATCTCGGCCTTGCCTCATCCCTGAACTTTGTTTGTATCTGATAAAAAATTAATGGCAGTTGTTTATAGGAACTAACTTCATTTTTAATTAAATCAGTAATTACCTCTTCGTGGGTAGGGCTTAAGGCTATGTCTCTTTTGTGACGGTCTTTTATGCGTAATAAGTCATCACCAAAGGCGTCTATTCTCCCGCTAAGTTCTATAAGAGTCAATGGTTGTAAAGCAGGCATAAGTAGTTCAATAGCGCCGGATTTATCCATTTCCTCTCTAATAATATTGATTACTTTGTTTAATATCCTTGTCCCGAGTGGTAAGTATGTATAGAGTCCGGCAGATAATTTTCTGACCATACCGGACCGTATCATTAGCTTGTGACTGTCTACTTCAGCGTCACTAGGGTTTTCTTTCAAGGTGGGTATAAAAGTTTGGGACCATTTCATAATGAAGAATGATTAGGTTTATGTATATCTTCTTATATAACAATTTGTGTGCAAAAAACTTATGTGACTTTCTAACAGGCCATGGTGTAATGTCACATAATACTTTTAAATTCCTCGGAACAAAACTGTCAGTATTCAGGATTATATTGATGACTCTAAATATTTGCAAGAAATTTATAAATTTGGCATTTTTGGCTCAATATAACGGTTGAATTTAGCCATACTTTTGTTACAATCATTGGGTATTTTAGTATTTATATTTGTAAGATGCGTGCTTACCACATCTTACATTTTCTTGCTTTATTTGAGGAAATCGGCATGTTTTCTGCGATAGAAACCAATTCACATAATTTTTGACTAGAGGGGAAATTATTATGTACAAGTTTTTAATTGCTTTATGCATTTTTTCGATTGTAATTTTTCAGTATAAAACCAATGTTGAAGGTTCGGATCAATACATACCGGCAGAACAACTTAAAGGCCCGGATGAACTTATAGGTGAAGAACCGCCAGAAAAGGAAAAGAGTGAGCTGGCATTGTTGATGCAGGATATTGACGAAAGCTACAAAGCAGTGGAAGAGATGTCCGGTTATTATAAATATAATAAGAAACAATGGAAAATAATCCTTGAGTCTGGGGAAACCATTGCAAAAATTACAAAGCAAGTAAGAATTAAGTTTGCAAAACCGGATGACTGGACATATGAAGAACAGATGGAGCTTATGCAGGTAGAAGCTGAGAAGATGGCTGAAATAGCCAGAAACAAGGATAAGGACGGGACTCTTGAGGATCAGCAATGGCAAGTAAGACGCTTAAGGCAAACTTGCGCTAAATGCCACAAGCATTTAGATATCCACATATATCCGAATTTATACAAGAAAGATCATACAGAGAAGCCTCCGGCGCCATAATTCTATGAAATATCTGTTATTTATTTAGTATGAGTTTTTACTTGACTCTGTTCTTGCACGATGATATATTTAGCCCGAATTATTGAACTTAGTTTAATAAAATACCAAATCATTATGTAATCACAAAGGAAGGGGGGTGGAGTTTTATATTTTAAAATAGATATGTAGAACTTTACAAGGTTTGTTATGTATATACAGACCATGGCTTTACTCTTTGGCTAACCAATGAAAGGAGCATATTTTTTTAAATTTAAGGAGGCACAAGTAAAATGAAGGGGAAAAATTTCTTTGTAGCAGGCTTAATCGTAGTAGCAATGTTTATGGCAGGCACAACAGTTGGGTACGCATCAGATAAGGATATTTGTGAGAAGCAGATAGACTTTTACATAAAGATAAAGATGAATGACGGTCTGCTTCCTGGTGACGAATTCAATCCTTACGATTTTAAAGGCGTTGCAGAAGCGGCAGCAACAATGCTAGCAAACGAAGGAAAGCGAACTCATGATGATAAAAATCATGCAGCGATTACAAAACTGGTATCTAGTCATCTTGCAGCTATTCAAAAAGCAGCCGGTGCGGCTGACGAAGGCGCTGTTGAGTCAGTAGGACATTCTTTACGGTTCCTGTATCTTTCATGTAAGGCATGCCACAAAGTATACCGCACAGAGATGCGATTGAGACCGTAAGTAAGTATTAATCTAAAAGGACTAATTTTTCACTCAAGCTTAGATAAAATTTGGAAACGTTATGATTTGAGGGGGTATTAATAAATGAAGAAAATGAATTTTTTATGTATGTTAGCAATACTTGCTGTATCATGCTTCGCTTTAAGTTTTTCCAGTCAGGCAGATGAACTGGATGACTTGGTTGGGAATCCGGAAAAGAGCTATTACTTTGTTTTTGCGACCGGTGCTATTCAGGGCTCATTCGGTACAATGGAAACTTGTGTATATTGCCACGGCAATGGAGGTAAGGGGACATCAGAAGGCAGGAAAAGTGGCGTTCCAGATTTCTCTGACCCAAAATGGCAGGCTTCGCGTACTGATGAACAGATGGTTAAATTTCTTGAGGCTAATGATAAAGGTTGCACACAGTGTAGGGGAAGGGTTTCAGCAGATGCTATTCAGAAGCTTGTAAACATTGTTAGAGCTTTTGGTAGTAAATAAATCCAGTTAAGTAAGACAACAAAAAGGTTCTTTAAGGCGTCTGTATAGATGCTTTAAAGGGCCTTTTTTTGTGAAATAAGATGTTTGAAATAATGTTTGCATTTTCTCTTTGGCTAAAGTGAATGTTCTAATTTATTCGATTATAAAGGGTGTCCCTTTCAACAGGTTCACGTCCTGTTTCTTCTATTAATGATTTGATTTCATCAACAGTTAATGCCTCTGGTGTTTCAGCCCCTGCAGAATGTGTTATTCTTTCTTCCGCCACTGTGCCATCTATATCATCAACCCCAAAACTAAGTGATATTTGCGCCAGCTTAATACCAATCATTATCCAGAATGCCTTTATGTGATCAAAATTGTCCAGCATTAATCTCCCTATGGCCAGCATCTTTAGGTCCAGCATTCCGGCAGTACTTGAGAAATCTTTCAGGTCTGTGTTTTTCGGGTGAAATGCCAGAGGGATAAATGACATGAATCCGCCAGTCTCATCCTGAAGCTCACGCAGTTTTAATAAATGGTTGGTTCTGTCTTCATGGCTTTCTATATGTCCATATAACATGGTTGCGTTGCTTCTCATGCCTAAATTATGAGCAGTTCGCATAGTGTTCAGCCATTCCTCACCGCTAAGTTTCTCCGGACAAAGTTCTTTTCTTACATCTGTTGAAAAAACTTCTGCCCCGCCACCAGGAAGAGACCCGAGACCGGCATCTTTTAATTTCTTTAATGTCTCATATATAGACATACCTGAAATCTCTGCAAAATGGGCAATTTCAACAGCCGTAAATGCCTGAATGTGTACCCGAGGAAAACTTTCATGAATCGAACCAATCATTTCAACATAATAGTCAAGTCCCAGTTCCGGGTGAAGACCTCCAACAATGTGTAATTCGGTTGCTTTTTCATGAATGATTTGAGAGGCTTTGTCTAATATTTCTTTAATACTCATTTGGTATGCACCTTCTTCATCATTGTCACGGCTGAAGGCACAAAACTTACACCTGTTTTTACATATATTTGTATAATTTATGTGTCTGTTTATTATATAGTATGCCCTATTTTTATTTATTCTTTCCCTGACTAAATTTGCAAGATTGCCTATCGCAAGTATATCAGGAGACTCGAATAATCTAATACCATCTTTGTAGTCAAGCCGATGGCCATCTATGACTTTTTCCTGTATGTCGCCTAAGTCTGTATTTAGTATATTTTTTAATAATTGCATGGTATCTTCCTTATTTAGCTTGAAAATATCAGATTAACTCATTAAATTCAAGAACATAACTGTTTATTATGAAGAATAGAAATATAGTTTTTAATATGTTATAATAAACTTTAATCTGGAGGAATAATATGCTGAAAGAAATCATTTCAACGGAAAAATCACCAAAAGCAATTGGACCGTACTCACAGGCAGTTCGATTTAACGGCCTTGTTTTCGTCTCCGGTCAAATACCAATAGAACCGGAATCCGGTGAAATCTCAAAAGGAAATATCCAGGAACAAACTAAGCAAGTGCTTGAAAATCTGAAAAATATTTTAGCTGCAGGCGGGTCATCTCTAAAGAATGTATTACGAACAACCATTTTTCTGACAAACCTGGAGAATTACTCTGCAGTTAATGAAACTTATGCAAAATATTTTGATGGTTTACCGCCAGCCAGATCTACTGTTCAGGTGTCAAGATTGCCCATGGATGCCCAAATAGAGATTGATGTAATAGCCGGCACATATACACAAGAAAATTTACTTGACGCATAGGCACGATGCCTTATAATTAATCCGATAAGTATTTAGTATGAAAGACATTTTTTTTATCTTTTGTTTTAGAGAAATAGGGCAATTTGTTAAATATGTTAGAAATAGTTAAAACACCGGAAAGCCAGGCTAATATCCTTCAGGTTGTAAATCTCCTTGAAGATGTGAAAAAGTTCTTTTATAGAATAGGGGATATTAAAATAGAGAAGAAGGTCTCTGAGATGGCATCTCAGATAAATGAACCTTTGTACCTGGTTGTTGCAGGCGAATATAATTCCGGTAAGTCCAGCTTTGTCAATGCGATTTGTGGAAAAAGAATCCTCAAAGACGGGCCCACACCATCAACAGACAAAATTACACTATTAACTTACGGAGATGACGTGTCATCAGAAGAAGTTGATGACCACCAGTGCAGGATGACTTATCCCCTGGAGGCATTAAAAGATATTACCATTGTCGACACACCCGGAACGAACTCGATAATAACCGAACATCAGCAGATTACAGAAGGATTTATTCATCGGGCGGAATTAGTTCTCTTTGTTACATCAGCAGACCATCCTTTCACAGAAAGTGAGCGGGTTTTTCTTCAATTACTAAAAGGCAAATGGGACAGAAAGCTTTTATTTGTTTTAAATAAGATAGATTTAAAGACTGATGAAGAACAAAATGAAATAATAACATTTATAGAAAAGAATTTTTACAGACTATTCGGTTTCGAACCTAAAATTATATCCATGTCAACAAAAGACGCTTTTCTCGCAAAGACAACTGACGATGCAGAGTTGCTACAAAAAAGTAATATTGAACAGGTAGAGAACTTTATTTTCGAAAAGTTGGATTATGACACAAAGATGGATCTTAAAATTCTAAGTCCTTTAAAATACCTTGTAAATGTCTTTGAGGATCTTAAGGGAGTTCTGGGGGAAAAGGTATCGCATTGCAACACGGAAATCAAAAGCGTTGAAATGTTCGAAAAACGGTTAAAAAACAAAAGACAGGATATGGCAGACTATATTCTAAAGTACAAGACAGAGATACAATCTGTTTTCTCCAGGCTAAAAGAAAAGGTTGACGGTTTCTTGAATTATTATGTGAATATTAGAGCTATTATTACTATGAAGTTTGCACGCGAGAAGATTGATGATAAATTCAAGAGGGAAGTCTTTGGTATTGCAAACCCGAGGACTGAATTGGAACGGATAATAAATGATGCCATCGACTATTTTGACAGAAATAACAATATTTTGTGGGATATGGCACATGATTACATTGAATCTGAAGTTTCTTTACAACGAAAAATAAATGAAGAATCCCCAAAGAGAAGAGAACGCTATTCTTCAAATCGTGAATCTGAAAAGCATACAAATCTAAGGGAGTATGCAAAACAATTTCAAGAACTGGATGGGGAATTAGAGGGGGCAAGGGTTTACAGGGTTGTGCAGGGCGGGTTTATAAATTTCGTTGTTTTAGAAGGATTGGCCCTTGTTATTATAATAGGTCTTAGCACCTTTTTCATACCTTTAGGTATAATTGTAGCTGTAATCCTGGCAGGAATTGGATTTTCAATCTATCCACTGAAACGGAGGAAATACAGAAGTGAATTTGTTCAGCGGGTCGATGCTATCAGTGAGAGATATAACAATATGATGCTGTTTGAGTTTGAGAAGATTGTAGACAGGGTCATAGAAGATATAGGAAACAGAATATCTTCTTATCGTGATACCAGGTGGTCCGAAAGGGAAGAAGTTAATAGACAGATTTCGGATTTGAAAACGATTTCAGAACAAACAAAAGATTTTATACGAAAAAGCTGTCATACTTCTTAGAAGAAGTTGACACTAAAACTCTAAACAAAAAAGGGGAAAGATATGAGAAATGTTATTGTATTTTCATTGATTATTTCAATTTTCAGTTTTTCCAGTACTACATGGGCAGCCAGTTGTGAACGTTGTTACGAAAAAATTGCCGATGATAAAAAGTTTTGTGAAGCATGCAAACTAAACATATCCAGAAACTTATCGGAAATGAAGGCCAAAGAAGAACAAATTACCAATACCATAAAATCTTCAAGGGAAAGTTACAAAAATGCATTGACTGAATTAATTCAATTTTATTTAGATATTGGATATCAGCTTAGATTGCAAAAGGCCAGAAATGAATTAAAAGCGCTTAATAATGTTCCTCAGCTTAAATACTTGCTTGCCAAAGAAGATGTGGCAGAAATCAGACCCACCAAAAACATAGAAGAAGCAAATGTACTGTTTCAAGACGGAAAAAACTACAAGAATATGTTAAACCTCACCACCAGTAGAAAATCAAAATTGTCTTATGCTGTTGCAAGGTTTAAAAAGATATTAGACAACTATCCGGAAAGCGATAAAGCAGATGATGCAGCTTATGAACTCGCTGACATTTATGAGAGTTATCATTTCAAAGATTATGAAGGGTCCGCCTCTTATTATGTCAAATGTTATAAACTTAACCCAAATACCGGCAGACCTGCCCAATACATGGCAGCCAGGGTTTACGATAAGTATCTACACAATTATACAGAAGCAATCCGGAATTATGAAATGGCATTAAAAACATGCAAGGATGAAGAGTTACTTAAAATTGCAAACGAAAGACTCGAAGAACTCAGAAAGCAGTGATATTAGACGCCTGATTAAAGGATTTGGAAATTCAAGAATTGGTAAATCCCCAAATCCCTCAATTCTTGAATTATTTATAAAATCAGATTTACATATTTTCCCCTTATCTTATGTATGTAGGAATTGGTTATGATATACATAGATTTGTAAAAGACAGAAAACTAATCTTAGGGGGTATCTGCTTTGACTATCCCTTAGGATTATCAGGCCATTCTGATGCCGACGTTGTTTTACACGCCATCGGCGATGCGATATTAGGCGCAGCTTCCTTAGGAGACATTGGTGAGCTTTTCCCTGACACAGACGACAAATGGAAGGGTATTTCAAGCCAAATCCTACTAGATAAAATAATGGAATTAGTGTGGGGAAAGGGGCTGCGTGTAAATAATGTTGATGTCGTTTTCATAGCACAGGAACCGAAAATAAGTAAGCAGAAAAAAGAGATGGAGAGGCGGATTTCTGAGCTTTTAAAGGTCGAACCTGAAAGGATAAATGTTAAGGCAACAACAACAGAAGGCCTGGATTCAATAGGAAGATTAGAAGCGGCCGCAGCTCAAGCAGTAGTTACATTGACTCATAATTCTTAAACACTCCTGATTATGTCTAATCCATTCATATAGGGCTTGAGCACTTCCGGTATCTCTACAGTACCATCTTCTCTTTGATATGATTCAATAATAGCAATCATAGTTCTGGGAAGCGCAACTCCGGAACCATTTAGTGTATGAACAAACCTCAGGTTACCTTCATCATCACGAAATCGGATATTGCTCCGTCTTGCCTGGAAATCCTCGAAATTACTGCATGAAGATACTTCCAGAAACTTATTTACACCAGGTGACCATACCTCAATATCATAGCACTTTGCAGCGGCAAAACTCAAATCCCCGGTACATAGTTTCACTATCTGATACTGCAAACCCAGCAACTGTAATACTTTTTCAGCAACTGATAACAGAGACTCAAGCTCCTCGGAAGACGTCTCAGGTAGTACAAATTTCACCAATTCCACCTTGTTAAATTGATGAACCCGTATCATGCCACGGGTATCTTTTCCGTACGAACCTGCTTCCCTCCTGAAACAAGGCGTATAGGCTGCATATAAAATTGGCAGATCCTTGTTTGAAAGAATCTCATTTGCATGGATGTTTGTTACAGGGACTTCTGCTGTAGGAATAAGAAACAAATCATCTTCTGCAATTTTATACATATCGGCCTCCAGTTTAGGCAATTGCCCGGTTCCTGTCATAGACGCCCTGTTTACAAGATAAGGCGGCAGTACTTCAGTATATCCATGCTCTTGTGTGTGAAGGTCTAGCATGAAATTGTAAAGTGCACGTTCCAGTCTTGCACCTGCACCCTTATACAGCGTGAAACCTGTACCTGATATCTTTGCGGCTCTTTCAAAATCTAAAATTCCCAAATCCTTGCCCAGTTCCCAGTGGGGGAGGGGGGTGAATGAAAACGTCTTCTTTTCTCCCCATGATTTAACGATAACGTTTGATTTTGGATCTTTTCCTACAGGAACATCTTCAGCCGGAATGTTTGGAATTCTCATGAGTAAAGTATCCAGTTCATCGGTTAAGACTTTTGCTTTTGTTTCCAGTTGCTTTATATTGTCAGAGACACCCTTCATTTCTCGTATCAATTCTGAGGCGTCTTCCTTTTTAGACTTTAATTCACTGATCTTCTTTGAAGTAACATTGCGTTTGTTTCGAAGCTCGTCACATTCAATCAAAAGCGCCTTACGCTTTGAGTCGAGTTCTTGAAATGAGTCAATGTTTGTTGATTCATTTTTGTTAGCAATAGCCTGTTTTACTTTTTCAATATCGTTTCGAATAATGTTGATGTCTATCATCTGTAAGTCACTCCCTCTCGTATTATTTTAGTAAACCGTTGCTTCTTTGCTTATTCCATGTTTATCATAACAAACCGTTCCGGAAACAACCGTAAACACGCACTCAGAATCTTGAGAGAATATCCCATCATAAATATTACTTACCCCTTCTTGCTGAAACTCAATTACCGTAATGTCAGCATAAAAGCCCGCTTCCAGTTTTCCTATACAATCTACCATATTCAATGCAGCAGCGCCCGCAGTGGTACCCATATTAAGGATTTCCTGAGGTTTGACGGTTTTGTGTTGCGAATAAATATACTTCATCTCATCCAGAATACTGAGTGAATCGTTGCTCGCAAGACTGTCAGTTCCCAATGCGATGTTAATGCCTCTATCTTCCAGCTTATAAAAAGGGTGATCATTATGCCGAAAATATTTATGACTCCTGGGGCAGAAAACAATAGTTGAGTTGGATTCTTCCACATGATCAATTTCTTCTTCTGATAAATAATTACAATGAACAAGTATACACCCGTTCTTCAAGAAACCAATATTTTCCAGATAATTTACCGGCCTTAACCCTGGAGGTTTCCAGTTATTTAACATATTAAAATTTTTTAACAGAGAGACAAATTTCCCAGTCCCTCTTGTTAAAAACTCAACCTCATCATTCGTTTCAGATATATGGGTGGCAATACTAATACCCAATTCTTTAGAAACTCTTTTACATTCTCTGTAAAGCTCCTCTGACACAGTATAAGGTGCGTGTGGGAATATTCCAATTGAGAGAAGATCGTCCTGCCCGATGCCATTCATCATATTTTTAAAGATGTCAATCGTACTTTCTGCACTATCAGGATTAAAATCAATAAACTCATAAAAAAGCCTTTTCCTGATTTTACTTTTCTGTAACTCATCCAGAGCGAGGCCGTTTCTGGTAATATCTGCAACGGTTGTTGTGCCGGATTCAAGGCTTTTTTTGATTCCCTCGCGAATGGATGACAGATATTCAGTTTCTGTCCAGTCTTTTTTTATATTAATTAATTGTCTTATCCAGTCCGTAAAGTCGCCATTGTAATTTATACATTTGTGAAGGTGTGTCAGATCGAGGTGAGTATGCGTGTTTACAAATCCAGGTACAATAGCTGAATTACCAAGATCAATAATCTGGCATGACTCATGGTTGTTAATATCGTCAGAACGTCCTGCAAACTTTATCTTTCCATCATCAATTAAGACTGCGCCATTATCTATTACGCTATATGGTTCTTTTAATAAGTATTTTGATTTCAATAATAGCATTATAATTTCTCAAGTTGTCCACGAACTGATGAGCAAATGCCTATCACGAAGTAATCCACTCATGCCAATCATCACCAATAATCCCATTCTTTTTATACCGCTCCATTGAAAATTGGCATTTGCAATTCATATTATGTTTGTTAATAGCGCCCGCTAACGTTTCAATAATGACTGGAAATCTGCTGACACTATTTGCAACGGCCTTTCTATCCTTATCTGATGAAAGACCCTCAAACAGTTCTCCAGGCCGGTATTCACTGTCAACAATGCCCTCCGCATAATTGGTGACATAGCATATAGACGCATAGCACATCTCGAGTTCCTTTGCAAGAAACACCTCAGGGACCAGAGTCATTCCCACCAGATCAGAACCAAAAGAGGCATATTTCTTTATTTCAGCAGGCGTTTCAAGGCGGGGGCCCTGCGTGCAAACATAAGTACCGCTCTCTGCATAATCAAACTTAAGCGATTTCAATGAATCGATTATACATTGTCTTAGACCCGGACAGAATACAGGACTTTGGCGAATGAATCCTATTCCCTTGTTTTCAAAAAAGGTATATTCTCTGTCCTTGGTTTCATCTATCAGGTCGTCAACAACCACATATTGACCAATCTTATACTCAGTATTAATGGCTCCGGGTCCCGACCATGAAACAATCTGCCTTACCCCATGTTCCTTTAGCGCATAGATGTTAGCCCTGTAGTTGACGTATGGAGCTGTCCTGGAATATCCTTTTTCGCCATGACGCGAAAGGAATAGAAAACTGCTATTTCCACCACCTATTTTATATACCGCCTGAGAATCGCCAAAAGGGGTCTCGACCCGGCCAATACGCTCTCCCTGCAACTTATCAGACAACAATAAATTATAAGCTTCACTTCCGCCAATAACAGCAAATGTATTTGAGATCAGGCTACTCCTTAAAAAATATAGGACACAGATTTCGCAGATAAAAACGGATACAAAATAATATTTTTGTCATTATGGTAACAGTTGCATATTTTACTGTCAACATTTAAAGGCAGGGGGGTATGATTTGCGATTTGGGATTTCTTTTTGAAGATATGTGTTATTTGATTTATTTTTTTCTCTGCGTTAAGCCTGAATGTCTCTTTACTTATTCCTTGAAATATCCATTGCTAATGTTAGAATTATGTTCATGAATAAGACATTTTATACCATTATTGCATTTGCGCTTTGTTCCTTAATGCTGTGTCTATCTGTTTCTTCTGGTTCTGAGAATATTGGCAGCTATGATCTGGAAGAAATACTAAAAAAGGTAGAGGAGGCAAATTCACAACTTAAAACGATGGAGGCAGAAATAAGACACTCTAGGGTTATTTCAATGCTTGATTCAGAAGAGGTTTCTGTGGGATTTTTACAATACAAGAAGCCGAAGCGAGTTAACGTAAACTTCTTTCCTCCAAGGAACGAAATCAACGTCATTGATGGTTCATATATCTGGATATATCATATTAAAGAAAGACAGGTCGAAAAATATGAGATGAATGGCGATGCTGATTCGCCGCAGGGAGTGGACATATTTGAATTAGGCTATGATTATACGGTAGAAAAGGTGAATCGGAATTACGAAATCACACTCTTGGACGTCATTTCTACGAAAGAAGGAACACTTTTCCACCTGGAACTTATTCCCAAAGAGACATTCGCTTCAGAATACGACAGGACACTTTTATGGATAAGGGAGGGACTCTGGCTGCCGGTACAGTATCAACTATTTGAGAGTGACGGCGAGATTATAAACACTATAGAGTTAAGTCATATTGAGATTAATACAGAGATACCCGATAATGTGTTCATCCTGGATTTACCTGACGATGTGGAGATTATAGAGCCATTTAAATAAAATCATAGAATGGGAAACAATAACAAATTAGATATAGAGAATTTAGCTCATTACTATTTTGAATGGAAATTGTCTATAGCAGAAATTGCTAATTTATACTCAACAGCTCATTATAAAATCCATTATATTCTAAAGAAATCATTTCCAGACATAGAATATCGTAAAGTAAAAGATGGAAAGTTAAGGCAAGTTTTAAGCAAAGAGAAACTGATTGAGCTTCATTATGATAAAGGATTACCACTTTCAGAGATTGCAAAAATGTATGATTCTACATACCGCAGCGTAAACATATATATGAAACATTTAAATTTACCTACTAATAAAGATATAACAAGAACTGGAGGTTATGCTTCAGGGTACAAGATAAAAATAATAGACATACCAAAAGAAAAACTATACGAGCTTTATTATGAGCAGAAATTATCCTTACAGAAAATAGGTGAATTATATGGAAAGCCAAGAGAATATATACATCGTAGGATGAAGAAGTATGGATTTAAAGCAAGGACAAGGCCAGAGGCATGGAAACATAGAGGGACGGATGATGTATATGAAATCAATGAAGACTTTTTTCATAATTGGTCAAAAGAAATGGCTTATATTTTAGGATTGATATTAACTGATGGAAATATTGGAACAGAGGATGACAGGATTTCAATTACAATGAAAGATGTAGAGGTTTTAGAGAAGGTAAAGAGAAAACTAGAATCAAATCATCCAATTAAATATACAGAAGCAAATGATATCTATCAATTCAGATTTGCCAGAGAAAAAATGAGCGATAGATTACGTGAAATAGGAATAACAAAAAAAAAGAGTTTGATTGTAGAATTTCCTGAAGTACCAGATGAATTCCTATCACATTTTATAAGAGGGGTATTCGATGGAGATGGTTCAGTATTCTTTGAGCCAAGAAGTAAAAAATCCCCTTTGAGAGTTTCATTTATAAGTGGCTCAAAAACATTCATGACAACCCTTGAAAACATGCTTCATTTGCATGCTGGCCTTAGCGAGAGAACTATATATGAAACGCATCGTAAGAATGTATCTTATTATATAAGGTATGGGCATAACGATAGTTTAAAATTCTTTGACTATATCTATGCGAAAGCGGATGAATCTTTGTGGCTAGAGAGAAAGCACCAAAAGTTTTTAGAAGGAATGTGTTCAGGCAGTGTCACATAATATATGAGATTGTATGAATTATTGTCTTAATTCCTTAATCCTTATGGTCTGCGTTACTCTGCGTCCCCCTTTTAGATATATGGTATTTTGTCCTCAATTCCCGCGTCCGCAAAAGCCTTCAGGCGCAGGGTGCAGCTTTGACATTTGCCGCATGCTATGACATTGTTTTCGTAACATGACCAGGTGAGGTGCAGGGGGGCGGCAAGTTCAATTCCTTTTTTGACAATCTCAGATTTATTCATATTGAGTAGGGGGGTAATCACTTTTATGTTTGTTGTCGGTTTTGTCCCCACTTCAACAAGCCTGTTAAAGGCATCATAGTATTCTGACCTGCAATCGGGATAATCGGGGCTGTCCTGCTGGACTGCTCCTATATAGACCTTATCTGCCTTAATTACCTCTGCCCAGGATACGGCAATTGATAATAGATGTGTATTCCTGAATGGTACGTAAGACATTGGGATTTGTTTATTCCTGTTCTCTTTATCTTTATCTACAGGGATGTTTGGATCGGTAAGGCTGGAACCGCCAATCTTCCTTAAATAGTCCAGCTTCGTTGTGAGAATCCTTGTTTCCGGCACGTCGTAATAATTTGCGATGGCCCGGAATGATTTATATTCTTGCGATTGAGTACGCTGAGAATATCCAACATGAAGCAGGGCGACAGTGTGTGTCTCGTTTGCAATCGCCGTAGTCACGCAACTGTCAATACCCCCGCTTAAGAGAACTATAGCCAGCCCTTTATTATCAGATGAATTTGATTCTACCATTTTTTTGTCTATCCTGTTATCCTGTCAAATCTTCAAACACCTCTCGCCTTATCAGGCCAGATATATTTATGCAACTGAAGTTGGAAACGTACACCCAGATTGTCCTTTAATATCCATTCGGCAAGAGTCTTCGGCCTCAATCTTCCATGCGCAACGCCGAATAATGTCTGCACCCTATCTAATAACTTGTACTTTCTGGCAATTCGCTTCGCCCATTCATAATCCTTTTTAGATGATATTATAAATTTAACCTCATCCTTGGCTTTTAGTCTCTCAATATTTTTCCAGTCCATTTCCTTATCCATTCCGCTGTCAGGACATTTTATGTCCATTATTCTGATTACGGATTTCGGCAAGAAGTCAATATTAATGCTTCCGCCTGTCTCCACAAATATCTTATAAAGGTTCCTTTTTAACAGATTTATCAATTTAGTGACATTTTTCTGTTGCAGGGGTTCACCGCCTGTTATACAGACATTCCTGCATCCATACCTTTTTATTTTATTTAATATTTCATTAACCGACATATCAGATCCCTCTTCATAAGCATAAGTTGTATCGCAATACGAACACCTCAGATTGCATCCTGTCAGCCTGACAAAGATGCACGGAATCCCTGCATATGTAGATTCGCCCTGAATGCTCTTAAATATCTCATTTACACGTAAAGTGGGGTTATTTTTACTCATAATGTGTATTACACAGGCAAAACAGAGTATCTACATGATTCAAGCGGGATAGAAGGCAAATGGCATGAAACCATGATATTCCTTGAACGTAACATAAGAATTCTTATCAGACGTTCAATATATCCAAATAAAAAGGTGAAAAACATCCTGAAACGCTTTTCTCCTTGAGCCTTAAGGCCTTAAGTGTCTTTACACATATTAGTAACGTGCTGTGGTTATGCTAATACTACGGTTTCTTTTTCTTTTTGGCTCGTACAACAATCGGACGCTTCCCTTTGCCTTCCTTCTTGAATACGTGTAATATTATCTCTGCATCTTCAAAAGGAACGGTAATAAAAGAGAATTTATCAAATATTTTAACATCATCTATTTTACTCTCTTCAATATTGGTTTTCTGCTTAATCATGGTTACCAGTTTCTTACGCGTCATATCATCTGATTTGCCAAGCGCCACAAACAGCCTTGCCGTTCCCTTTTTATCAACAGATATGTCCTTGATTTCAGTGTAACCTTTGCCGCTCAGTTCATCCTGGTAAGAATGCTTAAGAAGAGCGGCTATGATGTTTTCCGGCTCTTGTTCCTCCAACAACTCCTTAGCCATAATAATGTAATCACTGTTTATGTCAGACATAATAATATCCTTAAGTTGTGTCTTTATCCGTTTCTTCTTGGAATCTATGATGTCTTCTATTTTAGGGATTTTTTCCTTTCTAATCTTAGTTTTGGTAATTCTCTGGATAAACAGAAGGCTTCTGTATTCTTCCGGTGTAACAAACGTTATGGCTGTGCCTTCTTTCCCAGCCCTTCCGGTCCTTCCTATTCGATGTATATAGTATTCAGGGTCCTGAGGTAAGGAATAATTAATTACGTGTGTCAGGTCAACGATATCAATACCTCTCGCAGCAACATCTGTGGCTACGAGGATATTGGTTCTCTTTCTTTTAAATTTATTCAGGATCGCTTCTCTCTGATACTGCGATATATCACCATGCAGTGCATCTGCATCATACCCCCTGTCAACAAGGCGCCGGCCTATCTTGTCTACGTCAACCTTTGTCCTGCAGAAAACCAGGCCATAGAATTCATGCTCAATATCTATAATCCTGCATAATGCATCGAACTTGTCCGCATTTGATACTTCGAAATATATCTGATCAGTCAGATTTGCAGTGAGCGGTTCCTTTTTAATTGATACAAATTCATATTCGCCCATATACTTTTTAGCTATTCTCAATATTTCCTTAGGTATTGTGGCAGAAAACAGCATAGTTCTTTTCTGCTGATTGGTAGCATTCATAATAAGTTCTACATCCTCGAGAAAACCCATATTCAGCATTTCGTCCGCTTCATCCAGGACTAAATATGATATATCCCGCAGATTCATGCTTTTCCTTTTGATGTGATCTATTACACGTCCGGGTGTACCTACTACTATGTCAACATTTTTCTTTAAACTTCTGAGTTGCAGATCTATAGACTGTCCTCCATAAATTGGCACTATATGTAATTTTTTATTTCCTCTTAAGGAGTTTAATTCATCTGAAATCTGAATAGCCAGTTCTCTGGTTGGGGCAAGAATAAGAACCTGAATATTCTTTGTATTTTCCTTTATCCGTTCAATAATTGGCAATCCAAATGCCGCTGTCTTTCCTGTACCAGTTTGCGCCTGGCCAATTAGATCGCTTTCACCTCTTAACAGAATCGGAATAGTCTTCTGCTGAATCGGAGTAGGCTCTTCAAAGCCTCTTCTCTGTAATGCTAATAATGCATTTTCTGATAATCCCAGTTCTCTAAACTTCTCTAATTTCTCCATATTATCTCCATAAATGTACTAACTAATTATCTTACAATGATATAGTCTTGTAACTATGTAACACTGAAATATCTATACAATAAGTTAGATATGCTATATTTGGGTTGATTTCCTGACAATGATTACTGATAAATATCCCTTGCCACTTCCTTTCAGTGAGTTAAGGTCGCGGGTAATCAATTCCTTGTCGAATCCAATATACGAGGCAAAAAGTGAATTGTCAATCAGTTTCATTTCTTCAAGGAGTTCTATTATCTCGTCCAGTTTCTTTGCCACCTTCATCAGAACTACAGTATCAAAACTATCAAGTACCGGGCGTAATTCGCTGACTTCGTTGGATACTGGTATTATAGCTAATTTTTCATCCTGCTCTATCAATGAAAAATTGGCCAGACTCGCAGCAGCATTGTAAGACGTAATTCCGGGAATTGTGTGGATTTTTTGCGAAGGGATTATTTTGGAAAGCTGCTGCAAAAGATAACAATATGTACTGAATGTTAATGGGTCTCCGATAGTAAGATATGCGACGTTATTTCCGGATTCTATTTCGTCCTTTATTTCGTTTGCAGCCTTTTTCCATGCTGACTCAAGTTTTGCCTTATCCCTGACCATGGGATATATCTGTTCTATAACTCTTTTTCCTGCAACAATGTCCTTAACAATGTCCAGCGCCAGACTTGACTTTTTTGAATCTGCTCTTGGCGCAAAGATACAATCTACGGACTTTATTATACGAACTGCCTTTAATGTGATTAATTCTTTATCTCCGGGGCCCACTCCAACACCGTAGAATTCGCCTGCTTCATTGTCCTTATTCACTTGAGTCCTCATCCAGGATTATGATTACATTTAAGCCTTTTACCTGAACCTTCAGCAGGGAAGATACATCAAATTCACGAATCCTTTCTTTGTCCAGAGAAAGATTTTCACAGACGTATACCTTCCTGCCTTTTAAACCTTCGTCTAATAATCTCCTGGCAATCAGCTTTACATTATTAGAGTTATCGGTTAATACTGCAACTTTTTCATGATCCCTGACTTTCCTGATGAGTGCAGCGAGCCTGCCGGTCCGTCCATGCAAACTCATGAAACAGGCATCATTCCAGGTTCGGCCAATCCTGGCAAATGCAAGCTGAACAGAACTGACGCCTGGGATAATTTCACAGTTTTCCACACCCACTCTGTCAACTATGAGTTTTGCATAACTGAAAAAACCCGGATCTCCACTCACAAGGACAACTACTTTTTTATTCTTGCTCAGGGAAATGATTCGTGCAATAAGAAGCTTGTAGTTTTTGTTAAGAGTATATTTAACCGCCTCTGCATCGGGAAATAAAGACAACAGCCTCCTGCTTCCTACAAGGGCATCAGCATCCTTTATGTATTGTATGGCATGCCCGGTCATATACTTCTTTGAACCGGGGCCACAGCCTACGATAATGATTTTGTTTACAAGCTTCTCTGCCAATCTTTAAAACCCTTAGAAACCCCAATAATATTTTTCTTCATGTCAAACAAGATTGTTCCAATATTTGTTTTTGATGAAATATACCGATCGGCTGATGACTGAACATCATCAGCAATACGGTTAAATATCTGCATGATACCATGTTCTTTTATAATCTCTACCATTCCTTCTACTGTAGAAGAATCTTTAAATTGATTAATGAGCGATGGACTCATTTTCTCTTTTTTGAATATCTGGATCAAGATATCATTTGCCGGTTTGGATCTGGAACTGTGTGTGTCAAAGTCACCACGAATCAGTTTAGCCAGCTTACCCGGATGACCGCCAATTATTATGGTCTTGAAACCACGTTTAAGCGCCTCATCAAGCATAAACCCAACGAAATTACTCATCTGGATTACCTGATATTTGGAGATACTGAAATGCTGCAGGAATCCTGTTTCGCCGATACTTCCTGGAACCAGAACAATTGTTTCATGACCCGCTGCCATTGCAATATCCAATCCACACAAAAGAGAAACCTTGAATGAATCCAGAGACATTGGCCTGACAATTCCCGTAGTCCCTATAATGGAAATGCCGTCAACTATGCCCAGTCGTCCGTTAAAGGTTTTCTTGGCCAGCTTCTTGCCTTCGGGGACTGTTACAATAACATCTATCCCCCTATGTTTACCTAGAACCTCTTTTAGAGAATTCTTGATCATAGACCGCGGCACAGGGTTTATTGCCGGTTCGCCCTGTGCAATTTGAAGTCCCGGCTTTGTAACCAGTCCAACGCCATCCCCACCCAAAAATCTTATTCCATTTCCGTCTGATCTTTCTACCCTGACAAAAATTTCACAGCCATTTGTAATATCATGATCATCTCCGGAATTTTTACGAACAGCACATTCGGCAAAATCCTTACCAACTTTGCGATGAATGAGGCTTAATTTTAGTGTTACATTTGCCGGTGTTGTCAAGTCTATGGTATCGGGTATTGCTCCCTGGAGTAGTCCATAGGCAGCTCCTTTCGCCGCACCAGCCGCGCAGCTTCCGGTAGTATATCCGTATTTATGTTTCATTATAGCTTAATTCTATTTAGCCAATAATTAGGTTCTCTATGCATATGGGCAATGGCAATTATATATAGATATTTCTCCTCATTTGAATATAAAATCTTATATGGAAATTTATGGAGTATATACCTTCGTATGTCAGCCTTTTCAATACTACCCACATTAGGAAATTT
>CAKKPF010000205.1 GCA_919901575.1 Candidatus Brocadiaceae bacterium
GTGTTTCAAAGAATTTAGGTTCACAAATCGCTTCTATCTTCGCAACCCATAAATTAATGCTGCAAGACAGGCAATTAATGCGAGAGTTTAGCGAAAAGGTGGAACAAAACAAATTCAGCGCTGAATATGCAGTATCATTAGTCTTACGTGTATATATAAAAAAGTTTGAAAGTGTTGATGATCCGTATCTTTCTGCAAGGGTTGGAGATATATATGATATAGAAAAAAGGCTCTTAAGGAATTTGCTGGGAGAAAAAAGGGAAGAACTCAAAAACCTTACCGAAGAAGTTGTTGTCGTTGCGCATGATCTCAGCCCTTCTCAAATAGCGTCTTTAGATACAACAAAAGTAAAAGGCTTTGTCACTGATCTTGGCAGCAGGACGTCTCATTCTGCAATAGTGGCAAGGGCTTTGGGAATCCCTGCTGTAGTTGGAATAGGAACGGCCACAGTAGATGTGTTTGGTGGAGACCGTGTTATTATAGACGGTAACCGCGGGCTTGTAATTGTCAGGCCAGACGAAAAAACCATTAAAGAATACCAATCAATCGAGAAAGACTTCCATGTCTTCGAAGAAAAACTTTCTTCTGAACTTAAAGATTTGCCGGCCGTAACGTTAGATGGCAGGGAAGTATCGATTTTGGGTAATATTGAATTTCCTCGTGATATCAGTGCAAGTTTAAGCCAGGGAGCATCTGGCATAGGCTTATACAGAACGGAATTCCTGTATCTCGGATCCAAAGATACACCAACAGAGGAAGAACACTTTAACGCCTATACGCAATCAATACAAGAGTTGGGCAACAAACCGATAATTATCAGAACCGTTGATTTAGGCGGCGACAAATTCTTCCCTGCAAATAACAATAATGAGCTCAACCCTTTTTTAGGTTGCCGTTCCATCCGTTATTGCCTGGAAAATCCAAAAGTATTTAAGTCTCAGCTCAGAGCAATATTAAGAGCTTCTGCTACCGGTAACGTAAAAATTCTATTTCCTTTAATCTCATCTTTGCAGGAGCTGCAAAAAGCAAAGGATATTGTAAAGGAAGTAATGGGAGATATGAATAAAAAGGGAATAGATTTTGATGAAAATATAGAAATTGGAATTATGATTGAGGTTCCGTCTGCCGCTATGGTGGCAGATGACTTAGCGAAAGAAGTTGATTTCTTTAGTATAGGCACAAATGACCTTATTCAATACACCTTAGCTGTAGACAGGAGTAATGAAAAAGTTGCCCACTTATATTCTCCAGCTCACCCTGCGATTTTAAGATTGCTGAAGATGACCATAAAGGCTGCTGAAGAAAATAATATAAGTGTTGGAATATGCGGTGAAATGGGCGGTGAAATTGAGTACACTATATTATTGTTAGGACTGGGTTTAAGGGAATTCAGTGTTGCCCCTGCCATAATAATACCGGAAGTAAAGAAGATTATTAGATCCGTCACATACGAAAGAGCAAAAGAAGTCGCAGAAACTGCTTGTTCATACAACGATCCCGCACAAACTACAGAGTATCTCCGGAATATTACTCGAGAAATCATACCTGAATTAATATATTAAGGCTAAAGTTGGTTTATCTTACCGCAAGTTTGGTTTCTATAATCTTGATTTTTTCATTTTCTTTTTAAGTATTTCAAACCTGAAAATACTGTTGACAGATTAGAGAATTGTTACTAGAATCAGTCTAAGTCTAATAAGGATAAATATTTGATAAATAAGTTTTTATGCTGATATCTTGAGGATTCAAGTTAAATTTATAAAACAAGGGAGTTTGAGATTTATATCTCATCATAACTTAATGAAGCTCTTCGAAAGGGCAATTCGTAGAGCGGGAATTTCTGTCAAAATGTCTGAAGGGTTTAATCCAAGACCCAAAATTGCCTACCCTTTAGCTTTACCAGTAGGAATCAAAGGTATCGATGAAAAATTGGAGATGGAACTTTGTGAATGGATGTTCGCCAAGGCGAATCTGCCTCAGGCACAACAAGTTTCTGAAATAGAAACAAGATTGAAAAGACAACTTCCAGAAAACATACAAATTACCTCCGTCGAACCGGTTTCCAGCCAAGTGAAATCTTCTGTAAAAGACGTAACTTACGTGGTAAAACCAAAGAAGGGCAAAATGCCAGAGGCAGGGAAAACAGAAGAGTTGCTATCCAAAAATGTGATAAATAGTCAGAGAAAAGGGAAAAAACTAGCATTTAATATTCGTCCATCGATAAACGGTATTACTACTAATTCACAATATATCGATTTGGACCTGAAGATGACGCCTGAAGGAATGGCTAGACCCGAAGAAGTATTATCACACTTAGGATTGCAAGCCGGCAAAGACTACGAAATTTCAGAAATAGTTAGAAAAAGAGTAAATCTAACCTCCTCTCCTAAAGCAGCATGTTAGTACAAGCAAAAGGAATGTAATGAAGAAGAGGATGTTGATAAATGTAGTAGAACCTGAGGAAAGTAGAATCGCCATATTGGAAGATGGCATTCTTGAAGAATTATACATAGAAAGGTTCTCTCGCGAACAAATTGCAGGAAATATATATAAAGGTCGCATTGTCAATATAGAACCGAGTATAGAAGCTGCATTTGTAAATATAGGGTTATCAAGGAACGGGTTCCTTCATGTCTCAGACGTTAAGAATTATCGTCGTAATGGTGAGGAACAATCAGATAGTGCCAGTACCACAAATACAAAATGGAATAAGTCAAGGATCAAGACGTTAATAAACCCCGATCAGGAAATACTTGTACAGGTTATCAAAGAGGGAATTGGCGAGAAAGGGCCGAGTTTAACAACGAATGTCAGCATCCCGGGAAGATTCCTGGTACTAATGCCGGAATCGAACCTTGTTGGTGTTTCACGAAAGATTATTGATGAAACAGAAAGAACACGACTTAAGCAGATTATAGAAGAATTAAAACCACCTCCAAATCTGGGACTGATCGTAAGAACTGCCGGGGAAAACCAGACAAAGCATGAGCTTTCCAGAGATTATAATTATCTTCAAAGACTGTGGAAAGTTATAGAGAATAAAGAAAAAAAAGCTGAAATACCTTCTGTAATATACCAGGAAAGTGATTTAGTAATTCGTACGATTCGGGATATATTCTCAACAGATATTGATGAAATAATCATTGATTCCGAAGCCGTCTTTAAAAAGATAAGATATTTCCTGCGTTTAATAATGCCCGGTTGTGTGAGGAAGTTAACACTTTATAATGAACATGAACCGCTATTTCACAAATATAATATTGAAAGAGAAATAGAAAAAATAAATAAAAAAGAAGTCCGTCTCGCAAGAGGCGGCTCTATTGTAATCGAACAAACCGAAGCGCTGGTAGCAATTGACGTAAATAGCGGTAAATATAGAGAAGAAAGTGACCCGGAAAAAACCTCATTTAAAACAAACCTGAAAGCGGCAAAAGAGATTGCACGCCAGATCAGGTTAAGGGATATTGGTGGAGTTATAATAGTTGACTTCATTGATATGAAAGAAGAAAGCAATATGAGGGTGATTGAAAAGGTAATGGAGGAAGCTCTAAAGAGAGATCGTGCCAGAAAAAAGATGTTAAAAATGTCTAAATTTGGTATTATCGAGATGACGCGGCAGCGTATCAGGCCGAGTCTCAAGTCTGTAATTTATGAAAGTTGTAAAAGTTGTGAAGGCACAGGAGAAACAAAGACAGTCGAAAGCACGTGTCTGGATTTAATGAGGCAGATAAAATCAACAGTAACCAATCCGCTAATCAAAGAAATCGAGATTACTGCCAACGACATAGTTGCAGGTTACATGCTAAATAAGAAAAGAAAGCGGCTGGCAGAACTTGAAGATAAATTCTCAAAAAATATTATAATCAAAGGCATAATCGGACATAAAACAGGTGAAACTGCAATTCATTGCACCGATAGCAATGGAAACCGTATTGCGATTAGATAAATTTTCTTTAATTGTTAAACCGTTCAACCATTCACTTGAATGATATTATAGGACGGGAAGAAATAAGTTAACTTAAAATACTCACTGGCGAGAGAATGTTGAAAGGAGAAATGTGTAATGTATGCCGTTATAAGAGAAGGCGGAAAACAATACAAGGTTGAACCTGGCGAAAGTATTGAAATCGACTTAAAGGGAAATGTCAAAAAAGGCGATACGCTGGAATTCACAGATGTATTAATGGTTTCGAAAGATGGAAAAACACAAATAGGAACACCTACTGTTGAGAATGCGAAAGTAATATCTGAAGTTCAAAGTAATACAAAAGGCAAGAAACTGGTAGTAATGAAATTTCGTCGCCGCAAAGACTCCAGGACTAAACGAGGACATAGGCAGAAATATACAAAGGTTAAAATAAATGAAATTGTTTCCTGATAATTAATAGGACACTGATTTTCACAGATAAAAACTTTTTAAATTTAATTCTTCCTGGCGGATCCCTAAACCCTTATTATCTGCGTCAATCGGCGTCCAGAACAGTAAATTTTCGACTATAATTTTTTTGGTACAAAAGGAGTAAGAAATGGCTCATAAAAAAGGACAAAGCTCGACAAGAAACGGAAGAGACAGCAATCCCCAACACCGCGGTGTCAAACATTACGGTGGCGAACTGGTGAAAGTCGGTTCGATACTGATTCGGCAATGCGGTACAAAATTCAAACCCGGCATAAATGTTGGATGTGGAAGAGATTACACACTATTCACAAAGATAGATGGAAAAGTTGCGTTTGAAACTGGCCGCAGGGTCAGCGTTCATCCTGTATAAAAGCCTTTTCTTATCTTATTGTTTAACGTAAAAGATTAATAGTAAGGGGTAAGGGAGCTTAACCGCGCCCTTTTTTCATATTATAAATACCAGCAATGTTTGTAGATGAAGTAACAATTTATGTAAAAGGTGGCAACGGCGGCGATGGTAGTGTAAGCTTCCGACGTGAAAAGTATGTCCCTCGTGGTGGCCCCAACGGCGGAGATGGAGGCAAAGGCGGCAATGTCATCCTGCATGTCAGTGAAAAAATCGATACATTACTGGACATAACGTCAAAAGTAAAATTCATTGCTGAGGACGGAGGAAAAGGACAAAACAGTAACAAAAATGGTAAGGACGGAAAAGACTTAATCATTAATATACCTAAAGGTACGCTGGTAAAAGACCTGAAGACAGGGCGAATTATTAAGGACCTGAAAAGAATTGGAGAGTCTATAAGGATTGTACGAGGCGGTAAAAAAGGCAGGGGTAATACCCACTTTAAATCTTCAACGAATCAAGCTCCGCGTTTTGCTGAAGAAGGAAGAAGAGGCCAGGAACGCTGGATTAAACTTGAGTTAAAGTTAATTGCAGATGTTGGTATAATCGGCTTACCTAATGCCGGAAAGTCTACGTTTCTTGCAAGAATCTCATCGGCACGGCCTAAAATCGCAGACTATCCATTCACCACACTACAACCGCAATTAGGAATTGTGGAGTTAGAAGATTATAAAAGATTAGTATTTGCAGACATCCCAGGTCTTATAGAGGGTGCGCATAGCGGCTTGGGTTTGGGTAATACATTTTTACGACATATAGAAAGGACCAGAGTAATCATTCATTTAATAGATATATCCGCAACCGGCCCTTTGGAAGCATACCGCATGGTCAGGAAGGAACTAACGCTTTTCAGCTCTAAACTAAGTGAAAAAGCAGAAATAATAGCCATAAACAAAGCTGATATTCTGGATGCGAAAATCGGTCTTAAAATAGCAGAGGATCTGAGCAGGAGATTATCTAAACCAGTGTACACAATCTCTGCAGTAACCGGCAAGAATGTGAAAGATATAATTAAAAAGGCTGCAGATTTAGTTGATGAGGAAAATCAAGAGAAACATTCCAGCCCGCCTGCCCGACAAAGTCTTTCAGGTGTGGACGGGTCAGAAGAAATGGAGAAATTATTATCTTTTTAATGGTTCTAAGCCCTTATGATCCTGGCAGTTGATATTGGTAACACAAACATTAATATAGGCATCTTTCAGGGAAAGAAGCTTATTTCACATTTTTGTATAAATAATAAAAATTTATAATTAATT
>CAKKPF010000206.1 GCA_919901575.1 Candidatus Brocadiaceae bacterium
TTAAACGTTCATATAACCATCTTTTTGTTAGTAAGCCAGTGGACGTGGAAGGCTGCCCGCCTGCCCGCCCGGCAATGCCGTTCGGACGGGTACCTATTCGGGCAGGAAGTCGTGCCGAAGGCAGATCTGCCTCTGGCATGACCATTCCGCTACACCCCGCTAAGCGGGGTACAGTTAGTAATTGTAGTCCACCCATAGGGCGCTAACTTGTTATTTAATGCGCTTATATTTCCAACCCGGATGTAAATAAGATACTAAACCTTGTCTTCATTTTATGCAGGACAGAATACTGCAAAACATATATTATTATAGAGAAGCGTAACATACAAACAAAAAAATAAGTTACATTTTGCTAACGTCCCTTTTTAGGAGCAAGCATCCTTACGTACTTAACCATAGCCTTGATCTCTTCGGGGCTTAATTTACCTTCCTGTTTCGGCATTTTCTCCTTTCCGTTAGTTACAGATGCAATTAGCTGTTCATCGGTTACGGACGCCTGCCATTCAGGGTCTGTGAAATCAGGAACGCCGAGATTCTTTCCTCTTTTTGATCCCTTACCGTCACTTCCATGGCATTTTTCACACTCATTTTTAAATATCTTTTTATAATCAATTTTCTCACCATATGTAGTTGGTGTGTCAAACATGACAAAAGACAGAAACAACGTAATTATCAGACTTAAAGCAACAGGCCTTTTCAACACAGCAAATTCTCCTTCATAAGTAAAATAGAAATTTACTAAGATATTTATTCTTTCAATGTCATTGGCTGTCCACAACACGCTAATGTGCCGACGCCACCTTCTTTAACTTCTACTACCGCACCGCAAATTTCCTTGTCATTTTACATACTCCTCTAATTTAGCTATTATCTCACTGACTTCAGATAATAATTGATTATTATCACTAAATGCAGCCTCTCCTTTGAGGTCTGATTCTATCAGTCTATCACTATATGAAATCATCCCCAGCAACGGTATATCGCCAAGAGCGTTCTTTATAAATTCCCTGTGAGTGTCATTCATTACCTTGTTGCCGACTGCATAGATGGTTTTTATTCCCAGGTCGCCGGCAAGTTTTTTTACCTGAAACGCAGTCTGTATACTCCTCTTGCCGGGCTCTACCACCACAATCAGCGCTGTAACAGCCCTTATTGACGCACGCCCCAGATGCTCTATACCGGCTTCCATATCGATTATCACGACTTCATCTCTTTGTAATATCAAATGGTTCAACAGTGCCTTCAGCATGACACCTTCGGGGCAGGCACAACCACTTCCACCCCTCTTAATTGTGCCAAGGGTCATCAATCTCAAACCATTACAGGAAATAGAATACTTTTCAGGTAGATCATCCACAGTCGGGTTTAATTTGAAAAACTTACCATATTCGTCTGATGTAGAGCCTGTGCGTTCCTTAATAAGCTCCTTTAATTCAACCAGAGGCGTAATCTTATCAGCATCTTTAATGCCCAGCGCCGATGCTAAATTAGTATCAGGATCGGCATCTATGGCTATAACCTTACGCCCTTCATCAGCAAAAAGTTTCGACAAAGCAGCAGTTAACGTTGTCTTGCCAACACCGCCTTTGCCAGATACCGCTATCTTCATTTAATTTCTCCAGGCAACTATATAAACTAAAATTATTAATCCCCCAATACCCACTTTATAAAAACCTGCCTGACAGCCCACCATCCATCTGGTATATAGGCAGGGGAGACAGGGGGGATTTCTTATCCTCCAAATGCCCTTATAACGGGAACTAATGCCTTCATTTCCTCTGGAGTAAGTTTGTCCTTAAAGGGGAACATCTTTTCTTTAGTTCCATTTTCAATCTGCCCTACAATCTGTTCGTCAGTGATAGAGTTCTGGAATTCCTTGTCAGTAAAGTCACGTGCGCCGAGTCCCTCTCCTAAATCAGTTTTACCTGTACCGTCATTACCATGACATGTGACACAGTGTTTTTTATACAGCCCTTGCGCATCAATATCACCGGCAATTATTTTTGGCAATACTAAAAACCCAATAGCAGCTTGTAGGGAAATTACGATTAATATTCTTGTAAACATGTTATTTCCCTCCATTTCTCGTTGATTATTATTCTATTCATAAGCAACTATGCGTATTAAACCCATTGTTCCTCCGTCAATATTCGCTGTTGTCGAATCACTCACAGAGACAACTTTTTTGATTTTGTTTTTCTTTAAAAATTCATTCACAGTCTTGTCAAGTGTCTCCAGCTCTTCTTTTACATGAAATATTTTTAGCTGTGAACTGAATGTTTTTACTTTTACCATGTTATATTCCTCCTTCATAAAAAAACTGGGTTAAAGCTAACCAAATATAGATTAATATATATCTAATTTTCTATTACCCAAATTGAGCGATTTTGTAGCCGCAACCGTTCGGCTGAGCTCACGCCGATGCCTTGAGGTTGCGTAACTTACGTAGCCACATCAAGTGATGAAAAACGCAGGCTACCCGCCTGAATGACGAAGTCGGGCAGGAAGCCAGCGGCTACAACGGCATGTAATATAAAATCGCTCAATTTAG
>CAKKPF010000207.1 GCA_919901575.1 Candidatus Brocadiaceae bacterium
GGTGCAGGGGGGTATTTCCCCCCTGCACTTTCTCTATTTTTTGTTTGCATTTTACAAGGTTCAGTTTTGGCGTACTAAGACAGGAAATGAGGTGGATTTTATTCTAAGGGATGGGGAGATTGCAATTGAGGTCAAGGGTACAAGTCGGGTTGATAAAGCTGACCTCAGATCAATAACGATCTTTCAGGAAGAATATAAGCCGGAGAAGTCAATTGTTGTCTGTAATGAGAAACATCCCCGTAAGCATGGAGAAATTGAAATCCTGCCCTGGCAAGACTTTCTTTCGATGCTATGGAATGGTGATATGACAAAGTGATTTCTGTTTAGTGGCGTTATTGAGAAGTTCCTTGTTGTCAACTTATATCTCTTGTATCCGTTTCAGCCGACAGGTATTTCCGGAACTTGTTGATGATGTCTGTATTTTTCACATTCCTTTCAGCAAGAAAATTCTTGATGTCATTAATAACCTCTTTCTTCTTTTTGTTCTTTGTTTTTGCCTTTGCCGTATCAAATGCCTCCATATCGAGTTCATCAAATCCCAGCTTATTCATCCTCCTGGATGCAAACTGCATGGACTCATCCCTTATCTCCGACAGGAATGCTGAGGTTATTACATTGTAACCTTTTTCCTTTGCACGCTTTTCCATAAGCTTATAAATTCCCGGTCTTACAAAATCAGGGGCGTTTTTCACCCGTTCCAGCGCCTCGGTCTCCCACTCGATTTTCCCGTTTTTGGCGGCTTTCTTTTTCAGCAGATTCATAAAGGGGAACATCGCCTTTTTATCTACGGCCATTTGTTCCTTTGCTTCCTTCATTATATCTGGTGTAATCTCAGAATATCCATTTTCTCTCGCATATTGTTCTACTCTTTTTATTACCATTCCCCTTCCAAAGGAAGGTACCCTGTCCAGCCTTTTCTTTGCGTCTTCACTCCATGAAAGCTCAAATCCTTTGTCTAAACCAAATGTATTCTCTTCTTTGAAGGTCAGTTTCTTACCTCCATGTTTTCCGGGTTCATATTCACACCATGAATCTTCGGCCATTTGATCGCCTGTTGTAACGTAAGCCCTTGCGCGGCAACCCTTGCACATTGACTCAAACTCACACTCTCCGCACCGGCCTTTGAGTTCTGATTCCCTTAGTTCCTTTAATATAGTGGAGTTGTTCCAGATTTCCGCAAAGCTTTTCTCCCTTAAATTTCCACAGGATGTGTCCATATACGGGCATGGAGTGACGTTTCCTTCCGGTGTGATTCTGCAATAGTTAGTTCCCGCGGGGCAGCCGCCTGAATAGTATTTTACCAGCGCCGACTCGGGATTCATCTCATATGCTATCCTTCTGTAATGTGGTGCGCACTTTGCGCTGACGAGCATCGTTCCCTCATATTGATTGTGGAGTTTGTAAATTTGTTTTAGTGCGTCTTCATACTGTTTTGAAGTGATATCGGTTATATCCTGACCTCTCCCTGTGCAGACGAGGAAGAAAAGATTAAAGACCCTTGCTCCCATATCATGCGCAAAGGCAACTAGTTTTGGAATCTCATCGTAATTTTTTTTAAATACTGTGGTTTGTATCTGTATTTCCAATCCTTGTCTTTTACACGCCTTCATTCCTTCGACCGCCATTTTCCATGAACCTTTCATGCCTCTAATTGAATCGTGAATATAAGGGTGTATGGAATCAAGGCTTATGCCGATACCGGAGAAACCATTATCTTTCAGTTTTCTGGCAACATCATCATTAATAAGACATGCGTTAGTACCCAGCAGGACCATCATTCCTTTCCGGGAGGCATAACGGGATAAATCAAAGAGGTCTCTTCGCAAAAGCGGTTCACCGCCTGTTAAAATTAGTATTATATTTGGATTAAGTTCGGCAATCTCGTCTATTACCTTAAGTGCGTTATTTGTGTCTAATTCGTCCTTAGTGTCTTGCGTTGTAAATTGT